>JBEKIA010000051.1:0-29583 GCA_050011995.1 Verrucomicrobiota bacterium
TGCTCTCCCCCCGCGCGCGCGGCCGTCCGGAAATTGACTGGGCGAACTGGAAGGACGCCCGGCCCGCGGCGGCCGCCTGCCCCACCGGCGCCATCTCTTTTGAGGACGCCGGCGCGGGGCGCTCCGCCCGGCTGGATCTGGCCCGGTGCATTTTCTGCGGCCTGTGCGCCGAGGCGGCCCCGGAGATTCGCATGAGCAACGTGTGCGAATGCGCCGCCCGCCGGCGCGAGGACCTGGTCAGCAGCGCCGCCTACAGCCTCCAGAGCGACGGAACGCACGAGCGGCTGGTTTCGCCGCCCGCGGCGGCAAAAGAAATGGGCCGCGCCCCTTCCCCTTCTGGAAACGAGTCCTTTGAATCTCTCGGACGGCAAGTGCAGGAGAGGGCCGCGAAAATGTTTGGCCGTTCTTTGCACATCCGCCAAGTGGACGCCGGTTCCTGCAACGGCTGCGAAGTGGAAATCACCAGTCTGAACAGCCCGGTGTACGACATCGAGCGATTCGGAATTCACTTCGTCGCCTCGCCGCGCCATGCCGACATGCTGCTGGTGACAGGCCCGGTCACGCGCAACATGGAACTGGCCTTGCGGAAGACCTGCGAAGCCATGCCCGGTCCGGGGCTTGGATGTGTATATCCCCGGCTGCCCGCCCAATCCGCAGGCGTTGCTGCATGGGATTCTGACGGCCATTGGGCGGATGGAGCGGGCTTTTGCATAAGGCTTCAATCCCCGTTTTTGGGGTGACTTAAAGGATCCCGCGATGGAAATATCCGTGTCAATGATCCAGGGCATCTTCGGATTCCAAATCGAGCTTTCTGAGTTCGCGGGCGATGGCCTTGGCGGCTTCGGCGTCTGCGCGATGTCCCCGGAACAACTCCTCCGCCGCCTCCTTTCCCGTCATAAAATCTCTGTCCGGCACCTTGAGGGCGACAATCCGTCCCTTGTAGAGGATTCGGTTAGTCTCGCCGCACTCCACTTTGGCCAGAAAATCAGTGAAATGTCGGGCCATATTTGCGGCCGTTGATTCGATCATGGCCTCACAATACATGCTTTTTGCGTTACGGCAAGATGCCACTTTTTCCACTTTCGCCAGCAATTCGAGCATCCGCGACCCCAAGCCATTCCTGTTTGGGAAATGGTGGCGCGAATTTGTTACAATATTCTGCAAACAAGGAGGTTGACAACATCCCCCACATGTGTAAGGGTTTCTCTCACAGTGAGAGAGGCGATCCCTTACCGATGATTGGCGGGTTGGGTGCCATTGCGCCCATGCCGCTTTCACAAGGGAGTTGCCATGAGGGCTTTGCGAATTTGATGATCGAGTGAGGTTAAACATGACAGGCCAACAGGTTTGCGCCGCCACGAGCCGCGGGAATGTCGCCCACGCCGGATTCCTCCAGGGAGGGTTTGGCGCGGCCCTGAGGCTCCTTTTCAAAACGAGCAATTTCGGGCATCTCCCCCGGCTGCTGCGGGAGGGGCCAGGCCCGCTTCTCCGCCTGGCCATTCAGATGCACAACACCGCGGAAATCATGCGGCTGCTGCGGGAGGGGCGGTTGTTGGTTTTTGTCAGCTCTTTTCCCCGCTCGGGAAATACCTGGATCCGCTATCTGCTGGCCGATGTTTTTCTGCAAATTCGCGGTGTGGAAACGACCACCGAATTGCCGGTTCATCCTGACAAAATCGTCCCGGATTTTTACTGCAACTGGATCGCCCGGCGGAATGGGAGCATCCCGTCCCCCGCCGTTCTGGTGAAGACGCATGAAACATTTGAGGAGATGGAGGAACGATTTGGCGGCGCGCTGCCGCGGCCAGGGGCCGGCGGGAGCGCCGCGGCTCCGCCTTTTCAACGATGCAAACACGTCTATGTTTACCGATCTCCCGAAGACGCCCTGGTGTCGCTCTTTCACTATTACGACCATCAAGAGCATTGGAAATTCAAAACCGCCGTTGGGATGGACGCGTTTTGCCAGGCCAATCTGGCCTTGTGGGAGGAGAATATGGCCAGCTATTTGCGCGCGGCCCGGGAGGGCTACCCCGTGCTGTTTGTTCCTTACGAACTTGTGCTGCAATATCCGGCGGAAATCCTGAGCCGGCTTCTCCGCTGGCTGGGCGCCCGGCATGATGGGGCGACGGTGGAACGGGCCGTCTCCAACATGCAGTTCAGCAAACTGCGAGAGGTCGAGGTCCGCACTCTCTCCGACGAGGAGGCGGTTTTTTTCCGGCGGGGACGCAAAGGATCGGGCCGCGCCGAATTGCAACCAGCCACGATGGCCATCATTCAGGAAAAGACCCTGCGGTTGATGGAGGAGGCCAATACCCGCGTGTTGCTTCAGCAATCGCCTCAACGCGAGCCTGTCTCCTCGAAAACCGCGCAAATCCGCCCGGACGCCGCCTTTGAGAACCGGCAGTCCAGGCGCTTGCCGCCGGTGCCAAGACTGGTTTAACAGGGCGGCGCTCCCGGGTTCCTCCCCGCGCCGCGCGCCAAGCAAACCCGCACCATGAATGGCCAACCCGCCCGGAACTGACATGCGCCCGCCACCGATTGCCAGGAAAGCAAACGACCGCGCCTCCAATTCCCTGCTCTTGTTTGCGGGGGTGCTGGGCGCGGTTCTGGCGGTTCTGTTCTGCCGGAGTTTCGTGCCGCACCAGGTTCTTTTTGCCAATGACGGCCCGTTGGGCGCGATGGTTCAGGAATGCAACCGCCTCCCCGGCCGGTTTTTTGGAACGTGGCGCAACTACCTGTGGATTGGAATGGAGGCGCCCAGCGCCGCCCCCACCCTTTCGGCCATTTTTGGAGCCATATTCCCGCCCGTGTGGTTCCTGAAGTTCTACGCCCCGGCCACGTTGTTTTTTCTGGGTTTCAGCGCCTGGATATATTTTCGCCAACTGAAGTTTCATCCGGCGGTCTGCGCGCTGGGAGGAATCGCCGCCGGCCTGAACATGCACTTCTTTTCCACGGCCTGCTGGGGTTTGGGCGCCTGGAATGTGTCGGCCGGAATGGTCTTTCTGGCGCTGGCCGCGCTGTCGGCCAAGTCCATCCAACCGGCGTGGGCCGGGGCGGTTTTGGCCGGGCTGGCCGTGGGCATGAATCTGATGGAGGGCTATGACGTTGGGGCCATTATGAGCATTTACGCCGGCATCTTTGTAGTGTTCCGCGCTTTCTCCGAAGAGTCCGGCCTGGCCAAAAAGACGCTCACGGCGGTCCTGGCCGAATTCCTGGTGGTTGGTTTTGCGGGCTTGATTGCCGCCCACAGCATTCACTCCCTGGTTGGAACGCAAATCCAGGGCATCACCGGCACGGAGCAGGATGTGGAAACAAAGGAACAGCGCTGGAACTTTGCCACGCAATGGAGCCTGCCCAAGGTGGAAACGCTGCGGCTGGCAATTCCCGGTCTTTTTGGCTATCGCCTGGCGGCAAACATACCCGGCCCGGACAAAACCAGCGCCTATTGGGGACTGGTTGGCCAGGATCCGCGCATCCCCGGATTGAAAAGCGACGATCCCCAGGTCCGGGCCAAAGTCCTGGCGCAGATCACGGAACGCTTCCTTGTTACCCCCGACGATCAAAAAGCAATGGAGAGCAACGACCGGCCCACTCGCCAAGCCGCGGCCGATATGATCATCCAGCACCTCGGCTTCATCACACGCCATAGCGGCGCCGGCGAATACGCCGGGGTCTTGGTTACCCTGCTGGCGGTGTTCGCCCTGGCCAATTCCTGCCGCGGCCCGAACACGCCTTTCTCACCCGCCGAGCGGCGCGCCGTTTGGTTCTGGGGTGTGGCGGCGCTGGCTTCGATTTTGGCGGCGTGGGGACGCCACGGTTTTCTTTACGCCCTCCTGTATCGCCTGCCCTACTTTTCGACCATTCGCAATCCGATCAAGTTTTTGCATCCCTTTCACCTCATCTGGATCATCCTTGCAGGCTATGGTTTGGAGGTTCTGCATCGGCGCTACTTGCAGAACACAGTGAGACGAACGGCTTGGCTTCCCGAACATATCCGATTGTGGTGGTCCCACGCGGCCGGGTTTGAAAAGAAATGGGTGGGCGCTTGCGCGCTGGTCCTGGCGGCCTCGGCGGCCGGCTGGGCGTTCCTTTTCGTCTCCTCCCAATCGCGCCTGGTCCCCTACTTGGTGGATCACGGCTTCATAGTGTGGGCGCCAAAAATGGCCGGGTTCTGTGTTGGCGAAGGAGCGTGGTTCCTGGGTTTTCTGTTTCTGGCGGCGGGGGCGCTGGCGGGCATCCTCAGCGGCGCCTGGAGCGGTTCCCGCGCCAAAATGGCCTGGCTTTGCCTCGGCGCCATTTTGATTCTGGATTTGGGCCGCTCGGATTTGCCCTGGATACACTATTTCGATTATCAAAAAAAATACTTCCCCAGCGCCGTGACGGATTTTCTCACCGCAAACAAGCCCTACGAACAACGCGTCATGGGCCGGTTCTCGCCGCGCCGGGCCGGCAGCTCCAATACCAGGACTGCGTTAGGCCCGTTGTATAACTTCTGGATGCAAAATGATTTCCCCTACCGCGACATTCAATGCCTGGATTTCGCCGAAATGCCCCGCATGCCGGAGATGGACGACGCCTACCTGCGCAACTTCGAACTCCATGGAACCGACGCTCTCAGCACCGATCTTTTCCCCGCCGTGCGCCTGTGGGAACTGACCGGCACCCGCTACCTTTTGTTGAATACCGACGCCTTCGCGCTGTTGAGCCAGCGCGCCGATCCGTCCCAGGCCGGCTTTCATATCGTGTCCAAACTGCGGATCGCCAGGAAAGAGGCCGGGGAAACGCTGGAGGACGCCGGCGACCTGACCGTCTTTCCGGACGCCAAAGCCACCAACGCCATCATCGAATTCAACCGCGTTTTGCCCCGCGCCAAACTCTTTGCCCATTGGGAAACCCCAACCAACGGCCAGGCCACGCTGGCAACTTTGCTCTCCCGCAATTTCATCCCCGCGCAAACCGTCCTGCTCTGGACCAACACCCCGGTGGCGCAAGCCGCGGGCGATGCCGGGGCCGATGCCGGCGCGGTCGAAATCACCGACTACCATTCCAGGGACATCAAGCTGCGCGCCGCGGCGAAATTGCCGGCCGTCCTGCTGCTCAACGAGCGCTTCGCCCCGGCTTGGAGCGTCTCGGTGGATCAACAGCCGGCCCGCCTGCTGCGTTGCAACTACATCATGCGCGGCGTGTTTCTGGCGCCCGGCGAACACACCGTCGAATTTCGCTATCATCCTTCGCTCACCACCTTCTACCTGAGCTTGGGCGGATGGGCGGCGGGCCTGCTGGTCGCGGGCTATCTGGCCTGCCGGGCCAGAAGCAGGAAGGCCAAATGTTCTCCACGGGGTGCGTGTGATTTTTTGGGGTGGCAGTTTCCGGCTCTTAATCGTAATCTTGCTCTTAATCATAATCCCGAACCCCGATTCTGGCGGGTTTCATCAAAGCCAACGCGGAGGAGATTAAGATTATGATGAAGATTATGATTATGATGAAGAACCAAGACAGGGCCACGCCAGAAAATCTGACGACGCGAACCATGAACCTTCGCCGGCCCGTTGCCCGCTTCGCGCTCCTGAGCCTGGCCTTGGGTTTCATCTGCGGTTGCGCCCAAATGCCTCGGGAGGCCAATCCTCTCTTCAAATTCTCCTTCCGTTCGCCGCCGGTTCCAGGCTGCATTCCAGTCACGCCTGAAACGACCTATTCCAACCAGACGGGCTTCGGATTTGAACCCGGCGCCGATGTCAAGTTCGTCCATGGCCCTGGCGACAAGCCGGGCCATGCCATCACCAGCGACAAATCCTTCGCCTTCTCCGTCGCCCTGCCGGAGGGCAATTACAAGGTCCTCGTCACCCTGGGAAATCCCCAATCCGCTGCCGAAACCACCGTCGAAGCGGAACTGCGCCGCCTCATGCTCCAGCAAATCCGCACCCAGCCCGGTCAGTTCCAGACCTGCTCCTTCATCGTCAATGTGCGCCAGCCCGCCATCGCCGGCGGCGGCCAGGTGCGCCTGAAGGACCGCGAGAAAGACAAGGAAAAGTGGGCGTGGGACGACCGCCTCACGCTGGAATTTCTCGGCGACCATCCCTCGATTTCGGCCTTGGAAATCCAGCGGGCCGATGTTCCCACTCTCTTCATCCTCGGCGATTCCACCGTCTGCGATCAATCCGGCGAGCCTTTCAACAGTTGGGGCCAGATGCTCCCCCGCTTCTTCAAGCCCGCCGTCGCCGTGGCCAACCATGCCGAGTCCGGCGAATCCGTCGCCTCCTCTCTCAGCGCCGGACGCTTCCAAAAGGTCTGGAGCCTGATGAAAAGGGGAGACTGGCTCTTCGTCCAATTCGGACACAACGACATGAAAAGCCGCGCCGCCAATGCCTTGCAAACCTACACCGGCGACCTGCGCAAAGTCGTGGACCAAACTCGCGCCCGCGGCGGCTTTCCCGTCCTCTGCACCCCCGTCAGCCGCCGCTCCTTTGACGCCGGCGGCAAAATCACCAACTCCTTCGGCGGCTATCCCGACGCCGTCCGCCTGGTGGCCAGGGAGAAAAACGTCCCGTTGATTGACCTTCAGGAAATGGGCGCGGCCTTCTACCAGGCCCTGGGTCCCGAGGCCGCTCCCCGGGCCTTCGCCAGCCCGCGCGAAATCACCCATCACAGCGATTACGGCAGCTACGAGATCGCCCAGTGCGTCCTGCAAGGCATCCGCCAAAACAACCTGCCCATCGCCAGGTTTATCGTGGACGACTTCAAGGGTTTTGATCCCGCCCATCCCGATCCGATGGATTCCTTCAAACTCCCGCCCAGCCCCCTGTCCACCCGCGAAACCCCGGAGGGAAATTAGGCCGGCGCTCAATATGAAACTGTCTCTCCTCTCCGCCATCTTGGGCTTGTCGTTCATTCTCTGCTCCGCTCAAATTCAAACCGCCATTCCGCTCTGGCCCGGCGGCGCGCCCGGAGCGTTGGGAACCTCCAGCAACGACATCCCCACCCTCACTCCTTACCTGCCGGATCCCGCCTCCGCCACCGGCGCGGCCATGATTATATGCCCCGGCGGCGGCTACGAACATCTCGCCCCGCACGAAGGCAACGATTACGCGCTCTGGCTTAACCAGCACGGCGTTACCGGTTTCGTCCTCCAATACCGTCTTGCCTCCAGCGGCTATCACCATCCCGCCATGTTGCAGGACGCCGCGCGCGCCGTGCGCTTGGTCCGCGCCAGGGCCGGCGATTGGAAAATTGACCCCAAGCGCGTCGGCCTCATGGGTTCGTCCGCCGGCGGCCATTTGGCCTCGACCCTGCTGACCCATTTCGATTCCGGCAACGCCGCCGCCGGCGATCCGATTGAGCGCCAAAGCTCCCGGCCCGACCTCGGCGTCCTCTGTTACGCCGTCATCTCCATGGGCCAATACACGCACATCGGCTCAAAAAGAAATCTGCTCGGCCCCAATCCCGCGCCCGAACTGGTGCAACTCCTTTCCAACGAACTCCAGGTCACACCCGGCACCCCGCCCTGTTTCATCTGGGCCACTTTCGAGGACAGCACCGTGCCGATGGAAAACAGCATGCTTTTCGCGTCGGCGCTGCGAAAAAACAACGTGCCCTTCGCGCTCGACATCTACCAAAAGGGCGGCCACGGCCTGGGCTTGGCCGACAAGCCGCCTTTCTCCCATCCCCATCCTTGGGCCGCCGACTGTTTGGTCTGGCTTCAGGCGCAAAAATTCGTGAACTGAGCCTTCCCGCAAATTCCCCGGTTGATTTCTCATTTTGCATTCTGCCTTTCTCTGCTATCTTACCCAAGTAGATGTCAAAAATCAGGTGTTCCATATTGGGGGCCATGCTCCTGGCCGCCTTCCTGCCCGCCGCGCCGGCGCGCGCCGCCGACTCCCTCCTCTGGGGCACGAATAAGGACGGCGTCACCGCCGACATCAAGGACTGGAACCTCCCCAAACTCCTCGGCAAAATCTCCGCCCTCACCGGATGGCAGGCTCAAATGGAGCCGGGGACTACCGCCCACATCACCGCTAAGTTCAAAAATGTCCCCCCGGATGAAGCGTTGAACCGCCTGCTCGGCAATGTTAATTTTACCAGGGACTCCAGCAACGGCGTTGTCCGGTTGCTGGTCTATCGCACCGTGCCCGGCGCCGCCACCCAGCCCGTCGAGCCGTCTCCGCCGGAAGCGCCCAAAGACTACCGCATTCCCAATGAATTGCTCGTCCGCCTCAAGGCCAATTCCAAAGAAACCATTGATGATCTTGCCAAGGCCCTGGGCGCAAAGATTGTCCGCCGCGATGACCGCCTCAAACTCTATCGCTTGCAATTCGCCGACGCCGATGCCGCCGCCGCCGCCGCCAATCAACTCGGCGGCGACACCTCGGTTGGCTTGATTGATTCCAACTACGTGGTGGACCGCCCCGCCCCGGCGCAAAGCAATCCCCTGTCCGGCGTGGCCACCTCGGCTCCCGGCGCGGCCGGCCAGACGCCTGTGCTCGATCCCAAAAGCCCGGTCAATGGCGTGGTCATCGGCCTGGTGGACACCGCCGTGCAAATGCAGAACGCCTTCCAGCAGTATTGCCTGACTCCCCTGACCGTGGTGGGCCAGCCCAACGAGCCGGCCGACCAAATCACCCACGGAACCAGCATGTTCGAAACCCTGGTGCAAGGCATGGCCGGCGACCCCGGCAAAATTCTGCCTGTGGACGTCTATCCCAGCGGCGACAGCACCACCACCTACGAAGTCCTTGAAGGCATCGTGGCCGCCATCAACTCCGGCGCCAACATCATCAATCTCAGCCTGGGCGGCACCGGGGACAGCAGCGCCTTGCACAGCTTGATTGACCAGGGGACGCAGAAAGGGGTTCTTTTCGTCGCCGCCTCCGGCAACACCCCCGGCGCCGCGCTGACATATCCTGCTTCCTATCCCGGCGTATTGGCTGTCACCGCCTCCGGTCCGGACGGCCAGCTTGCCTCTTACGCCAACGACGGCCCGTTCGTCAGGGCCATGGAACCGGGCACCTCCATCGTCTATCTCAACGGCCAGGCCTGGCAAGAGGAAGGCACGTCCACCGCCACCGCCTTTGCCACTGCCGCCATCGCCCAAATCATCAACCAGCAGCACGTCACCGTCAGCCAGGCCGTCACCCAATTCATCCAATCCCACCCCCCGCCGAGGCCGTAATCACGGAGAAACTACAGGGTTGTCAATCTGGCAAGGATGGGTTTAATTGCTGGCATGAAAAAGAATGCCGTCGTGGTGATTGATCCGGAAATCATGAGCGGCGAGCCGTGCTTTGTCGGCACTCGCGTTCCAGTGCGGGCGCTGCTGGATTATATCGAAGGCGGCGAGACGCTCGACGACTTTCTGGAGCAGTATCCCACAGTCTCGCGCAAACAGGCCGTGGCCTTTCTCGAACAAGCCAGCGATCACCTGGTCGCCGCCGCCTGAATGCGCATTCTGCTCGACGAATGCCTGCCAAAGGTCTTGGCGCAACCAGATTGAAGGCGCCGGCGAGCGCCGTTGGCATCCCGGCCGGAGCAGACGGGCAGTCGGCTCATGCGGGAATTTCGACGATTTCCCCGCTGATGGGCGGGGGGACCGGCTCGCCGTGCTTCGTGAGGCTGGCCAGACACCCGGTCATGGCGTCCTTGATCTTGGCCAGGGCTTCGGCGCGCGTCTTGCCTCGCGAGATGCAACCCGGCAGCGCCGGGCATTCAGCGTCCCGTTGAAAAGTCAACCGCCGCGTTTGTAGTGCGTAATTTGAATCCTGAGAGGCATAAAGTTTGCTAATTTCATTCTTTTCGATCCCTGTTTTCTTTCTTGCGGAAACGATTTCTGTCGTTCCCGCCTCGAAAAGGTGTATAATCCCGAGCATGCCCAAAGTCAAGCCAGCCGTCCTGTTGGTTCGCTGTTGCGACCACACGAACCTCCATACCAGAATTATCTCTTGGAATGCCGAACTTGCCAAACTGGCAGCACTCACCATAAACAACGCTCACGTCTTCGCATCCCAAAAGGAGGCTTTTGACGCACTCGGACAGACCTCCAAATTCATTAGCGAGACGGACGAATTTATGATTATACCGATTGACTCCGATTGGCCGGTTTTCGCACACCTCGCCGCCTCGGAGTTTGCCGTTTTAACCACCGTAGGCGTGTCTGCATTCCATATTCCTTATGTAGCCGCGTGTAGAGCAGCCGAATCACCGGAAACTCCGACAGGGAATCTGCCTCAACGATAATGAACCGCCATTTGCCAGTCTCGTCTTTGATTATTGTCATATTTAAGGATTTTGATATGTGAATGATGCTCCCACATTTCGGACGGGTTTTTGCGACAATTGCGCCCAAAAGCTGGAATTCCCAGCGGAGGGAGTTGGCATGGAAATCGAGTGCCCAACCTGCCACAAAATGACCCGCCTGATTTCCGACCCAAAATATCAGCCCAAAATGAATTTTGGGCCACTGGGCGATGGAATGAGGATTCGAGACGAGGCCCTTTCCGCCATCCCGCCTGATGGGGAATCTTATTATCGGGTCATAACTGAGATGCCCGGCAAGCCTGCCGCTTTGCGTTGCGCCTGTCAGCACTGCAAAACGGAATTGTCATACTCTCCAGTTGGGCACGGACGGCAGGCCAAATGCCCGGCGTGTGGGGGCCTAACAGTGCTTTTCGACCGTGAGTTCACACGTTTGCTCGCCGATCATATTCAGGGCATCGTCAAGCGGGCAGAGGCCGAATATCAGGAATCAATGCGGAAAGTCACCTGCCCAAACTGTGGCACGCCCTACGCATACGATGTTTGCCAGCCCTCTAAACCGCTCGTTTTTACCCCATTGAGTTTCACTGGAATTCTCATGGGTGGCATCGCCAACGCAATGGCGGATCGCATATTCCCGGAGGTCAATGTGTGCCGGAGGTGCGGCCACCGATGGCCGGCGGAGTATTGACAAACTAGATAACAAGTGAAACCAGAAACAATAAAAGAAAAAGCGCTGACAGTCCTGGTACCATTGATAGGAGCAGGGCTTGGATTTGAAGCATCACCTTTTGTGCGGGAGATGTGGGATTACGTCGCCGGCGCCATCTTGCCCAAATTATCCCCGAGAGGCACCCTGTCCATATTGGCCACACTGACCACCATATGTCTTCTACAGTGTTTTTATATTCGTTCATTGGGAAGGACTCCTTTAACATTGAAATATAAGTTTGATGCAGAGCACAATTACCACCTCCACCCCAAGTCGGGGGTGCCCATTTGCACGAAATGTCTGTCGGAAAAATCCTTGCCCGTGCCCCTGGGGAATGACCCTGACGGTGATGGCCTGTCGTGCGCGGCTTGCGGCAATCTTTATTCCGCTAAGGGCTCTAGGGTTGGGTAAGGCTTGGGCTGAGGAGGGCTTCCATTTCCTCCACGCTCCAAACGTGATATGCGATGCCCGCCTCCATCGCCGGTGTGAGGCGCAGCGTCTGGTGAATGTGGGCGAAATTGTAATACATGAAATAGAGGGCCACCGTGCGCTCGTGGTTTTCCAGCTTCTTTGAAAAGGTGTTGGCGAGCCGGGTGAACCGGCGCATTCCCATGCACATGGAGAAATTTTGCCGCTCGGAATGACTGGTGGAAACATGCTTGAAATCAGGCTGGCCGGAGATGACCGCCTTCTTCCCCCCTATAATGTGCGCGTCTATACCGCACTCGCTGTTGTCCTTTTGCCTCCTGGTCCAAATCCTCAGTTTTGGGATGCTGTTTAATCATCCCGCCGGCTCGTCCTGCTGCGCCCACCGCTCCACCACTCCATCTTCCCCTCTCCTCGATAGGACCTTCCCGGATAGGACCGGCCCCGCACCCGAAGCGCATTCCACTTTTTTGGACGGTGTTTTCCTAATCCTAATCTTGTTGCAAGAGGGCGGGGCAGGATTAGGATTAGGATTAAGATGACGAGGGGAACCCAAAAAAGCGAAATGCAGGCTGCGCCGGCGCCCTTGAATTTTTGACTTTCAACACGCCGCCTCGCAGGTTATACTGCCCCCGTGTCCTGGCATGATGCTCGAACTTGCTTTTGCATAGCCGTAATCATCTACGGTTGCAGCGCCGTGTACTCCATCTTCCTCTGGCGCAAAGGCTTTCGCCATCATGACCATGTCAATTACTTCCTTCTCCTGGCCGGGATGCTTTTCCACACCGGCGCCATGCTCCTGCGCGGCCTGAGCCTGTCTCGCTGCCCCGTCAACAACCTCTACGAAGCCATGACCTTCGTCGCCTGGGCCATTGCGGCGGCTTACCTGGCCCTGGGCCTCTTTCCGCCCATGCGCCACTTCGGCGCGTTTGTCGCGCCCATCATTTTCGGCATCGGCGTCTTCGCGCTGATGCCGGCGCTGGATGTTCCCTACAAGGACAAACCGGAATTCAGCAACGGCCTGGTCAGCCTCCACGCCGCGCTCTCCCTGCTTTCCTACGGCGCCTTCGGGTTAAGCTCCGTCGCGGCCCTGATGTACCTGACCCTGGAACACGACCTGAAATTTCACAAACTGCGCGCGCTCCTGGCTCTGCTGCCCCCGATGGACCGATTGGAGAAAATCACCAGCGGCCTCCTCTGGGCCGGCTTCCTCCTGCTCACCGCCGGTTTGGCCTTCATCCCGTTCCTGCCCAAACAACACCCGGAAGCCAGCCTGGCCGCCGACCCCAAAGTGCCCTGGTCCGCTCTGGTTTGGCTGCTCTATTTGGGATTGATTGTCTTGCACAGCCGGTTTGCCCAGTCCGGACGCCGCTTCGCCTGGGGCGCCATCGGAACCTTCGTTTTCGTGCTCTTGACCTTCTGGGGCGTCAACCTGCTGTCCCCCACCCACAAATTTTAATTTCCCCATTCCCAATTCCCCATTCTCCATTCCCCATTCCAAAAATGCCCTTCCTCGTCATCGGATTAAGCCATCGCTCCTCGCCCGTCGCCGTGCGGGAGCGGTTCGCTTTTCCCGACGCGGCGATTCCCCAGGCCCTGGAAAAATTGCGGCGCGAAGCCGGAGCCGCCGAAGCGGTCATCCTGTCCACCTGCAACCGCGTGGAGATCTACGCCGTGATGGAGCCGCCGGAAGGCGAAGCCGCCGCGCTGCTCCGCCAATTTTTGACGGACTACCACCAGTGGCCGGAGCCGTTGCGCGACGAAATCTACTGCCACACCGGTTGCCGCGGCCTGGAACACCTTTTCCAAGTCGCCTGCGGGCTGGATTCGATGGTCCTGGGCGAGACGGAAATCCTGGGCCAGTTAAAAAAAGCCTACGACACGGCCCTGCGGCACCGGCAGACCGGAGCCCGGTTGAACAAGATTTTCCAAAAAGCCTTCAACGTCGCCAAACAAATCCGCACCGAAACCAACATCCAGCGCGGCAGCGTTTCCGTCGGCTCCGTCGCCGTGGAATTGGCGGAAAAGATTTTCAGCTCCCTGCGCCAACACCCCGTCATGGTCCTCGGCGCGGGCGACACCAGCGAAAAAACCGCTCGCGCCCTTCTCAGCCGCGGGGCGCACAGCATCCTGGTTTCCAACCGTTCGCACGAGCGGGCCGAGGCCCTGGCGCGGGAATTGGGCGGCCGGGCCATCCGCTTTGAGGATTGGGCCGCCGAGTTTTCCGGCATTGACATCGTCATCAGCAGCACCGCCGCGCCGCATTACATCCTGGACCGGCCGAAACTGGAGGGTTTGATGAAGGCGCGCAAGAACCGGCCGCTGCTTTTGATTGACATCGCCGTGCCGCGGGACATTGACCCGGAAATCAAGTTCCTGGAAAACGTCTATCTTTACAACATTGACGACCTCCAGGAAATCGCCGGCGATTACCTGCGGCAACGACAGGAAGAAATCGCCCGGTGCCAGGCAGTCATCCGCGACAAGGCGCGCGCGCTCCTCCTCTCCGCCCCGGGCCGGTTGATGGACGGTTCCACACTGGCCGCCGGCGATGCCTAAGCTCCACCTCCCATGAATCCGATTGTCATCGCCACCCGGGGCAGCGCCTTGGCCCTCGCCCAAGCCAACACGGTGCTGGCCCAATGCCGCAAGAATTTTTACGGGCTGGCTTTCGACCTGAAAATCATCAAAACCACCGGCGACAAATTGCAGACCGGCCTTGCCGCCACCGCCGCCGCCCCGGTCCCGCGCGCGCTTTTCACCAAGGAACTGGAGGCCGCCCTGCTCGAACATCGCGCCGATCTGGCCGTGCATAGCTTGAAAGACCTGCCCACCGATTTGCCCGCCGGCCTGACGCTGGCCGCCGTCGCCGGGATGCGCGCCGATGTTCGCGACGTTCTCATCTATCGGATTGACAACGGCCTGGTTCCCCGGATGAGGCTGTCCGATTTCCCCCCCGGCCTGACCGTGGCCACCGGCAGCGTCCGCCGCCAGACCCAGCTCCTGGCCCTCCGCCCGGATTTCCTTTTCGTCCCCATCCGCGGCAACGTTCCGACCCGTTTGCAAAAACTGGCGGCGCAGCCCGAAATGGACGCCACCATTCTAGCCGCCGCCGGCCTGGCCCGGCTGGGCATTCGGATTGCCCCGATGGGCCTGTTGCGCGACGGCGGAGTCACCCAGGATTTGGCCGCTTGCGTCCTCGAGCCGGAATGGATGCTGCCCTGCGTGGGCCAGGGCGCGATTGGACTGGAGATACGCCAGGAGGACGAACGAATGGCCGCAATTTGCCGCCGGCTCAACCACTACCCCACCTTCCAATGTGTGGCCGCCGAACGCTCTTTTCTTCACGCCATGGGCGGCGGCTGTCAAACACCGATTGGCGCTTACGCCGACTGCCGCGGCGCCCGGATTCATCTGCGCGCCGTGGCGCACCTGACGAAAAATGTCCGGCGCGCCGAGGCCAGCGGCGCGTTGCACGAGGCGGTCGCCCTGGGAAAAAAGGTGGCCGCGCAACTGCTGCGTTCCTGAATACCACCCATGAAATCCACAGGGACAGTTTACCTGGTGGGCGCGGGTCCCGGCGACGCCGGGCTGTTGACCCTGCGCGGCGCCGAATTGCTGGCGCGGGCCGATGTGGTTGTGTACGACGCCCTCATCAACGGCGACATCCTCGCCCTGGCCCCGCCTTCCGCCGAAATCATTTATGCCGGCAAACGCTCCGGCGAACACGCCATCCCGCAGGAAGAACTCAACCGTTTGCTCGCCGACAAGGCCCGCGCCGGCCAATGCGTCATCCGGCTCAAAGGCGGGGACCCTTATGTCTTTGGACGCGGCGGCGAGGAAGCCCAGGCGCTGGCGGAGGCGAAAATCCCCTTTGAAGTTGTCCCTGGCGTTTCCTCCATTTATGCCGCTCCCGGCTACGCCGGCATTCCGATCACCCACCGCGATCATTGCTCCAGCTTCACCGTCTTCACCGGCCACGAAGACCCGGAGAAAGGCGAATCGGGGGCGGTTTGGGCGCAGGCGGCCAAAGCGCCCGGCACCAAAATCATTCTCATGGGCGTGACCCGCATCCGGCAAATCTCGCAGGCGCTCACCGCGCACGGCATGGATGAAAACACGCCGGTGGCCATGATCCGCTGGGGAACCACCGGCCGGCAACAAACCATCGAAGGCACCTTGAAAACCATTGCCGGCGTGGTCGAGCGCACCCAGTTCAAGCCTCCCGCCCTGACCATCATCGGCGAGGTCGTCCAGTTGCGGCGCCAGTTGAACTGGTTCGAGAAGCGCCCGCTTTTTGGCCGGCGCATTGTGGTCACGCGCACCCGCGCGCAGGCCGGCCAGTTGTCCCGCCAATTGCTCGAACGCGGCGCGGACGTGCTGGAAATACCCGTCATCCGCATCCAGCCGCCCACCGAGCGTCTGGCCCTGGCCGACGCGCTCCTCGAACTCAACTCTTACGACTGGTTGATCTTCACCAGCCCCAACGGCGTCGCCGCATTTTTTGAGTATTTCTTCAAGGCCTTTGACGACATGCGCGACATCGGCGGCGTGCGCATCGCCGCAGTCGGCCCGGCCACCGCCGCCAAACTTCAGGAATTGCATCTCAAGGTGGACCTGACCCCGCCGGAATCCATCGCCTCCGCCATAGCCGGCGCGCTGGCCAATTACCAGAGCATCGAGAACTTGAAAATTCTCCTCTTGCGCGCCGAAGTGGCCGGAAAGGAACTCCCCCAAAAACTCGAGGAACTGGGCGCCATTGTGGACGACATCGCCTGTTACAAAACGTCGCCCGAAACGGAGGACCGCAACGGCGCCGTGGCCCGTCTCTGGAAAGGCGGGGCCGACTGGATCACCTTCGCCAGCGGGTCCGCCGTGGAGAACTTCCACGCCCGCATCAACTTAAACCAATTGTTGACTCAGCATCCCCGCATCCGCTTCGCCACCATCGGCCCCGAAACCAGCAAGGCCCTTCTCGCCCTGGGCTTCTCCCCCGCCCTGGAAGCCAAAGAGCACACCATCGCGGGCCTGGTCAGAGCATTGGAAAAAGCCGCGCGCGAATGAGCGCGGGGTAAAACCTCCAGGGTGGCAGGGCGGCAACTTCATCGAACCGTGACCCAATCCCAACCCGGTAGGGCGACTCTGTCGAACCGTGACTCAATCCCAACCCATAGCAGGGCGAGACTCTGTCGAGCCGTGACTTCTTCCCAGGAAATCGAGTTTCGGCTCGACAGAGTCTCGCCCTACCGTCAAAGGCGGACACAGAAACCAACGCGCGCGGGGATTAGGGAAAAACCAGGCGGATGGAGGGAGTGGCGGGAATGTGGCCGGCGGGCCAGATGTCGGCTCCTGGGGCGTTGGGCAGCCAGATTCGGTTGAAACTGGCGCTGGACACTTGTTGCCCACTGCCGTCACCGAGCAAAATATTTCCGGCGCCTGCAGCGTTTCCGGCTGAATGCATCTTCAATGACCAGGAAACAGGCCCGGAGACCGGGATGATCACATCATTCCCTTTTCCGCTTTTCGGGGAAAAGCCGTAATCGGAGTCCGGTTTGGTTCCAGGGCCTAAATTTCTGTCGCCGCCTGCGATTGACTGGGGATAAATGTCGTTTGCGCCCACACCCACAAAATAGGAGACGTGGGTATTATCCTTGAAATCGTTCGTGAAGTCCGCGGCGGCCTTCCGCTTGTCCGACGGGCATGCGAGCAACTTGGGAGATTCCCCAAGCTCTTCTTGCATGATCACGTAGTTGGTCCAGCAAATCGTGCCCTCATCCGCATTGGTCAGGAAATCGCCCCACCCGCCATTCTTGACGGTCTGATGGGAAGGCCTCAAATCACCATGATCATCCTGCCAGAGGCGATAAGCCGTGCCGATATCTTTGAGGTTGTTTATGCAGGCAATTCGCGGCGACTTCGCCGTGGCTGTGGCCAAGAGCGGCAGCATGAGTGCTGCGGCCAGCACAAAAACCACAACAACCACGAGAATCACCACGAGCAACTCACTGCGAGTGAATGCCGGCGAAATGCGTCTCATTTTTTGTTTCATACAGCCTCCGACAACAAGTCAACCACATTCCGCGGCGGAAAGCAAGACGAATCGCATTGGGAAGGCGACCGGCAGCTCCGTCAGGAGCGAAATACTTGTAGTCAACAAGTGGAAAAAACTTCCCAAGCTCCGTCAGGAGCGAAATATGCCGCTCCTCACGGAGCTTGAATCTGTTTCCATCGTCCAACTACAGAGATGTCGCGCCTGACGGCGCCGACGGAAGCCGCCTTGGACTTACGATCAGTGCCCGTCTAAAAACTCAAATGCGCTCTTCGTCGCTACTTCATCCGCGTCAGCCGCGCGCCTTGGCGGATCAGCGCGGCGGCGGCGGCGGGCGATTTGGACTCGGCATAGATGCGCAGAACCGGCTCGGTCCCCGAACCGCGCAGCATCAGCCACGACCCGTCCTGTGAAATTAGTTTGACGCCATCATACGCCTTTATTTCCGCCAGCGGCGAGCCAAGCAACTGGCGCGGCGGATGGGTCTGGCAGTATTCCATCAGGGCGGCGCGTTTTTCCATGGGGAAATGCGTGTCGAGCCGGGCGTAATGATGCGGGCCGAATTGCCTTTCCAGCCGGCGCAAAAGCTGGTGGACGGAAACCCGCTCTGTGGCGAGCAATTCCAGCAGCATCATGCCGGCGGCGATGCCGTCGCGCTCCGGCATCAGTTCGGGGAATCCGATCCCGCCGCTTTCCTCAAAACCGAGCAGCACGTTTCCCTTGAGCATTTCCGCGCAGACATACTTGAACCCGACGCCCGTCTCCACCAGTTCCAGGCCGTAGTGCGCGCACATCTTGTCCACCATCGAAGTCGTGGTCAGCGCCTTGATGACCCGTCCCCTGCCCCGCCGGTTGACGATGAAATGATGGAGCAACAGGCAAATAATCTGATGCGTGGTCAAAGGCCGGCCCCGTCCGTCCATCCCGCCCACCCGGTCGGCATCGCCGTCGGTCACCAGGCAAATATCGTGCGGATGCTTTTTCAGCCAGGCCGAGCTGGCGGCGTAATTTTGCGCGACCGGCTCCGGATTGACGCCGCCGAAATTCGGGTCATGCCGCCCGTCCAGTGTGGTGACGCGGCAGGTCGTGCCGCGCAGCAACTCCTCAAAACAGCCCGCCCCCACGCCAAAAAGCGCCTCGTGGGCGAAGCGCAGCCCGGAGCGCGCGATCAAATTGAAGTCAACAATCTTTTTAATCGCCCGGAACAAAGCGGGCCGCAAATCGCGCACTTTCAGCCGCCCGGCGCGGATGGCGTCCGCGGCCGCGATGGCGCGCACCGGGTTCCGATCCAGCAGCCTTTCCACCGCCTGGCAAAGCGGCGACTCGGCCGAACCGCCGTAGTGCGCCTTGATTTTGAAGCCGTTGAAGATGGGCGGATTATGGCTGGCCGTGATCATCACGCCGCCCGCCGCCTTTTGTGTCTTGACAGCAAAGGAAACCGCCGGAGTGGGCGTGGGGCAGCCGCTCAAAACGACCTCGAAGCCGTTTCCCGCCAGAACTTCCGCCACGCGCCGCCCAAACTGATCGGAAAGAAACCGGCGGTCATAACCGACGATGATCTTTTTCTCCGTGAAGGCCGCCGGCGCGGCGTTCCAATAATCGGCGGCGGCCTGACTCACACGTTCCACATTATGGAAGGTGAAATCTTCGGCGATCACGGCCCGCCAGCCATCAGTTCCGAAATGGACGCTCATGCGCGATTTATATGCCGGGTTGGGCCGCCGCCTCGGCCACTTTCCTCAATTTGGCCACGGCGCTCTTCAAGTTGCGCCGGTGGAAAAGACAGGTCCCGCTGATGAAGGTGTCCGCCCCCGCCCGGGCGCACTGCGCCACGGTTTCAAAATCCACCCCGCCGTCCACAGCGATGCGGTAGTTCCAGCCGCGTTCCCGCCGCCAGGCGGCGGCCTGCTGGATTTTGGGCAGCGTTTCCGTGATGAACGACTGCCCGCCAAAACCGGGATTGACCGTCATGACCAGCAGCGAATCCACTTCGCCCAGAAACGGCTCGGCGGCCCGCATGGCCGTGGGCGGGTTGATGGCCAGGCCGATCTCCTTGTGCAACGAGCGAATCTTCCAAATCAACGCCGTGACCCGCTGCCCCAGTTCCACATGAACCGTGATGCGGTCCGCCCCGGCCCGGGCGAACGGTTCCAGCAGGATTTCCGGGCGCGAGCACATCAGGTGAACGTCAAATATATGTTTGTTCAGCGGCCGGACCGCCTCCACCACGGCCGGCCCGAAGGAAATGTTCGGCACGAAATGCCCGTCCATGATGTCCAGGTGCAGCCAGTCCGCGCCGGAGCGGTCCGCGCGCGCGGCTTCGTGGCCGAGCCTGGTAAAATCGGACGCCAGCAGCGAAGGAGCAATAATCATTGCCGCGAAGCGTAATGAAATCCGCCCCGCCCCGTCAACCGGCATTCCAGCCCGCGCCGCTTCTTCAGGAAAGGGACAGCCGCGAAAAGGCGCAAAAGGCCCAGCGCGGCATCGCCCATGCGCTGGCGCGCATAAGCGATGCCGTCAACCAAAGTGTTTGCGGCAGGCCGTGGGTTTCCACCAGGCCACTTTTGGGGCAGATGTTCATCATGCAACATAAACTGACCGGCGAGAACGCCCGTCGGCACACCCGAATAGGCATTTGAACTTGCGCCCGACAAAACACCAGACCTCGTAAAATACGCGTTTATGCGGGACCCCTTTCTTAACCCCTTTCTGCTACGAACGCACTCAGCAAAAAACTCGAAAATTTTGAAGCTGCGGTTGCGCTCCACTTCGCGCACCATAATATCTGCAAAGCGCACTTGGCGATGCGATGCACCGACGGAATGGCGGCGGGCATCGAGCCGAGCCAATGGACGGTTGTGGAATGGATCGAACGCTGTGGCGAATAGAGAATATATCGAGCAATTGCAGAGCGTGATTTTACACCTTCACGCCTGCAAATCCTCATGGGTTGAAACCGTGCCTGTGCATGAAGTGTTCGGCGGGGAAACCGTCTGGCGTGGCGATGTGGAGGTTTTTGATCTCATCGGCCACCCTCAAGCCAAAAGGTGCTACGCCTGGAGCCACCTGGACGGCCCAAAGGACGAACGCACCCGATTTGTCGCCGTGCTGGAAATTCCCCCCGTGGAATCTGCGGAAACGGCTGTTCGTGTCCAAATAGTCAACAATAAAACAGGCGCGGCAAGTGGCGATTGCGGCGGAAGTGAGGGGCAAGAAATGAAAAAATACGAAATCGCGCTGATTGTAATCGCCATGATCATCGTCGCCGTTCTTATCACGATTGGCATCCCCGGAGACTAGCGATGTAATCCAGCCGTACACGACCGAAGCGAGGGGAAAGAAATGAGTGGGAAACAAATAACAATCATGCTTATCAGCGGGGCGGTGAACTTGGGGTGCATCGTCGCAAACGTGGCGTTTCATGTGCCAAGATCGCTTGAACCCTGGTGCCTTTTCTTGCTGATGGCGTCCAGCGCCGTTCTGCTAATCCTGTTGGTGTTTTACAAATTGCGCAAAAAATCAAATTAGGACACTGCCGGGGAAGACGAATTGGCGCCGGCGGGCGGAAGGATTTTCTGGAATTCAACGTAGGCGGCGTCCCAGGCGGACGTCTCCCGCGGCTGGAAGGTCTTTGTGGCAAAGGATCGGCGGGTCAGCGCGCGGGCCTCGGCCAGGGAGCCGATCTCGCCCAGGGCGTAGAGTTGCATGAGCAGGTTGCCCAGCGACGTCGCTTCCACCGGGCCGGCCACCACCCGGCAGGCGGCGGCGTCGGCGGCGAACTGGTTCAGCAGATCGTTCTGCGAGCCGCCGCCGACAATGTGAATGGAGGAAACGGGCTTGGCCGTCACTCCTTCCAACAGTTCCTTGGTCCGCCGATACTTCAACGCCAGGCTTTCCAGGATGATCCGGGTGACGGCCCCGGTGTCCGCCGGGGCGGCCTGGCCGGTGCGGCGGCAAAAGGCGGCGATGGCCTCCGGCATGTCGGGGGGCGCCTGGAATTCGGGCGCGTCGGGATCAATGAAGGCGGCAAAGGCCGGGGCGCGCGCGGCCTGGGCGACGAGGGTTTCGTAACTCAAGACCCGTCCGGCGGCGTCCCAGGCGCGTTTGCTTTCCTGCAGGAGCCACATTCCGGCAATATTCTTGACAAAACGGGTGGTGCCAAAGACGCCGCCTTCGTTGGAAAAGTTGGCCTTTTGGCCGGCGTCGGTGATCACCGGCGAATCCAGTTCGCGGCCGATGACCGACCAGGTGCCGGAACTGATGAAAACCGGTTCCGCTCCCTCCGCCGGCACGCCCACCACGGCCGAGGCGGTGTCGTGCTCGGCGGGAGCGATGACCTGCAGGCCCGCCGCGCCGGTCTGGGCGGCCAGCTCCGGCCGCAAGGGGCCAAGCGGGACGCCGGCTTCGACCAGCGGGCCGAAGATTCGCCCGGGCAGGCCCATGGCGGCGATCAGTTCCCGGTCCCAGTCGCGGGCGCGGGTATTATATAATTGACTGGTGCTGGCGAAGGAGCGTTCGCTGGCGCGTCGGCCGGCCAGCCAAAAATGAATCAGGTCCGGGATGAACAGGAGGCGGTCGGCCTTTTCCAGGAGGCGGGCCGGGGAGCGGGCTTCGGCCAGCAACTGGAAGATGGTGTTGAAAAACATGAACTGAATGCCGGTGCGGCGGTAAATCTCGATCGCGGGCATCCGCCGGAAGGCCTCCTCCTCCATGCCGTGGGTGCGGGCATCGCGATACTGAAAGGGCGGCCCCAGCAAATTGCCGTCCGCGTCCAGCAAGGCGTAATCCACGCCCCAGGTGTCCACGCCCACGGAGACCAGCGCGGGGCCGAATTGGCGCGCGGCCTGGGCGAGGCCGGTTTTGATGTGGGCGAAGAGGGCCTCCAGGTTCCAATGCCAGCCATCCGCCGACTTGACAGGATCATTGGGGAAACGAACCAACTCCCGCAATTCCAGGAGCCGGCCATCATAGATGCCGGCCAGGACGCGGCCGCTGTTGGCGCCGAGGTCCGCGGCCAGGCAGACACGTTGGGCGCCTTTCACTTTTTTCCTCTCCTCATCTTAATCATAATCATGATCTTAATCTGCTTCGTGCAGTCAGTAATCCGAATCGCTGTGATTAAACCGCTGGCATCGAGATTTGGGATTCAGATGAGGAGCAAGATTAAGATGAAGAACCGGAAACCGCCACCCCAAAAAATCACCGGCGCCCAGACACGTTGGGCGCTGATGTTCGGTCTTGTTTTTGGCGGGCGGATGCCCTCAAATGGCGGCGGTTTTGCGCACGGTCTGTTGTGTGATTGTTGGAATGCAACGCGCAGTGCGCCGGCAAATCAAGCAAAAGAGAGAGAAGAATGAGTTTCCAATACGTCAATGATCTTTGGGACGATGCCGCCGCGGCGGCCCTTTCTCCGGTGGAACTGCTGGCGCGCCGCTCCAACTGGCTGGGGGCCGATCCCCGCATCACCCACACCGGGGGCGGCAGCACCTCCTCCAAGCTGGAGGAAAAGGACCCGCTCACAGGCCAATCCGTCGCCGTGCTGTGGGTCAGCGGCTCGGGGGGCGACTGGCGCACTTGGACGCGCGAAGATTTTTCGTCGTTCTGCCAGGAAAAACTGCTCGGCCTGCCGGAGGTTTACGCCCGCCGGAAAGACCAAGGACCCCATTCGCCGGCCGGGGACGAGATGGCGGCGCTCTACCCGCGTTGCGCCTTTCACCCGCACCCGCGGCCCTGCGACATGGACACACCGCTGCACAGCTTTCTCCCCGGACGGCATGTGGACCATACGCACCCCAGCGCCATCCTCGCCATCGCGGCCAGCCAGCGGGGCGAGGAGTTGACCGCGAAAGTATTCGGCGGCGAGGCGGCTTGGGTGCCGTGGAGGCGGACGGGGTTTGAACTGGGCCTGGCCGCGCAGGAAATCGCGCGCGCCAATCCGCGCATCCAAGCCATCCTGTTGGGCCGGCACGGTTTGATCTGTTGGGATGACGATCCGAAAGCCTGTTATCTGCGCACGCTGCAATGCATTGAGAAGGCCGCCGCCTTCGTCGAACGACAATACCAGGCCAAGGGCGGCCACGCCCAAGCCTTCGGCGGCGTCCGATACCAAAGCATCGAATTTCACAAACGCAATTGGGCTTTGGCGCAAATCCTGCCCTGGCTCCGCGGCCAGATGTCCCGGCGGGAGCGCTTAATCGCCACCGTGCAGAACGACGACAACCTCATGCGCTTTATCAATTCCAGGAATGCGCACGACCTGGCGGAATTGGGCCCCTCCTGCCCGGACCATTTTCTGCGCGCCAAAATCAAGCCGCTTTATGTGAATTGGGATCCACAGGCGGAGGACCTCGCCGGGCTGAAACTCAAATTGAGCGTCGGGCTGGAGCAATTCCGCAAGGATTACTCGCATTATTACCATGACTGCAAACATCTCCGTTCGCCCGCCATGCGCGACCCCAATCCCTCCGTGATTCTCCTCCCCGGTTTGGGGATGATCGCGTGGGGCAGGGACAAGAGCGAATCGCGCCTCACGGCGGAATTTTACAATGCCGCGGTGGAGGTGATGCGCGGCGCGGAGGCGATGGACCAATATGAGGCGCTGCCGCGGCAGGAGGCCTTTGACATCGAATACGGCCTGCCGGAACAAGCCAAATGGCGCGGACTGCCGGCGGAAAAGGAACTGGCGCGGCAAGTGGTGATTGTGGCGGGGGCCGGTTCCGGCCTCGGCCGGGAAACGGCGCTCCGGCTGGCCGGGGAGGGCGCGCATCTGGTTTGCGCGGACTTGAACGCCGGGACAGCCGGCGCCACCGCCAAGGCCATCACCGACCAATACGGGCCGGGCCTCGGCGCGGCGGGCAGCGGCGTCTCCGGCTGCGGCCCGGCCATCGGGCTGGGGTGCGACATCGCCCGGCGGGGGAGCATCCGCGCCATGCTGGACCAGACGGCGCTGGCCTACGGTGGTTTTGATTCCATCTGCGTGACCGCCGGAATTTGCGCGCCCGGCGACGCCTCCGGCCGCATCCCCGACGATCAATGGGCGGGGATCTTCGCCGCCAACGTGACCGGCGGTTATCTGCTGGCCGACGAAGCGGGCAAGGCGTGGAAAGAACAGGGGTTGCCCGGAAGTCTCGTATTGACTACAAGCGCCGCCGCCGTGGCGGCCGGAAAAGGCAGCCTGGCCGGCGACCTCTCCAGAGCCGCCGCCAGCCATCTGGCGCGCAAACTGGCGGTGGAACTGGCGCCGCTGGTGCGCGTCAACAGCGTCGCCCCGGCGACCGTGGTGGCGGGCAGCGCCCTGTTCCCGCGCGACCGGATCATTTTGTTGCTGGCCGCATACAACATCCCCTGCACCGAAGGCGAGGCGACCGAATCGCTCGTCAAGAAACTGGCCCAGTTCTACGCCAACCGGACACTGGCCAAATCGCCGGTCACTCCGGCGGACTTGGCGGAAGCCTATTTTCTGCTGGTGAGCAACCGCCTGAGCAAAACCACCGGCCAGATCATTGCCGTGGACGGCGGCTTGCCGGAGGCCTTTTTGCGGTGATCACTTCAGCGCCAGAATTTTGCGCTCGTTTTCAAATTCCAGCGTGACTGCGGATGGGCTGATCGCCACCACCACCGCGCCGGCGGGAAGCTGGTCTCGCGGCCGCACCCGCCTGCCGCTGATGACGGCGCAGGGGTTGGTTTTGGAATAGAAGATGGATTGCAAATTCAAATCGGCAAAGGCCAGCTCTTTCGCCGACGGCGGCGGGGGCGCGGCGGGCGCGGCGGCAGGAGGCGCCGCGGGCGCGACAACCGAAGGAAGAGTCTCCGCGGCGTTCGCCGGAGCATCGCCGGGCAACGGGGACGGGGCGGCCGGAAGCGGCACGAGGGTGGCGACGGTGATTCGTGCCGGGGCGGCGGCGGCCACGGGCCGGTTTGCGGCCTTTCCCCGGCTTGGTTGAACCGCGGGTGCCACCGCCAAGCGCACCAGAGCCGCGGTGCCCAGCAAGAAAGCGACAAGAAACACGGCTGCCGCCATTGCGGCGCATACCCAGCGCTGCCGCCATGGGGAAGCAACAGACCAAGACGCGGAGAGCGCCGGAGAAAGCACGGGCGCCGGCTTGACCGCGTGCGGCACGGCCTTGACGCCGGCCGCGCCTGGTTTCTTGAAAACGCTGGTTTCGCCGGGCCGGGCGCGGAATTCGGTCCCCTGCAAATCCGTCGTCAGAACCATCTCGCGCCAGAGTTGCAACCGGCCGGAAAGGCCCAATTCCGCCAGATACGCTTCCTCAATAGACGGAGCGACGAAGCCTTCCTTGTCGCGCCTGGCTTCATAATAGAGCACGTCGGCCACATGGACGGCGGTCAGCGGGGTGAAGCGTTTGGCCAGGCAGCGGGACGGGTTATGATGGAGGGCGGCGGCTTCCACCAACTCGATGGGCATCCCCCAAAGGCCGAGCAGATAGGCCCCGATCTCGCCATGACTGGCGCCAAAAATCTGCTTCTCCACCTGCCAGAGCGGCAGGTGTTGCTGGCGGGCCAGGGCCTGGGCGCCGTTGTATTGCTCATCAAAATTGGAGGCCAGGACCAGCTTGCCCAAATCGTGCATCAAGCCGGCCGTGAAAGCCGACTCGGCCAGCGCCGGATCCTCCTCTTGCGCCAGCGCCAGCCGGCGGCTGAGGCGCGCCACTTCCGTGCTGTGCCGCCACAGCCGGTCAATCGAGAAATAGACCGGCTTGACTTTATCGTATTGACTGAGAAGTTTGAGCGTCATCACCATGGACTTGACCGTTTCAAAACCCAGAATGCCGACCGCCTCCACCGGATCGGTGATCTTGCGCGGCATTCCGAAACAGGCCGAATTGGTGACCTGCAGCAGCTTGGTCATCATGGCCATGTCCTTGGCGATGACCGCCCCCACTTCGTCGGTCGTGGCGTGCGGGGACTTGAGGGCGTGGATCACTTCCAGATAAAGAGAAGGGACGATGGGGAAGGTGCGCAGACGGGCCACCAGTTCGCGCAATTTGTCGTTGGCCAGCCAGAGGTCAATGGACAGGGCGCGCTGGATGGCGCTTTTCAGGGTTTCCGGGTCGCACGGTTTGGTCAGAATCAAGTGCGGTCCTTCCACGTCCGCCATCCGGTGCTCGTTGTCCCTCTCTCCGGCCAGCAGAATGCGGATGGTTTTGGGATATTCGGCGTGGATGCGGTCCAATAATTCGACGCCCTCGCTGGCGCCCGGCAGGGCGCAATCCGCCACCAGCACATCGCAGATCTGCAGGGCCATCTCGGCGAGCGCGGCGTCCGGGCCGGCCGCCAATTTGACCGTCCACTCCTTCTCCAGGGCGCACCCATATTCGGCCAGCGCGCGCGGATCGGCGGTCGCGATTAATATGCGTTTATCGGCCATAAAACTTCCCCGGGCAGGCACCGTCCTGCCGCGAGATTCTGTCTTATTGGTTCTATCGGCGGTCCCGGGCAAGGACTTGAGGGCGCATTTCACTGGCCTTCTCCCGCCGGGGCCGGTAGAGTCCCTTTTCTCATGGCCTTGCCCATAAAACTGATCTCAACCGATTTTGACGGGACTCTCTTTGCCGAGTTCGAGAACCCTCCCGTCCCGCTCGCCCTGCAAAGCATCCTCGGCCGGTTGCAGGACCGCGGCGCGCGCTGGGTCATCAACACCGGACGCGATCTTTCCAGCCTGTTGGAATCGCTGGGGCGCGCCCATCTGCCCATCAAACCGGATTTTCTGGTGGTGGTCGAACGCGAGATTTACGTCCGCCGCGATTCCCAATACGTCGAGTGCGAGCCGTGGAATCGCGCCTGCGCCGAGGCCCACCGCCAATTGTTCCAGCGGGTGCGCCCCGATTTGCCGCGGTTGACCGCCTGGGTGCGCCAGCGCTTCAACGCCACTCTCTACGAGGATTCCTATTCCCCCCTTTGTTTCATCGCGGAAAAAAACGAGGACGCCGAGGCCATTCACCGGTACCTCGATGAGTATTGCCGCCAAGTGCCGGGCCTAATGGTCGTCCGCAACGACGTCTATGCCCGCTTCAGCCACAGCGACTTCAACAAGGGAAGCGCCCTCAAGGAAATCGCCCGCCTCCTCAACATCAGCAACGAGGAGACCTTCGCCGCCGGCGACCACCTCAACGACCTGCCCATGCTCTCGCGCGACCATGCCCGCTGGCTGGCCGCCCCGGACAATGCCGTGGAGGCCGTGAAAAAGGCCGTTCGCCGCCAGAATGGATATGTCAGCCAGCTTTCGCACGGACACGGCGTGGCCGACGGCCTGGAATTTTGTCTCAAGCGCGCCGCTGTCCTCGGTTTTGTTGACATGATGGACAGCCGGGAATAGCGCGAAGGCGCCCCCGGGCTTTCGGAAGAAAGCCGCAAATAAATCCCGACATCCTTGCTTCCCGGTCGCATTTCACCAACCTCCTTGGACTCATAACTTTCGCGCCGCCAGCAGACACGGCCACCATCAGTGAATCAAAGAAGAATACCATAAGTCATCTCCGGTCACTTTTTTCCCATTTTTTCGACCGGCCATCAATTTGAGGTTGACAATGTGTTGGACTCTCCGCTCGGTCTGCGTCGTGTACGATAAGGAAGAATGATTTTTAGAACATCGTCATCTATTACCTTTAAAGAAATCGCCTATTTTGAAAGAAAGGGGTTGACATCGCGTATTATTTCTAGGAAGTAGCATTCATTAAATAATTTAGAATCGGTCGTTTGGTTTTGCGCGGTGGTGTTGTTAGCCCTGCGCCGGAAAGGTGTTCTGAAATTATTTTCGGCATTCAGGCGCCGGTGGCGCCGTGGGGGGCTTTTCAAGCTCGCGCAAGGGTTATACCCGGACAGTCTCATTTCCTGCGGCGGTTTCATCTCGAAAGGTTTCTTTATGAAAAAAATGGTTTTTCCCGTCATGTTGGGTTGCGTCCTGCAGGCTTCGCTGGAGGCGCAGACGAATTCGCAACCCGCTTCCGCGAACACGAACCTTCCTGCCGCTACGGTGGTTGCGCGCTCCGGGAATTCGCGGACTTGGGCCAGGATTACCAGCCGGACCAATGCCGCCGGGCGAGTGTCATTCGTCACCAATACAGCCTACATTGAATTAGGCTCCGGCCTTTGTTACAAAACCAACGGCCAGTGGGTGGATTCGGTGGCTACGATTGAAATTGGGGCCGACGGCGCTTCCGCGACGCAGGCCCCGCACAAGGTGCATTTCGCCGGCAATGCCAACACCGCCGGCGGCGCAATCCATTTGGTTACGCCCGATGGAAAGGTCTTCGACAGCCGGGTGTACGGCCTGGCCTATTGGGACAGCGCGAGCGGCACGAGCGTGCTTTTGGCGCCGCTCCAGGATTCCCAGGGAACGGTGGTCGGGAGCAACCGGGTCGTCTATGCCGATGCGTTCCAGGGGCTGAAGGCCGATCTCGAATATCGCGTGACGAAGGCCGGATTGGAACAAATGTGATTCTGCGGGAGCAGCCCCCCGCGCCCGAGTCCGCCGCAGCCGGACTGTCCCCGGCTTCGACGCGGCTTGAAGTGCTGACGGAGTTCTTTTCGCCGCCGGCGCCTACCAAGACGAGGAGCCTGGTCGTGAGCGGCGTGCAGGAGGATACTCTGATCAATTTTGGCGGAATGGCCATCGGCATGGGGAAGGCCTTTTTCACCCAAGGCCTGGATGGCTCCAAGGCGGCGGTTTTGGGGCGCGTTTCCAAACACTGGTCCACGTTGGAACTTCGCAAATTTCTCGTTGAAGAAATTCCCTACGCGGCCATATCGAACGCGGTGCAGAACCTGCCGCTGCATGCCTCCGCCGCCCCGGCCGGGGCCGCCGTCAAGAGCCTGGCCGCGCTGGAGCCGCTCCTGCCCAAAGAGGTGGCCTCCGCCGCGGCGCCGAAGACGATGAAATTGAGCATGTCCATGCCGGCCCAGGCCGGGGTGGTGCTGGATTACACTTTTTTCAGTTGGGGCGACATTGAGACGAACGTTGTGTTCCAATCGGATACGACCTACCTGGTATTTGGAGACGGGGACCCCTTGTGCCTTTACCAGCCCGTCACTTTTGAGGGGGGGACGGTTGTGAAATTTGGGGGAACCAGCGCCGATGTGGCAGCGATCCAAAATGAGGGCGATTCCTCCTTCAATTTCAACGGTTCTGATT
>JBEKIA010000052.1:0-19745 GCA_050011995.1 Verrucomicrobiota bacterium
TGCCGCTGTTCGATTGTTGGACAGTGCCGCTTCCCTCCAACCGCCGGCCGCCTTTCACCTCCGCAACAGCCGCCGGGCCTTGCGCATCCACACCCGGTCGCGTTTGCGCTGGAAATTCGGCGCGTGCGCGTCATCGGCGAGCGCCTCGCGCAAACCGGCCTCGGCCAGGGCCCGCTGATTTTTGGCCAGATACAATTCCGCCAACTGCACCCGGGCGCGCGCGTAGCTGTGGCTTTCCAGGACTTGCTGCCAGACGGCGGCCGCCGCCTCCGTCTCGCCCAAGGCCCCCAGCGCTTCCGCGTAAGCCATCAAGGAATGGCCGTAGTCGTGCATGGGCTTTTCGCGGCACACTTGTTCCAGGAGCGGGCGGGCCGCCGCCGCATTTTGGGCGCGCAACAGGCACTGGCCCAGGTGGGCGCGCGCGTCCATGTCCTGCGGATCGCGCTCCAGCGAAGCGCGGTAGCAGGCTTCGGCCTTTTGCAAATGGCCCTTCTGAAAATAAATGTCGCCCAGCTCCAGGTAGTGATGCGGTTTGTCCAGGTTGTGAATTTGCGCCTGCAATTCCTTGATGCGCCGGCGGTCGTGCGCCCCCGGCAGTTCGAAGCCCATCGTCGCCGACGGCGCCGCGCGCATCACATAAAAAAAATAAATCACGTCCGCCAGGCCGGGGAAAAAAAACAAAAATCCCGCCCAAAGCCACTCCTCCCGGCGGATGGCGTCAACCAGCAGCCAGACATGCAACACCAGGGGTACCAGGCTCCACGGACTGTGCCGGACCAGTTGCCAATAGTATTCGAGATTCAAAGGCATTTTGGGTTTGCTCGCAAATCCAGGCCGACTGTATCGCATTCCGCCCCTTTTGCCATGCAGAATCCCGAAGAGACATTTTGAGCGGGAGATGTCGCCGCGTCACGGGCCGGCGGCGGATTTTGGCAGCGTCAGATAGCGCGTGGCGATGCAGCCGGTCACGAAACAGAGGACGGCGCAGCTCAAATAAGGGATGCGGGGATCCGCCGCAAAAAAGCCCAACGCAAAGACCGGGCCGACAATCCGCGCCAGGCTCCCCACCCCCTGCGCCACGCCCAGGACGGCCCCTTGTTCGTGGGCCGCGGTCATCAGGGAGATCATGCCGAAAACCGGCGGCCGGGTCATGCTGGAGCCAATCGAAAAAACAGCCAGGCCGAGCAGCAACCAACCCCACTGGGTCAAGAAGGGCAACACCGCGATGCCGATGGCCGCCATAAACAAACTGGCGGAGATCAATTTCGGCTCGCCCATCGCTTTGACCAGCCGCCGCATCAGCCCGCCCTGCACCACCGCGCCAATCAACCCGCAGTAGGCAATGAGCCAGCCCACCTTGCCGAGGACCGACCGCAGTTGTTCCCCGGTCGTCAGGTGCTCGCTCCCGGGCGCGATCTTGAAATTCCTCTCCACCAGAAGGCCGACCGTGCTCTCAAAACAGGTGAAACAGAACGTCGCCAGAAAAAAGATCCCGATCAACAAATTCAGGCGGGGCGCGCGCAAGGTGTGCATCCATTGCTCCAGATGCGCCCGTTGCGTGGTGAAATGGACGCTCGGCTGCCAGCTTTCCGCCAGCCACGAGAAGGCCCAGAGAAAATTGATCGCGCAAAGGCTGGCCGCCGTCCATCCGGGCGCCGTCACTCCAAAGGAGAGCGCGCTCACCGCTCCCAGCACCGGACCGAGAATAAACCCAAGCCCGAAAGCCATTCCCACCAGCCCCATTCGGGCCGATCTTTGCTCCGGCGGCGTGATGTCCGCGATGTAAGCCTGGGCCACCGTGATGTTCGCCCCGCAGATGCCCGCGAAGATTCGCGACGCCAGAATCACCGCCAGCGCCAGCTTTGGATTGTCCTTTACCCCGGAGCCGAGGGCGAAAATTACATACGACAGGCAGGCGCACGCCGTGCTCGTCAGCAGCACCGGCCGGCGTCCGATCCGGTCGGACAGCCTTCCCCACACCGGCGCAAAGAGGAATTGCATGAGCGAATACGCGGCCATGATCGCCCCGTTGATCCATCGGCTGGCGCCGAAGCTCTGCCCGTACAGCGGGATCAGGGGCAGGATCAATCCAAACCCAACCAGGTCAATCAGCACCGTTAAAAAAATAATTCCAACCGATTTTTTCTTCATGCAACGCGCCACTTTCAAACTGTCGCCCCGGCATCCTGCCAAAATCTGTTCAACATGAAACAAGAAACATCAGCAATGTGGCGGTGAGGGCGCATTCCACTCTTTGGGGTGGTTTTTTCCTAATCTTAATCCTAATCTTAATCTTGTTCGGAGAAGGCGGGGCAGGATTAAGATTAAGGTTAAGATTAGGAGGGGAAACCCAAAAAAGTGAAATGCACCCTCGCGGGGCCGGCGGCCATCCAGGAACGGCGCCTGGCAAACCTCAGCGAATCACCCGGGGCGGCGGCGCCTTCTGGAAGGCCGTCTCGCGCAGGTAAATCGGCTCCAGGCTTTCGCCGGGCGCAAAATCCCGGCGCGCGCAGGCCAGCCGGCCCAGCATCGCCGCCGCCGGATACAAATCCTTCCCGCCGGCGAACCAGCGCGCGATGTCCGGGCCGAGCAGGGCGCGGCCCGCCCCCGCCAGCGCCCGGATCTCCGCAATCGGCGCCAGGCGCAGCGCCTCCGCTTCGCGCCAGCCGCCGGCCGCGATTTCATAACGCGCCAGGTAAAACTCATTCCGCTGCGCGTCAATAATAATATGAACCGGGCCGCGCAGGCCCTCCGCCTGGGCCTGCGCCGCCAGGCATTCCACGCTGCTCAACCCCAGCAGTTGGATGCCCCGGCCCAACTGCCATCCTTGCGCCAGCGCAATCGCCCCGCGAATCCCCGTGTAGGAACCCGGCCCCAGCCCAACCGCCAGCGCGCCGATTTCCTCCCGCCGGCATCCCGCCTCCGCCAGCGCCTCCTCGACCAGCCCGAGGCCGCGTTGGGAGGCGAATGGGGAAGTTGGAACCCGGCATGGGGAAGGATCCAGACGGGGCGCCGGCGGCTGCAGCGCGCTTCCCAGCAGGGCGGCGGCGGCGGCGGCCCCGCCGGCTTCCCACACGGCCACGCTCCGTTGCGCGGAGGAAAATTCAACCGCCAAAATCTTCATGGCAAATTTCACGCTCGCTTTCGCCCAGGATCTTGAGTTGCGCCTGGCGAAACCTGCCCGGCGCAAGGAAGGGCGCGCGGGTCCCGTCCAGCCATCGTTCCATCCATTCCACCACCGTCACCCCCTCGGGGCGGACCAGATACGGCTCCAGGCCGGCGGCGATGATTTGTTCGCGCGTCTCGAGGCGGTACAGGTCCAGATGGAAAAGCGGCAGGCGGCCGCCCGGATATTCATGCACCAGCGCATAAGTGGGCGAGGACACGCGCGCGGCCGCATTCAAGCCGCGGGCCAGGCCCTTGACCAATTGCGTTTTGCCCGCGCCCAGGCCGCCGCTCAGGCCGATAATCCAGCCGCGGCCGCACTGGCAAGCCCAGGCTTCGCCCAGCGCCTCGGTTTCCGACGGGCTATGAGAAATGAACGTAACCATGAGCTTGGAGGGCGCGAACGCCTTCTTCGTCGCGCAGGTTCAATCCGGGCGCGGCGGTGATCTTGCCGATGCAACTGAGGCGGACTTTGGGAAACTCTTTGCGCCAGGCATCGGCCAGCGGCGCGGCGTAGCGGCGGGCCGCCGCGAAGAGCAGTTCATAATCTTCTCCGTCGGTCAAGGCGGCGAGCAGGGGCGGTTTGGGCGATTGGCCCGATCCGGCCCGCCGGCGGGCGGCGCGGCTGATGGGGATGGCGCCGGCCAGCAGTTCCGCTCCCACCTTGCCGCCCTCCATCAGATGCCGCACATCCCCCGCCAATCCATCGCTCAAATCAATCATGGCGTGGATGGAGAAATGCTCCGCCAGCCAGCGGCCTTCCGCCAGACGCGGCTGGAATTGCAAATGTTTTCCCGCCAGCGATCCCCCCAGTTCCCCGGTGACAAACAGCGCGTCCCCGGCCCTGGCCCCGCACCGCAGCACGCATTTGTCCCGCGCCACCTCGCCCAGGAGCGCGACGGAGATCAAAAGCCGCTCCGGATTGGACGTCGTTTCCCCGCCGACGATGGCCACGCCGTGGCGGCGGGCGAGACGATTCATGCCGGCATAAATCTTCCGGATGAATTGAGGATCGAAGTTTTTGGGCAGGGCCAGGGTCACCAGCGCCGCCAGGGGGCGGCCCGCCATCGCCGCCACATCGCTCAGGCACCGCCCCAGCGCCTTGTGGCCGATGCTCTCCGGTTTCGCCGAGGGCAAAAAGTGAATTCCCTCCACCACCGCGTCCGTCTTGAACAGCAGCGCGCGTCCCGGCCGGCCGCAATCCAGCACGGCGCAATCGTCGCCCGCGCCGGCAATCACCCCGGCATGGGAAGGGAGCGAAGCGCGGAGACGGGCGATGAGTTGGAATTCGTTCATCGGAGGGGAGTGGCGGGGGCCAGGCTGGAGGGGAACATCAGCACGGCAAAACTGGTGAAATTGAAGAGGCTGTGGGCAGTGATCGAAGCCCACAAGCTGCCGGTCTTTTCATAAATCCAAATCAGGAGGAGCGAGAACACGGTCAGCGGCACAAACGAAACCAGGTTCAGGTGGATCGCTCCAAAAATCAACGACGTCACCCACCAGGCTGTGCGGGGAAAGCCCGCCTGCTTGATGGTCGGGTAAAGGATGCCGCGAAAGACCATTTCCTCCGCCAGCGGCGCCAGGAACACAGCCAGCGCGCCCATCATCGCCTTTTCCCCCAGACGCAAATCCGTCTTTTGCAGCGCCTCGACCAACGGCTGCGCCACGGGATGTTCCAGCACGAGCTGCGCCGAGGCCATCCACGCCAATTCCAAAGGCACGAACAACAGCGCCGCCAGGACTCCCAGCGCCACCGCCTGCGGCTGCCGCGCCTTCTCCAGGCCGAAGGCCTCGCTCCAGGAAAGGCAGTTCTCCCGCAGGAACAACCCAACGCAGGCCAGGACCGCGCCGTCGAGAAAAATCGAACCCAGCGCCATCTTGGCCAAATCCCGATGCTCGGCGCTCATCGGGATTTTTTCACTGTCCAGCGCGAGGCCGAAAAACTGCGCCAACCAGAGGGCCGCCATAATGCCCAGGAACAGGCGGGCGACCGTCTCGATTCTCCACGGTTTCTCAGCAATCATCCGTCAAGGCTAGGGTTCATCGGGCAAAGTTCAAGGTTCAAAGTGCGCCCGGCGCAACCCGCGGCCCGGGCGATTTTTTGGCGGGGCGGCATTTTCAGGTTCTTAATCTTCATCTTGCTCTTAATCTTCCTTGCGCTTTTTTGAGAGAGATTTGAGATTAGGATTACGATTAAGATTATGAAGGCGACCACAACCCCATCTTCCCAACTCACGGCAGCCTGGCCCGGCAAACGCGCCCGCCAAAATTCGTCCACCCCGGACCGCAGAAAGCGAACCGAACCATGGGGTTGACCCAGATTTCACATGCCGCCGTAAAACTCGGAATGCGCGGCGTTCACGGCGAATAGAGGGCCGCTCCTTTGCCGCTTACCAACAAACGGTTCATCGTGCCAACCCCGAATTGGGCAAAAAGGTGCGGTCAAACGCGCTGTCCCGGCACGACCAGCGGAATCCCCGTGTAATTTGGGGTCAGACTCAGCCAAACCGCCGTGCCAGGTGCAGTTTTGCAGGATGTAGGCATTGCCTGGAAAACCCTCAAACTGGCCCCCGCCCATCCGGTCCATCAAACAATTGGTGAAAATGCAACTGAGCGCGTAGCCGCCAATCATGCCGCCGTAAAACTCGGAATGGGCGGCGCTCACAGCAAATATCGGCACCCTTCTTTGCCGCTGTACCAACAATCGGTTCATCGTGTGGACTGTACATTGGGCAAAAGTATGGTTTGACCCCGCACACAAATAGGTGGCACACGCCATGCTATTGGTTGCTTACTCGATTCGCCGGATAAAAATTGGTCGAGACATTCGTTTCCAAGCCCCGATACACCAGCCGCGCCGCCCCATCCGCCCCGTTCAAATTCCCCGACCAATCGCGGCACGGCAGATGAGCAATGTGAAGCTCGGTTGGCGACATGCAAGTAGGTGATTCGCGCCATGCTACTGGTTGCTTACTGTTACCTCCTTGCGCTCTGTTGCATGACCCCGAGCATGGGATATGAGCCAAAACACGCCCAGTCCAACGACACCAAATGCGGCTCCGCCATAAACAAACGTCCAGGGATGCAAAGAGAATGCATCACGATAATTTTTGACAACTAAAACCTCAAGCGGCGGAAATCGCACCAACTCCAAGTTGAGTTCCGCTCCATTGCCTGATACAGCTTTAAACACCTGAAATTGAAGCGTGAGCTTATAGGTGCCAGGCTCCTCTAATAAAAAGAGTTGATCTGGGCTGTAAAAGTACAGACCACTACCATAAGGATGCAGATACTCCAAAACAGGAATCCTTCCATCCGTTGCTTGGAACATCCTAAGTTTGGCAGCAAATGGTTGATCTAAGCTAAAGAAGTGCCTTCCAGGATTCGGTCCAAATATTCGCCTCGAGACATCACGACCGTGCGCGTCTTTCATCTTAGCGATGCAAAAATATTCATCCTTAGGGAAAAATATGGTAGGCCAAGGTTTGCTTTCCGCAATAAGACCATAGATGATTCTACCATCAGCGGAAAAGGCTGGACCCACATCGCCGCCCAATAATTGTATCGCCAAGCCATCAACAAATGCTGATTGCTCAGATGGTCGTTGCCCAACTGCTCCTCGAGCATCCATCCCGTAGATAAGGAGTGCTGCAAATGCTATATAAATAATACTGCGCATATGACAAGATCCCCAATTAATTCAGTTATAGTGAATGTCCATGGTAATAAACTCTCGTCCAGAATGTAGCAGGGGTCAGTCCCGCATAATCGCATATTTGCGCCTTCTTCCCGCATCGTAGAAGGTTCGATGCCCGGAACCAGCAGCAGTCAAGTTTAATCGCTTGGGCCAAAAATCAGGAAAGGGGTCAAGCCCGGAATTCGGAATCTTCTTCATACTCAATGCGCGGCAGTTACATGTTCTGCCGTCCATGTCTTCTTTTTCAGCAAATCCATATTCAGCTTTCCGGGTGACCCCTTCAGCCCCTTCAGGGCTTGACCGCTTCACCCTTCACTCAAGCGATTCTCAACTTCACATTCTTGCTGTCCTTCTCGCAAGAGGTTCCCCGGCCTGGAATCCGGGCCGGTTTCTTGTCACGAAGCAACATCCAAGGGTTGATGATTACTCTCATTAATTTGCCAGCCGGTCAAGCCCTTTTCGGCGGAAGAGTTGCACGGCGCATCCCGGGTGCATGTGATTTTTTGGGGCGGCGGTTTCCGATTCTTAATCTTAATCTTGCTCTTAATCTTAATCTCAATTCTTGATGCTGGAGGGTTTAATGAAAGCCAATTCGGATTATCGGCTGCGCGAAGAAGATTAAGATTAAGATTAGGAGCGGGGAGAGGATCAGTCAGATGCGCACAGGGCGATGACGGACAGCGGGGGCAGGGTGACGGCGGCGGAGAAGGGCTGGTGATGCAGCGGTTGCGCCTCCGCGATCACGCCGCCAAGATTGCCTTGGTTGCTCCCGCCATAGATTTGGGCGTCGGTGTTCATCACTTCGCGCCAGGAACCGCCTTGCGGCAGGCCGACGCGATAGCCGGCGCGCAGTTCGGGCGTCAGATTCAGGATGACGGCCAGGCGGACGCCGCCTTCCCGCGTCTGCCGGATAAAGGAAAGGACGCTGTGCTCCGCGTCGGCGCAATCAATCCAGAAAAAGCCGGCCGGATCGTAATCGGCGTCGAAGAGGGCCGGATGCTTTTGGTATAATTGGTTGAGATCGCGCACCAATTGCTGGAGGCCGCGATGATAGGGGCCTTGCTCAAGCAGCGCCCAGTCAATGCTGGCGTTGGCATTCCATTCGGAGGTCTGGCCCAGCTCGGAACCCATCATGAGCAATTTCTTGCCGGGAAAGAGCCACTGATAAGCGAGCATGGCGCGCAGATTGGCGAATTTCTGCCAGTCGTCGCCCGGCATTTTGGCGGCCAGGGAACCTTTGCCGTGGACGACTTCATCGTGGGAGAAAGGCAGGATGAAGTTTTCGGTGTATTGATAGAGCGTGGCGAAAGTCAGGTCGTTCTGGTGATACTTGCGGTAAATCGGGTCGCGGCTGAAGTAGGTGAGCGTGTCGTGCATCCAGCCCATGTTCCACTTGAAGCAGAAGCCCAGGCCGCCCAGGTAAGGGGGGCGGGTGACTTGGGGCCAGGCGGTGGATTCCTCCGCCACGGTGATGGCGCCGGGATGGGCGGAGAGGAGCGCGGTGTTAAAGTTTTTGAGGAATTCCACCGCCGCCAAGTTCTCGCGTCCGCCGAATTGGTTGGGAATCCACTGGCCGGGCTGGCGCGAATAATCCAGGTAGAGCATGGAGGCGACGGCGTCCACGCGCAGGCCGTCAAGATGAAAGCGTTCGCACCAAAACAGGGCGTTGGCGACGAGGAAATTGCGCACCTCGTGGCGTCCGTAATTGAAAATGAGGGTGCCCCAGTCCTGGTGCGCGCCCTGGCGCGGGTCTTCGTGCTCGTAGAGGGCCGTGCCGTCAAAGCGGGCCAAGGCCCAGTCATCGCGCGGGAAATGAGCGGGCACCCAATCCATCAGCACGCCGATGCCGGCCTGATGGAGGTGGTTGATCAGGAATTGCAAATCATCCGGCGTGCCGTAGCGGCAGGTGGGCGCGTAAAAGCCGGTCACCTGATAACCCCAGGAGGGATAGTAAGCGTGCTCGGCCAGCGGAAGGAATTCGACATGGGTAAATCCCATCTCTTGCGCGTAGGCGGCCAGCGGTTCAGCGATCTCGCGGTAGTTGAACGATTCGGACGGGCTTTTCTTCTTCCACGAGCCGAGATGGACTTCATAGATGCTCATCGGGCCGCGGAACGGGTCGCGCCGGCGGCGTTTTTCCAGCCAGTCCTGGTCGCTCCAGGCGAAGCGGCGGTTGTCCCAAACGATGGAGGCGTTTTTGGGCGCGGCCTCGCAGTAAAAGGCGTAAGGGTCGGCCTTGAGAAGGAGATCGCCGCGGGCTGTTTTTATTTCAAATTTGTAATGGGCGCCCTGGCCGGCCCCCGGAATGAAAATCTCCCAAACGCCGGACGCGCCCAGCGAGCGCATGGTGTGGCGGCGTCCGTCCCAATTATTGAAATCGCCCACCACGCTGACCCGTTTGGCCTCCGGCGCCCAAACGGCGAAGCCGGCCCCGGGGACGCCGTCCAGCGCGCGCAATTGCGCGCCCAGCTTCTCGTAAATGCGGTGTTCATTGCCTTGCCCGAAAAGATACAAATCAGTCTCCCCGACCGTCGGCAGGAAGGAATAAGGATCGCGCCCCTGCGAAGTCGCGCCGTCGCGCCCGGTCAGGACGACATCGTAAGCATAGACCTCGGCAGCCTGGCGGGTGAAGCCCTCGAACAGCCCGGCGGGGTGGATTTTCTTCAGTTTGATGGACGGACGGGATTTTTCGTGGACGGGGACGATGGCGGCCTGCCTGGCCTGCGGGGCCAGGACGCGCGCGACCAGGCCGGAGCCGTCGGCCAAGCGGTGCATGCCCAGGAGTTGGTGCGGGGAGCGATGCTGGAGTTGAACCAAGCTTTCGGCTTCTGCCTTCGTGAGAATCATGCCGGGCGCAGGGTAGCACGGAACGGGCCGGAGCAAAGCGGAAAGTTCCGAGGCTTAATTGGGCGAAGGATCAACTGTGGCGGAAGGTGATGCGGGCCTTGCCGAGGTCGTAGGGGGACATCTCGACGTTGACCTTGTCGCCGACACTGATGCGGATGAAGTTCTTGCGCATCTTGCCGGAGATATGGGCCAGGACCTCATGGCCGTTGGGCAGGGCTACGCGAAACATCGTCCCCGGCAGGACTTGGGTGACCTTGCCGTTCCATTCGATTGGCTCCTCTTTAGCCACAGTTCGAGATTTGGTCTTAGGATTCTAATGGCGCCGGAGCCTGGGCTGTCCCAAGCCGGCGGGCGGACCTTGCCTGCCGGGTGGTCCGAAATCAATTCAATCCGTTACTGTCATGCCGGAAAATTACTTGGAAACGGGCGATGGTTCAAGCAGGTTTTGTTCAGGACTGAATTATGAAGCGCGCTTCACCCTGCGTTCTGACGATTAACGGCGGCTCTTCGAGCATCAAGTTCGCCCTCTACGAGGCGGGCGGGCAGCGGCGGTTGCTGGCTGGAAAGCTGGATCGCATCGGCCTGAGCGGCACCAATTTGGCGGTCCATGAGCCGTCGGGCAAGGCGGGGCCGGCCCTTCCTCTCCAGGCGGCCGATCACCGCACGGCGGCCGGTTTTCTTTTGGAGTGGCTTGAGGCGCAGCCGGGCTTCGCCTCCATCGCGGCCGTCGGGCACCGCGTGGTGCATGGCATGGCGCATCGCCAGCCGGAGCGGGTTACGCCCTCGCTCCTGGCCCAATTGCACCGCATCACGCCGTATGACCCGGATCATTTGCCGCGCGAGATGGAACTGATTCAAGCCTTCCGCCGGCGTCATCCGAAATTGCCGCAGGTGGCCTGTTTTGACACGGCGTTTCACCGGGCCATGCCGCGCGTCGCCCGGCTGCTGGCCATTCCGCGCCGTTACGGGGCCAAAGGGATGCAGCGCTACGGTTTCCACGGTTTGTCTTATGCCTATCTGATGGAAGAACTGGCGCGGCTGGGCGACCCGGCGGCACAGAAGGGCCGCGTCATCCTGGCGCATCTGGGCAACGGCGCCAGCCTGGCCGCCGTGCGCGACGGCAAAAGCATGGACACCAGCATGGGCTTCACTCCGACGTCCGGATTGGTCATGAGCACCCGCTCCGGCGATTTGGATCCCGGCCTGGCGCCGTATCTGGCGCGAACCGAGCAGATGACGACCCCGCAATTTTACGCCATGGTCAACCACAAGTCCGGGCTGCTCGGCGTTTCGGAGACCAGTTCCGACATGCGGGACCTGCTGGCGCGGGAAGCGCGGGATGTCCGGGCGGCGGAAGCGGTGGCGCTGTTTTGTTATCAGGCCAAGAAGTGGATCGGCTCCTTCGCCGCCGCGCTGGGGGGACTGGACACGCTGGTGTTCGCGGGAGGCATTGGGGAAAATTGCCCGCTCATACGCCACCGTGTATGCGCCGGGCTTGGCTTCCTGGGCATCGAACTGAACCCGAAACGGAATGCGAAGAATGCGCCGCTGATTTCCCTGGAGGCCAGCCCGGTCACGGTGCGGGTCATCCACACCGACGAAGAACTCATGATTGCCCGATCCGTGACCCGCCTCCTCCGCCTCGGAAAATCCAACTGGGGCCTAAAGATAAATGCCGGCCGGCGCAAACGCGACACGGCTTGCGGCACAGACAGAATCTTCACACCTTGAAAATTTACGTTGATGAAAAATAGTCGTTTCAGCATTAGGCAAATGGAAAAACTTTGGTCTTGAAAGAGCAGATGAAACGCGCCAAACAAGTGTCACCCAGGAAAACGGTGCGAAAACAACCCGGAATGCACGCCTCGGCTGGAGAGAAAAAGGGAAAGGCTGGTTTTCAACCCGCGAAAGGCCAGCACACAAGCGGCGGCAACAGTTTTCTCCGTGAAGATGCCACTCCGTATAGCACGCAATCTGCAGCCGCGCTTGAGATTGCAACGGCGCCGATTCTTGAAAATGATACCGCCGTGCTCGACGCCGCGCCGCCACTGGGCATCGCACTTGAAACTCAAGGCGCAGATGAAACCCCGTCGCCTGCAAAATCCGAAGCCCTTGGCAACATTGAGAGATTAAACTTAGAAGCTGAAACACGTTGGGCCGGCAAATTGCGCGTTGATAGCTCTTTGACGCGATCGCTGGTAAGCTTTCAAGCTAACAAGGGGAGAGCTGTCTATCGTTGGTTCAAGTACAAGGAGGCATTCTCTGCCGGCCTCATTGAGCATCTATTGAGCAAGTATCGGATTACCAAAGGCATTTTGCTTGACCCTTTTGCCGGAAGTGGAACAGCTCTGTTTGCGGCGGGCGGACTCGGCATGAAAGCAGAGGGCATCGAACTTTTGCCGATCGGCCGAACTCTCATATCAACCAAGCAGCTCATTGATTTGGATTTGATGGACGCAGATGTCAAACGACTGGCTTTTTGGCGGGACGAGCGTCCGTGGGGAAGATACGAAGCCACAAAACCGATCCATGAATTGAGAATTACCCGTGGCGCGTATCCGGCAGAGACGCTGGACGGCATGGGCAAATACCTTGCGGCATCAGAACAAGAAGGCGAACGAGTCCAGGCGGTTTTGCTATTCGCGCTGCTTTGCGTTCTTGAGAATATCAGCTTCACGCGGAAGGACGGCCAGTACTTGCGCTGGGACTATCGCTCCGGCAGACGCCAGGGAAAGAAAAACTTTAACAAAGGCGAAATCCTGGCATTTGACAGGGCGATCGCCGACAAACTCCACCAGATAGTTGACGATTTGCGTTCAGGTGAGCTTCCGGACGATTTGTTTGCCACAGTTCGCTCGAAGGCAGAAGTCAAACTGCACTTTGGGTCGTGCCTGGAGATCTTGCCGCGACTGAAGTCCAAAGCTTACGACAGTGTGATTACTTCTCCGCCCTACTGCAATCGCTACGACTACACGCGCACCTACGCGCTCGAACTGGCGCTCCTTGGAGTTAGCGAAAATGGTTTGGCACAATTACGGCAGGAAATGTTGAGCTGCACGGTTGAGAACCGCGCCAAAGACCTGCTTGCACTAAATCCCAAATGGAAGCCAGCCGTTGCCGTTGCTGACAATCAACCGTTGCTACAAAGCATTCTTGCCTACCTGGACGCTCAAAAAGAACTTGGCCTGTTAAACAACAACGGGATTCCGCGCATGGTGCGCGGGTATTTTTACGAGATGGCCTGTGTCATTTTCGAGTCTGCCCGTGTGTTAAAGAGCGGAGCGCCGCTTATCATGGTGAATGACAATGTTCGTTATGCCGGGGCAAGCATTCCCGTGGACATCATTCTTTCGGAGATCGCCGGGCAACTCGGTTTTGAGGTCGAGCACATTCTTGTCCTCCCGAATGGAAAGGGAAACAGCAGCCAGCAAATGGGCGCGCATGGTCGTGATGCGTTGCGCAAGTGTGTGTATCTCTGGCGAAAGGTCTAGCCATGCCTAAATCATACCAACAACACCTCAAATCCAGCAAGCCGAACACGTTTTTCATCGGCGCGGCCATCGAGGCAAAGATGGCCCGGGAGATTTGGGACATGCTCAAGCAAGGCAGCTTGGAAAATGCCGCAAATCTTACGAACGAAGACCACATTGCTTCCGTCACGAGCTGGCTTTGCACACGATGAATTTCTAACCGCGCCCGCCTTAGTTTTAAATGTTCCACGCCTCCAACCCCTTTTGAAATATGAAAACAAACACGCTCAACCCGGAACTGCTCCGGAAAACGGACGCCTATTGGCGCGCCGCCAACTACCTCTCGGTCGGGCAGATTTATCTGCTGGACAATCCGCTGCTGAAGCGGCCGCTGGCGCTCGCGGATGTCAAGCACATGCTGCTGGGACACTGGGGCACCACGCCGGGCCAGAACTTCATCTATGCTCACTTGAACCGGGTGATCAAAAAGTATGATCTGGACATGATTTACATGTCCGGCCCCGGCCACGGCGGCCCGGCCGTCGTGGGCAACACCTACCTGGAGGGCACTTACAGCGAGGTCTATCCCGACATCAGCCAGGACGAGGCCGGACTGCAAAAGCTCTTCAAGCAGTTCTCCTTTCCCGGCGGGATTCCCAGCCACGCTTCGCCGGAATGTCCGGGTTCGATCCACGAGGGCGGCGAACTGGGGTATTCGCTCAGCCACGCCTTTGGGGCTGTATTTGACAACCCGGATTTGGTGGCGGCCTGCGTGGTCGGCGATGGCGAAGCGGAGACCGGCCCGCTGGCGGCGGCGTGGCATTCCAACAAATTCCTCAATCCGGCCACCGACGGGGCGGTGCTGCCGATCCTGCATCTCAACGGCTACAAAATTTCCAACCCGACGGTCCTGGCCCGCATCCCCCGCGAGGAATTGGCGCAATTGCTGCGCGGCTACGGGTGGACGCCTTATTTCGTCGAGGGCCATGAACCGGAGTTGATGCACCAACTCATGGCCGCGGCGCTCGACACGGCGGTGGAGCGGATCAAGAGGATCCGGCGGGACGCCCGCCTCCGCGGCAACCTGGCGCGTCCGCGCTGGCCGATGATCGTGCTCAATTCACCCAAGGGTTGGACCGGCCCGAAGACGGTGGATGGCCTGCCCAACGAAGGGAATTTCCGTTCGCATCAGGTGCCGCTTTCCATCTCCGCCGGCGCGCCGCCCGAACATCTCCAACAGCTTGAGGCGTGGTTGAAAAGCTATCGGCCGGAGGAACTCTTTGATGAGCGCGGCCGTCTCAAGCCGGAACTGGCCGAATTGGCCCCCGCCGGCCCGCGCCGCATGGGCGCCAATCCCCACGCCAACGGCGGCATGCTGCTGCGCGATTTGCGCATGCCCGATTTCCGCGATTACGCGCTGGACGTGCCGGCCCCGGGCGCGCGCGGTCCCGGCGACACGCACGTTCTCGGCCGCTTCCTGCGCGACGTTGCCAAGTTGAATATGGAGCCGCGCAATTTCCGCGTCTTCGGCCCGGACGAGACGCTTTCCAACGGCCTGGAAGCGCTCTTTGATGTGACCCGGCGCCAATGGGAAGCGGCGACCGTGCCGGACGACCAATTCCTCGCGCCCGACGGGCGGGTGATGGAAATGCTCAGCGAGCACCAATGCGAGGGGTGGCTGGAGGGCTACCTGCTGACCGGGCGGCACGGGCTGTTCAATTGCTACGAGGCGTTCATCCACATTGTGGATTCGATGTTCAACCAGCACGCCAAGTGGCTGAAGGTCACCGCGCACCTGCCGTGGCGGCGGAAGATCGCCTCGCTCAATTATCTGCTCGCCTCGCATGTCTGGCGGCAGGATCACAACGGTTTCACCCACCAGGACCCCGGCTTCATTGACCATGTCGTTAATAAAAAGGCGGAGATTGTGCGCGTCTATCTGCCGCCGGACGCCAATTGCCTGCTCTCGGTGATGGACCATTGCCTGCGCAGCCGGCATTACGTCAACGTGGTCGTCGCGGGCAAGCACCCGGCTCCGCAATGGCTGGCCATGGACGCCGCTGTCAAGCACTGCACCCAGGGCATCGGCATCTGGACATGGGCCGGCAACGATTCCGGCGAGGCCCCCGACGTGGTCATGGCCTGCTGCGGCGACGTGCCCACGCTGGAGACGCTGGCCGCCGTCTCCATCCTGCGCGAGCATCTGCCCGGCCTGAAAATCCGGGTGGTCAATGTGGTTGACCTCATGAAGCTGGAGCCGCAAAGCGAACACCCGCATGGGTTGAGCGACAAGGATTTCGACCAACTGTTCACCAAAGACAAGCCGGTCATTTTCGCCTTTCATGGCTACCCGTGGTTGATCCACCGGCTGACCTACCGCCGCGCCAACCACGACAACATCCACGTCCGCGGCTACAAGGAGGAGGGCACCATCACCACGCCCTTCGACATGACGGTGCTCAATGATCTGGACCGGTTCCATCTGGTGATGGATGCGATAGACCGGCTGCCGCAAACGGGCGAGAAAGGCGTTTATCTCCAGCAGCGGCTCAAGGACAAGCTGATCGAGCACAAGCAATACATCAACCAGAACGGCGAGGACATGCCGGAAATCCGCAACTGGAAGTGGGGCCAGCCTGCTGCCGGCCAGACGGTGTGAAATCTATTTCTTCGGAGGCAGTTCCCGAATGAAGGACCAGGAGACCTCCGCCGTTTGGTCGTTGTCGTAAGTAATTTTGAAATGGCTGCCCAAATCCTCGTCCACTTCCACGCTCACCGGAACGGCTCTCGTGGAAATCCGGTTGGCTTTGCGGATGGCTGCATGAGGTTCGAGAAAACAAAGGCCGTCTTCGAATTCCACCTCGAAGGCATCCTCCCATCCCAGATAGCGGGCATGACGAACGCGCGAGAACGTGGCTTCGCCGTAAGGTTTCTTGAGTTGAACGGAGGTTTTCATAAACGGCCTTCTTCTGTTAAATCGGCGACAAGTTTAAGCAACTTTCTGTCCGGTGTCCAGCCTTCGACGCCGGTCAGCCGGTCTAAATCCAGCCGGCCTATCAACCGTCGTTTGCTGTCGTAAACATGAATGTGACGCGGCTCATGATCGCCGATGAACCATTCCAAAATGTAGCCGCTGCGTCGAATCTTACCCATACATCAATCTGAATCCTTCAACGACGGGCCGGTTTTGCAGGACCGAAGTTGATGCAGAGTATATAGCGCATTGGCCGCAATTTGGAAAGGGCTATGCGGAGGCCCCGCCCGCGCCCCAATCGTTGCGGGGTGATGTCGAGGGCGGCGGCGCGGCGCGGGCCAGAAGTTCCAGGCGGGCGTTGAGGAAGCGCTCGATGGTCGGCAGCGCGCACGGCTTGGTCAGACACGGCACGTCGTGAGTGGAAAAGAAGCGTTTGGCATCCGCCCCGATGATGTCGCCGGTCATAAACACCATCCGCCTGGCCAGGTCCGGATCGCGCTGGAGTGTTCGTTCATAAAGGTGCTCGCCGGTCAGGCCCGGCATGCGGAAGTCGGAAATGATGAGGTCAAACTCCGCCCGTTCCATCAGGGCCAGCGCCTCTTCGGTGCTGCTGCAGAATTGCGCGCGATGCCCCGTCATGTTCAGGTATTCGCAGATCATTTCCGCCAGCGCCGTCTCGTCATCAATCATCAGAATGCGCGCGCCGCGCGCCGCGGCAGGGGCGGGGGCGGGACCCGCGGACGCCGCGCCGGGTTCCTCCGGCTCCGGCTCCCCCGGAGCCGGCGTCTCCGGGTCATGCAGGCTGACCAGGGGAAGGTCCACCACAAAGGCGGCGCCGCCCAGCGGGGAGGGTTCGCAATAAATCCGGCCGTGATGATCGGCCACGATTTGATGGGAGATGGACAGCCCCAGCCCGGTGCCGGCGCCAACCTTCTTGGTGGTGAAAAACGGCTCGAATATTTTTGAGACCAGATGGGCCGGCACTCCGGCTCCGCTGTCTTCGACCCGGACCTGCACCAATTCCCCCTTGCGGCGGGTGGAGATTTTAATGTGCGGACGGTCGCAGTCCTGTTCGGTGGCCTGCTCGGCGTTGCGGAAGAGGTTGATGAAGACCCGCTCCAACTGGCTGGCATCCCCGGTGATGGGCGGACAATGGGGATCCAGTTGGAGGGTGCAGCGGATGGCCTGGCCGGCGCGCGCCAGGCGCTGGTTGTCGGCGATGTCGGAGAGCATCCGGTTCAAATCAATGGGCCGCATATCCTCATGTTTAAGGCGGGCCACCGCCAGGAAGTTCCGAATGAGCGCGGCGGCCCGGTTGGATTCCTTGATGACCTTCTGAATGTCGGCGCGCGTCCGCCCGTCGCAGCCGGGGCGGCCGAGAATCAGCTCCAAATGGGCGTTCATGATGGCCAGCGGATTGTTGACCTCGTGGGCGATGCCGGAGGCCAGTTGGCCCAGGGCGGAGAGCTTCTCCGCCTCGCGCAGTTGCTGCTCCAGGCGGGCGCGCTCGTTGAGTTCGCGCAGGACCAGATGATAGGCCGGTTTTCCCTCCAATTCCAAGGCCGAGGAGGTCAGTTCCACCATGACGGTTCTGCCGTCCAGACAGCGCAGCGTGACCTCGGGGCTTTGGCTCAACAAATCAAACCACCGCACTTTTTCCCCGCCCTGGGGCAACACCAGAAAGTCGCCGAGCCAATGGGAATCCGTGCTGCGGGGGTCAATGCCCAGCAGGTGTTGCGCGGCGGGGTTCCAATCCACAATCCTCAAATCCGTCGCGTTGACCAGCACAATCCCCTCCTGCGCCTGCTGGAACAACGTGTGGTAGCGCTCTTCGGCCAGGCTGACTTTGGTGGCCAGGCGGTTTTTTTCCACGGTGGCCGTGTCCAATTGTTCCTGGGTTTTCTGGTTGCAACGGCGCGCCTCCTCCAGCACCAGGACAATCATGCTCACCGCGATGAGCAGTTGCAGGACGGCGGAGACAAAGAACGCGGCCACCAGCAGTTCCGGATTGCCCGCCACAAACGGGCACGCCGTCAAGTAGAATCCCCACAACAGGAATCCCAGGGCCAGCAGGCCCGCCCCGACAAAGCGCGTCTTGCGCCGCAGCTTGAAAAAAGCCCCGGCGGAGAGGATGCTCGCCACCCCCATCAGCCCGAAGACCGGCACGCTGCCCCACAAGGAGTCCCGCACACAAAAGAATTCCACATAGCTCCAGGTGAAAAGAAAGCCGGCAAACAGAGCGATGAGGCGCTGGCTGGCGGCGATGCCCAGAAATGAGGCAGTGCCCCACAAAAGAAAGACAGCGCTGCAATTCAGGCACCATTGCCGCAGCATCGCCAGCAGCGGCGCGGCGTCCGCGTTGGGGTAATCCAGGCCCAGCGAAAGCCAGATGGCGTAGAACAGCCAGGCCGCGTTCCAGATGGCGAAGTAGCGGCGCTTGGTATAGCGGTTAAGATAGAAGAAAAGAACGGCCAGCACCCAGACACTCAACAAGGAAACCAGCAGGCCGGTGCGCAGGTACTCCTGCGGAATCGCCAGACTGTCCACGATCCATTGTCCGATGTGTCTCATATTCGTGTGTCTCAAGGACGAACCAACGCCTTTGGGAGCACAAAGAATGCCAATCGAAATGGCGAATGGGAAACAGGGCTGGTGATTCTCCTGCGTCCGTCATGGATGGCAGGGCGAGACCCGGGCGTGCCAGAAAACCCCGGTGATTGCCGGCGCTTATTGAGTTGACAACCAAATGGTCACCCCATCTGTTGTTTCATGTTGTTCTTGCTATAGAGATGGTCTTGCGAACGTTCCTGGTTCCATTCCGGAGTGGGCAGGAAAAACCCCCGGCCTTCACTCTTGTCGAGGTGAAGCTGCATTTCCTCGGGATTCAACTCGATTCCCAGGCCCGGTCCTTGTGGAACCTGAACAAAGCCCCGGTTAATGATCGGTTTCGGGATGCCGGTTACCAGGTTGCCCCAGAACGCGCGGTCAATGGCGTGGCATTCCAGAGCCAGGAAGTTTTGCGTGGCGGCGGCACAGTGGACATTGGCCATGAATGAAACCGGCGTGCCTGCGTTGTGCATGGCCATGGCCACGCCATACCCTTCGGCAAAATCGCCGATCTTCTTGGTTTCCAGGATGCCGCCGGCTGTGGCCAGGTCGGGATGAATATAATCAACCGCGTGTTGTTCGATAATCGGCTTGAAATGGTCCAGCAGATAAATGTCCTCGCCCGTCAGCAGCGGCACATCAATGGCTTCCCGGATTTCCTTCAGCAAATCGGTATATTGCCACGGGACCATATCCTCAACCCAGGCCGGATTATAGGGAGACAATGCCCTGGCCAGTTTGATGCAACTCTTCACGGTGATCGTGCCAAAGTGGTCCAACGAAATCGGGATTTGCCACCCGACCGCCTCGCGCGCCTCCGCCAGCCGCTGTGCCATCGCGGCGGCGCCCTTGTCTGTTAATGTAATGGCCGCGAAGGGGTGCGAGACAGGCAGCCCGCCCAGCCCGCCCCGTCCGCCCCGTCCCCCGCGCCCGCCGCCCGGCCCGCCCGGCCCGCCCGCGAGGGGCCGGGTAACAGCTTGAGGAT
>JBEKIA010000053.1:0-19678 GCA_050011995.1 Verrucomicrobiota bacterium
CGGCCACCGCGGTGGTGGCCATTCCGAAGGAATTGCTGAAAACGGCCTCGTAGCCGCCAGCGGTCCCATCATTGGCCGTGAGCACCAAAGGCGAACTGGTTGCCCCCGCCACCGGATTGACCCCCACGGAATTGGTCAAGAACCATTGGATCGCAGAAGGACTGCCGGCGGCACTGGCACTGAACAAGACCGTGGCCCCTGAGTTTGCCTTCTGGCTCGCTGGCGATTGAATCACGACCGGCGCACCGGTGGCCGACAGGCTGGCTATTTGCATGCCGTTCAGAGGCGCATAAGCGCTGCCTCCCGGCTCAACCTGGATGGTGATGATCTGCCCGGCCGCCACGGCCACGTTGGTGAATTCCACATATTGCATCCCTTCCTGCCACACTATGGAATCCCACCCGGCGGTGGTCGTCGTCGCCTCGCTCCCCTGGCTCACTCCATCCACGCTGAGTTGAAAAACGCTGTTCTGGTTGTTCACATTGCCGTGTCCATAAAGATAAAAATCATACAACCCCGCGCTCAAATTGGTGATCGTCAAGCTGATGTTTCCGCCCACGGCATACACATAGTTTGTGAACATCCCGTTGGTCGCGCTGCTGGTATAAATGCCATAAGCTCCCGTGGTATTGGTGACCGCCAAACCCACGCCCGAAGCGGCGCCATTGACGAAATCGAGGTTTGTCATGACTCCCGAAATCCAAACGGGACCCCCCAAGGCAGCGACGTTGCTGTAAAAATTCCAATAGTCGCCGGCGGTCGCGCCCGTGGCGGCCAATCCCACCGCGGGCGGAACATTTCCGCCGTTGAATTCCACATCCAAGAGTGTCGCGGCGGAAAACGCGGTCTGCGCCGCCAAGCCGGAAAGGCCGGCCGCCACTAAAAGACGAGCCCAAGCTTGGAATGTTCTTTTCATAAGGAAAAAATTAAGGCTACCCCATCAGGATCAAGTGTAGTCTCCACTATTGAAATTGCAAGCAGCTTCAGGTGTGATTTCCAGTTTTCATAATATCTTACCAGACTATTAGCCGGACTGCTAATTCATGGATTCGGGAGCCGTTCTGCTTTTCTCGCAATCGCTGGAAGGAAAAGCGTTTTCTGTCAAATGGAGACTCCAGGGCGGTTGTCAAAGAGTGGGCAAGGGGTTGAGCAAGGGGGGAGCTTGCGGGGACGCTGCCACTGGCCGCGCCGCTTTTTTCCAAATGCCCAAAATTGGGCGGGGATCAGAGTCGGAGAAATGGGCGTGACAAAAGCTGGGCGCGGGGTATATTGCACCACCTTTCGGTGACCCTATCGTCTAGTGGTTAGGACATCGCCCTTTCACGGCGGTAGCAGGGGTTCGACTCCCCTTAGGGTCGCCATCTTGATTATCAGCGGCTTGCGCAGCCACGCCAAAAGGACCGCCAATCGGGCCGCTGGCGGTGAAGCCCAAAGGCGGAGTGACCCGCAGACTTTCCGCCGGCGGGGCCGGCAGCGCCTGGATCCAATTGCTGCCGCCGGGCGCGCCCCAGCCAGTGCAGAGATTTGCGCAAGGTCTCCGCGATTGAATCGAATGACAATTGGCCGTTGAAAATAATTGAAAATGCCGCTTGACAAATCCGCCCTGGTGTTCTAGTTGTATTCATACACTTAATTATGGCGGTGACCTTTCACATCAATACCGGCTCCAACACGCCGATCTACAAGCAGATCACCGATCAGGCGCGCCTGGCGGTGGCGGCCGGCCGGCTGGCCGCGGGGGACCCGCTTCCCAGCGTCCGCGCCCTGGCGGAGGAGCTGGTGGTCAACCCCAACACGGTGGCGCGCGCCTACGCCGGCCTCATCCGCGAGGGGCTGCTCGAGGCGCGCGCGGGGCGGGGCGTTTTCATCACGCGCAAGCGGAAAATTTATTCGCGCGCGGAGGGCTGGCGGCGGCTGGAGCCGCTGCTGGACGCGCTCATCGGGGAGGCGATGGTGCTGGATTTCACGCGCGAGGAATTGCGCAAGGCGTTCGAGGAAAAACTCGGCCAATGGAAACATCCCAAAGGAGGCGACCGGAACGATGAATGAACCCTCTGTCATCCAGACGCGCGGCTTGACCAAGTATTTTGGCGGCAAGCCCGCCGTCTACGAACTCAACCTGGACGTGCCGCGCGGCTGCGTTTTCGCCTTCCTGGGCCGCAACGGTTCGGGCAAGACCACCACCATCCGCATGCTGGCGGGGCTGGAGCAGCCGACCCGCGGCGCGGGGAGCATCCTCGGCTGCGACATCCGGGCGCTGACGCCGGACATTCGCGCCCGCATCGGCTACCTGGCCGAGGAACACCAGCTCTACGGTTGGATGAGCGTGCAGGATTGCGGCGAGTTTCAGGCAAAATTTTTCGCGAAGTGGAACGGCCGGATTTTTCGCGGCATCGCCGGCCATTTCGCGTTGAAACCGGCGGCGCGGGTGAAGGATTTGTCGCGCGGCGAACGCGCGGGGCTTTGCCTGGCGCTGACGCTGGCCCCGGAGCCGGAATTGTTGCTGCTGGACGATCCGGGATTGGGATTGGACCCGGTGGCGCGGCGGGCGCTGGTGGAGTCCATGATCTATCTGACGCGCAAATCCGACCGGACGATTTTCTTCTCCTCGCACCAACTGGCCGATGTGGAGCGGGTGGCGGATTACATGGCCGTGCTGGATCAGAGCGTGTTGCGCGCGTGCTGTCCGCTGGAAAAATTCCAGGAGAGCGTGCGGCAGGCGCGGCTGCGATTTTCCGGCGCGCCGCCGGCCCTGCCGAAAATTCCCGGTCTGCTACAGGCCCTTCGCACGGAAAACGAGCTGCGCGTGACGTGCGCGAATTACGACGGCGAAACGGAAAAAATCCTCCGCGCGCTGGCGCCGTTGGAAATGGAACCGGTGCCGCTGGGGCTGGAGGACGCGTTCATCAGCTACCTGGGGGAGCGCGGCGAGAAGTCGTTTATTCTGTCGGAACTGGAGGCGCAACCATGAAAGCACTGATTGAAAAGGACCTGCGGGAAAATCAGAAAGTGGCCTGGATTGGCCTGCTGATTTTTTCCCTGCTGGCGCTGGCGACTTACCTTTCAAGCATCGCAGCGCTGACCCATCTGTTGGCCGGAAATGAGGCGGTGGATGTCCAGGCCCTCCAGCCTTTACTCTCGCCCATGTTGCAGGCGGAGGCGGCTTACTTCTGCGCCATTTTCGGCGCTGTGCTGGGGTGGATGCAGAGCCGCAACGAAGGGCATCGCGATCTTTGGGCGTTTTTGATCCATCGCCCGGTCACGCGGACGGAAATCTTTTGGGGCAAAACCATCGCCGGTTTATGTCTTTATGTTGCCGGCGCGGGATTGCCGCTGGCGATCCTGGCGGCGGTGGCGCGGTGGCCCGGTCATGTCGCCGCACCGTTTGAATGGGCGATGGTTCTGCCGCTGGTTTCCCTTTTTCTAACGGGTGTGCCCTGGTATTTCGCGGGATTGCTGACCGGCTTGCGGCAGGCGCGCTGGTATGCCAGCCGCGGGTTTGGTCTTGTTCTGGCCTTGCTCCCCTCGGTAAGTGTCTTCAACGAGGCTGAATTCTGGCAGTCGCTGATTTTGACTGCGGTGGCGGTTGTGATTTTGGCGACGGCGGTTTGGGGCGCGTATCAGAGCGGCGGCTATTATCGCGGCCAGCCGGCGGCCGGGAGGCTGGCGCTGATTGTGGCGATGACGGCGGGCTGCGGGGGCGCGTTGTATGCCGGGGCGGGGTTGCTGTTCTTTTTGGTTTTGAATCCGTGGTCGAATCCTTCCTATGTCATGAGCAATTATCAAATGACCCAGGATGGAAGCCTTTACAAGGTGACGCAGCAGGCGAATGCGCCGGTGGAGATTGTGGATTTGGAAGGGCATCCGCTCCTGGACCCCAAAACCGGCCAGAAAATGGAGTTCAGTGAATTCCAAAAGCGCAATGCCTACGGCCCCATGGTTTCCGCCAACCTCAAGTACCGGGATTCGTTTATAGAGGAGACGCGCTTTTTTAGCCTCTGGAGCACGGCGGACAAAACCCTCTGGTATTTGGACCGCCACGGAAAGTTAAGCGGCTACGACGCCCGCACGCGCAAATACACCGGCAGTTTGAATCCGCAAGGCCCTGACGGCCGGTTGAGGCCCGAACCATTCCTGTTTCTGCCCGAGACGGGCAACATTTACAATTCTTCCGAACGGAAACTGATTGCGACCGCCAAGGGCCTTTATCAGGCGGATTTCAAAGCGCGTACAGCGAACCCGATTTTTTCCCTGACGAATGAGGAGGAAATCGCCGCATTCGGCGGATACGCCGGGCCGATGTTAAATCGCGAAGAAATCGGTCAAGCGAAGCTCATTTTACTCACGACCAAGACCACCGTCCGCGCGTTGGACTCCGAAGGCCGGACGATCCTCGCCCTGCCTTACCAGCCCGGCTCTGCGGAATACCCGCAGGTGCAGCTTTTCTTTCTCCAGGCGACCAACGGTTCGACGGCCAATTTCGCCCTTTGGTTTTGGCCGGATTTCGTGATGAACTCGAAATCGGGCTGGAAACTGCCGATTCATGTGCTCTGGCTTGGGCCGGGGCAAACCGTGGCCAAGAGCGCCGATTTGCCCTTCTTGCGCGGATCGGAAATCGATTCCTGGCCGAATCAACTGACGGGGACGCTGCTGCCGCCGCTGGCGCATTTGCAGTTCGACAAGAACTTTTACAGTCCGTGGAACGCGCTCAGTTTCGCCCTGGCTTTCATCAGCGCGGGGATCGCCTGGCTGCTGGCGCGACGCCACAATTCTTCCATCCCGGCGGGCCTCGGGTGGACACTCTTGGTCTTTCTGCTCGGAATCGCCGGGCTGCTCACGCTGTTGTGCGCGCAGGAATGGCCGGCGCGGGAGCCTTGCCCCAACTGCGGGCAGCTCCGCGCCGTGGACCGCGAATTGTGCGAGCATTGCCAGTCGCCGTTTCCACCCCCCGAAAAGAACGGGACGGAAATCTTCGCGCCGCTGACGGCCGATTAGGGAAAACCCGGAAATTTCACGCTCTCCACCCTTTTGGCTGGGTGGCACAGGCGACCCGCCTGTGCCGGTCGGCGACTCGCCGACCGGAAGCGAAAGTGACGGACGGTAATCGTGACTCAGTGGTTTTGCCAAAAGTCGTATTTAAGCTTCCGCCGGGCCAGTGGCCCGGCGGCACGGGCGAGTCGCCCGTGCCACCCAGGAACCCATAAATATGCAGGTCAACAATAATTACTGCCGCGAGGCCAGGTGGAGGTCGCGAATCCAGATGTTGCGGAAACGGACCGGGTTGGCGTTGTGGTTCTGCAATTGCACGAAGACCTCCGGGGCATGTTCCGTGTACTTGGAAACCCCGCGCCAGGCCACGCCGCCGCCGATGCCGTCGGTGCTGCCGATGAACTCGGTCTTGTGCTGGATGACCACCCCGTTGTGCAGGACGGTGATGCAGGCTTTCTGGGTCAGTTCATGCTGCTCGCTCCAGCGCGGGGATTCCCAGATGATGTCGTAAGTTTGCCATTCGCCCGGCGGCCTGCAGGCGTTGACCAGCGGGGGCATCTGGCCGTAAATCCCGCCGGCCTGGCCATCGGCGTAGGTCTTGTCGTTGTAAGAATCGAGCACCTGGACCTCGTACATATTGTTGATCAGAATGCCGCTGTTGCCGCGGCTCTGCCCGTGCAGGTTGCCGGGCGGATTTGGCTCCGCAAATTCCACATGCAACTGGAAATCCGACCACTTCCCCTTGGTGCGGATGTCGTTGCCGTTGGGGGGCACCACTTCCATGTAACCGTCCTGAACCTTCCAGTTCGCTTCCTGTCCGCGCGCGCTTTGCCACTTGGAGAGGTCCTTGCCGTCAAAGAGCACCTCGGCATCGGAGGGCGGGGGAGCCATCTGGCTGAATGCGGCCCCCGGGGTAACGATGGGCGGTTGCGGGCGGTCGGGGTCATGCTGATACCACTTGGTGCCGGCGATCATGTGTTCCTTGAAGCCTTCAATTCGTTCTTGCGGAGCGGCCCCGGCAGGCGGGGGGGCCTGGGCGGAAGAGGAATAGGAAGTCATGGCCAGGACAGCCAGAAACGCGAGAGCACGGGCATGAAGGTTCATGTCGTTTTGAATGAAGAGTTTGGATTTCATAGGGGCGCAGTCTGGCCGATTCCCGGCGCCATTGCCAGCAGAAAATTTTGGGGGAAATGCGCCAGGGGCGCGTCTGATTTTTTTGGGGTGGCGGTTTCGCGTTCTTAATCTTAATCTGGCTCTTAATCTTAATATGGCAACAGGCCCGGAACAGAATGACAGCGCGGACCCGCCGGCCTTGTTCCCGCGTGCGGGGGTTTGTGAGTTTGCCGGCCTCCTGGCTCTGGCGCTCCTGGCGGCTTTCTTTCTCCATCTGTCCTGGCGCAAGTGGCCGGACCCCATCGTGGATGCCGGGGCGCAATGGTATGGCATCTGGCGGGTGTCGCAGGGCGCGGCGCCCTACCACGACTTTCTTTGGAACTATGGGCCTCTCTCGCTTTTATTCAACGGGCTTCTCTTCCACTGCTTTGGGGCGGGGATGATGGTGCTGGTCACGGCCAACCTGGCGGTTTATGGGGCGATCGTGGCGCTGGCGTACCTGGCTTTTCGCCTGGCCTGGGGGCGGCTGGCGGCGTTCGCCGCCTTGGCGGTGTTCATTTCGGTTTTCTCCTTTTCCATTCTCAACAGCGTGGCCAATTATAATTTCGCCACGCCTTACACCCATGAAGCCACCCACGGCATTCTGCTCCTGCTGCTGACGGCGTTCGTCATGGTGCGATGGTGCCGGGAACCGTCGCGCCCTCTGGCGTTCTTGCTGGGACTCTGCGGCGGGGTGGCGGCGGTGTTGAAACCGGAGTTCATGCTGGCGGGAGGAATCCTGGGAATCGCCGCCTTGCTGGTGCGCCGCCGGCAGGGACAACCGGCGGGCGCGGCGGAATGGGCGCTCCTCCTGGCCGGAGCGGCGCTGCCCACCCTGGGATGCGCCGCATGGCTGGCGCGCGGCGAACCGTGGGGAGCGGCCTTGGTGGATTCCTGCCAGGCCTGGTGGCTGGTGCTGTTCAACCAAAGGGAACCGGGCTTTGAGTACCAGCCGGTGTTCCTGGGCCTGGACCATCCGTGGCGCCATGCCGGGCTGGAATTGCGCGCCGCGTTCCTCGCCTCCGTCATGATCGCGTCCATCTGGGCGGCCGGCTGGTTTGTCAACCGTTCCTGGTCGCGCGTGTTGCGGCTGGCCACGGCCGCGGCGGCGCTGGCCGCGGTCTGTTCCATTCATATTGACAAAGAAGCCGGCCCGTGCCTGCCGGGGTTGATGGCCATTCTGTTTGCAATCGTGGCCGCCAGGCTCGGACGCGAGTTGCGGCAAAACGGACGCGCCCAAACGCGCACTCTCATGGCGCTGGCGCTGGTTTTGCTGGCGGGCGCCATGCTGGCCCGCATGATCTTGCGGGCGCGCATTGATCATTTTGGGTTTTTCCAGGCGGCCCTCGCGGGAATGGCGGCGGCGGCGGCGATGGTTTCGGAGGTCCCGCGCTGGACCGGCGCGGGCCTTTGGGGCCGGCGTCTGTCCGCGCTGGCCGGCCTGGTCATGCTGGGCATGGGCTGCGCTTCCATTGCCGCGCAATCCGCCCTGATCCGCGCGCGCCAAACCCAGCCGGTCGCCGCGGGCCGGGACCGCTTTTACGCGCTGGATCCGGCGGCGGATGAAACGGGACTCCTGGTCAATTGGGCGGTCGAGCGCCTGCGGACCATTCCGCCGCGGGCCACGCTCCTGGCGCTGCCGGGGGGCGTCATGATCAACTACCTCTCGCGCCATGAAAGTCCCCTGCCGGATGGCTTCAGCGATGAGAATTTGTATCTCCAGCAGTTGCGCCGGTCGCCGCCGGATTACGTGATTTTGATCGCGCGGGACCTGCGCGAATTCGGCATCGCCCAATTTGGAGCGCCGGGTAATTTGGGAGAAAAGGTCGTGCCCTGGCTCTGGGAAAACTATAGTCTCGTCGCCTCGCCTCCAGGCCGCCCAAGAAGCGCGATGTTGCTGCGCCGGAAAACACTCCCTTGACCGCGCCGGACGAGGAGACGCACTGTGGCGGCGGTCTATGACGTCGCTCAAAACACTCCCTTCGGCGCGACCGGATAAGGAGACGGGGGCCTTGCGAAGGCAGCGCCGCCTCAAAACCACCGGACGATGCGGCGCCACACCTGCTCGTTGCATTCCAGCCAGGAAATCAGCGCCCCCACCAAACTGTGCCTCGCCAGCAGCGGCACGCCGATCAACAGCACCAGCGCGTTGCCCAGGAAAATCACGGCGGCGGAAAAAATATAGCCTTGACTGGTGATGTCCGTTTGGCGGGTTCGCAAGATGTGCCAGGTGAGCGTGAGATGAAAGGCATAGGCCGCGCCGAGCAGCAAATGAAACCACGGCACGTAAGCCTGATGCCATGCCCCAAACAGAGTGAAGACCACAAACACCAGCACCAGCAGCACGGCGTAGAGCGGGAAAAAATAAGGCGCCAGCACGATGAGAAAATTGCTCTTCGTGCTCACCACATGGCCCCCCTCGGAGCCGGTTTTGAAGCCCCTGACGCTCCCGCCGAAAATCCATGTCCAGACCGCGTGCGTCAACTCATGGCCGAAAACATAGACCCACATCGGCTTGGGCAGCAGGAGAAAAACCACAATCCAGCAGGCCGCCCCGGCCAGCATGGGGAGCCAGACCCGGTCGGCGCCGCCCATTTGGCTCACGGCCAGCCAGGCCGCCTTGGCGGTTCCCGCGCACACCGGCAGCAGCAAAATCCCGAGGCACATTTTCACCCATTTCGGCACGTCCCCAGAATTAGCAATTCCCCGCGCCGAGGCGAGCCAATTTGTCCGCGCAAACGCCTCTGAACTCCTGTAAACCGTTGAAAACCGGCAAACCGCCTTCCCACGCGGTCGAAAGCCAATAGCCTGGGCCGAGCGACCTGCCGCGCCGCAGTGAGACGAAGGCGAACGCCCTGCCGGGTGAACTGAACAATTCCGAGTGCGCAGTTCCCTCCAAAAGTGGTAACATGACGATTATGAAAAACACATTCATTGACAGATCCAAGACGGCGCTCGTGGTCATTGACCTCCAGAAAGGCATTGCCGGGCGGCAAACCGCCCCTCATGCGCCGGACACTGTGGTAAAAAACGCGGCGGCTCTGGCCGAGGCGTTCCGGAAAAACGGGATGCCGGTTTTTTTGGCGCGGGTGGCTCTGTCACCGGACGGAAAAAACGCCTTGCATCCCGTCGCCGACGCCCCCATGCAGTTTCAGAACCCGCCGCCGGACTGGGCGGACATTGTCCCGGCGATGGGGCCCAAACCGGGCGATTTGGTGATCACCAAACACCAGTGGGGCGCTTTCTACGGGACGGAGCTTGACTTGGAATTGAGAAGGCGCGGCCTAACGGCCATGGTCCTGTGCGGCATCTCGACAAACATCGGCGTGGAAAGCACCGCCCGGTTCGCCTACGAATACGGCTACCATCAGGTCTTCGCGGAAGACGCCATGTCGGCCCTCTCGGCGGAAGAACATTCGCTCACCGTCACCAAGATATTTCCCCGCATCGGCCTGGTGAGAAAAACCGGGGAAATCCTGGCCGATCTGTTGCAGGAATGATTTTCCACGGTCCCGGCAGACATGAACTGAAACGGCCGCCGCGGACTGGAGCGGATCCGGCAGGGCGGCGCGGCGGCGATTTCCAGCCATCATCAGACGATTTTGATAATTGTCCTTTGCGGTTTATACACAGCGCCATAATCGGGACATTGCCCAAGCGAATGCGCCCTTGCCACGGAGGCGCAAAAGGGGTATCCATTGGGTGACATGGCAACGGTTGGCGAACAATTAAAAGCGGCGCGCGAAGCCCAAAGGCTCACGGTGACACAAGTCGCGGACATGACCAAAATCCGCAGCGACCATATCCGCGCCATTGATCAGGGCAATTATGATGTTTTTTCCGCTCCGGTTTATATCCGGGGATTTGTGCGCACCTACGCCATGGCCCTGAAACTGGACACGACCGTCATCCTGGCCCAACTCAACCAGGAACTGGCCGAAAGCGGCAGCCAGGGGCTGCCGGCTTTTCAGCCCCCGGCATCCGGCATGGTGGACTCGGCCATGTTTCACCTCTCCACCGCGGGCCGGCGGATGCTCCTGCCCATTCTGGTGGTGGTGCTGGTCGTGGGCGGGGTGGCGGGCGGCGTGGTGCTGTTGAACCGCCGGGCCAGCCGGAACCCGCTGAACGGGCTGAGTCCGGGCCTGTATCAGTCCACCGAAGATTCGGGGGAAACTTTGCCCCTGCCCAGGCACTGACGCATCGGGCGCGCATGACCAAACCCAGCCATCGCCCGGTTCGCGTGGGCTTGATTTCCCTCGGTTGCGCCAAAAACCTGGTGGACGCGGAGATCATGCTCGGTTCGCTCCTCCAGAGCGGGATGCAAATCACCAATGAGGCGGGCCAGGCGGATGTCCTCATTGTCAACACTTGTTCGTTCATTGATGCGGCCCAGAAGGAGAGCATCGAGGCCATTCTGGAATCCGCCCAGGCGCGCGCCCGGACCAATCCCGCGCAGGGCTTGATCGTTTCCGGCTGCCTGCCGCAGCGGTTTGGCGGCGCCCTGCCCAAACTGCTGCCGGAAGTGGACGCGTTCATAGGCATTGACCAGGTGGCGCAGGTGGCGGAAATCGTCCATCAGGCGCTGGCCGGACGCCGCGAGAAACTGGCCCGCGCCGGAAAGGCCGTCCCCGGAGCCAATACTGTCAATACCATTGCCACGCCCCGGGCCGGCCCGGGGGCGGCCTCCCCCGCGCCCGCCGCCGGGCCGGTCCTCCGGGTGCATCGGCGCCCCGCCTACATCCCCGACTTCGCCACGCCGCGCTTCCGGCTGACCCCGCGGCATTTCGCCTACGTCAAAATCGCGGAAGGCTGCAATCATCCGTGCAGTTTTTGCATCATCCCGCGGATGCGCGGCGCCCATCGCAGCCGCCCGCAGGCGGACGTGGTGCGGGAGGCCGGGCGGCTTCTGGCCGGCGGCGTCAAGGAGTTGAACCTCATCTCCCAGGACTCCACCTATTACGGCCTGGACCTGCGGCCCCATCCCAGCCCCGCCATTTCCTCCCCGGAAAAGTTTGGCGCGGCCGCGCGCGCCCTGCCGGCCCGGGCCGCCACCCTCTGCACCCTGCTGCGCGCCCTCAACGCCCTGCCCGGCGATTTTTGGGTCCGTTTGCTCTACACGCATCCGGCCCATTGGACGGACGAATTGATTGACACCATCGCCCGATGCCCGAAAGTGGCGCGCTACGCGGACCTGCCGCTCCAGCACATCCACGAAAACATGCTGGAACGGATGCGGCGCGAAACCTCGCGGCAGCATATTGTTGACTTGATCGGGAAAATCCGCGCGGGCATCCCGGGCATCGCCATTCGCACGACCTTCATTGTGGGCTTTCCCGGCGAGACGGAGGCCTGCTTCCAATCGCTGCTCGAATTTATCCGGTCGGCAAGGTTCGAGCGCCTCGGCGTCTTCACCTTCTCGCCCCAGGAAGGCACGCGCGCGGGCAAAATGGAGGGCCAGATTCCGGCCCGGGTCAGGGCGCGGCGGCAGAAGCTGGCCATGGCCGAACAACTCCAGGTGGCGCGGGAAATTTCCGCCTCCTTCGTCGGGCGCGAGATGGCGGTGCTGGTCGAAGGCGAGGCCCGGCCCGGCGACGGGCCCGCCGCCGCCATCAGTTCCTGGGAGCACGGTCTGATCCGTTCCCCGTCCGCCCCCGAAGAATGGAACCGCGCCGGCGGGCGGGGCCGTGTGTGGATCGCGCGCAGCCAGGCCGACGCCCCCGGCATTGACGGGCGCGTTTATGTGCGCGGGAGATTGCCCGCGGGAGCGTTCGCCCGCGTCAAGATCATCGGCCACACGGATTACGATTTGATGGCCGTGCCGGCGGGATGAGGGAAAAGGGATGGCGGCGCGAAGAAACATTTACTTGGGGCGGCGAACCTGTCTTTATAGGAGCGGTCCATGAATGTGCCGAACCAGCTAACCGTCTCCCGTTTTGCGCTGACGCTCGCCTTCTTGGTGGCGGTCTTCGTGGATTTTCGCTGGCACAAGACGGTTTCCCTCCTGCTCTTCAGCGCGGCCAGCCTGACGGATTACTTTGACGGCCGCATCGCCCGCCGCGACAAGCTGATCACCAATTTCGGAATTCTCATGGACCCGCTGGCGGACAAAATCCTGGTGTGCTCGGCCTTCATCGCGTTTGTGGGGCTGGGCTGGATGGCGGCGTGGATGGCGGTCATCGTGGTGGCGCGGGAACTGGCCATCACGGGCTTGCGCCTGCTGGCGGCATCGAAGAACCTGGTGCTGGCGGCGGAACGATTCGGCAAACACAAAACGATTTCGCAAATTGTCGCCATCCTGGCCATCCTGGTGCGGCACTGCTACGGGGAAACGGGGCCGGCCGGCCAATTCATTTTCGGTTTCGACGTGCTGGGCAAGCCGTGGGTGGAATGGTTCGCGCCCATTTCCCTTTGGGTGGCGGTGATCCTGACTTTGGCCTCCGGCCTGAGCTATCTTTGGCGCAATCGCGCCCTGTATCTGTCCGATCTGTGAAACTAGATTCTCTTGGGCGCGGTGAGGCTGTAGCGGCTGGTGTCCTGGGCGTGGGCCAGCGCGATGGCCAGGGCGTCGGCCGCGTCGGGCGCGGGCAGGGCGGCCAAATGCAGGAGGCGCTGCACCATTTTGGCCACCGCCGCCTTGTGGGCGGCGCCGTAGCCCACGATGGCTTGCTTGACCTTGCGCGGGGCGATTTCAAAAATGTCCAGGCCGGCTTCGGCCATCGCGGCCAGGGCCGCGCCGCGGGCTTCGCCCAGGATCAGGGCGGTTTGCAAATTTTGGGCGTAGAACAGCCCTTCGATGGCGCAAACCGCGGGACGGTATTGGGCGGAAATTTCCCGCAAGGTTTGCAGGATTTTCAAGAGGCACCGCGAATGTTCCCAACCCGGCGGACAGGCGATGACGCCGCAGGCCAGCGCCACCGGATGGGGCCTGGCCATTTTGATCACGCCAAAGCCGGTGCCGCGCAGGGAAGGATCTATGCCAATAATAATTTGCGTCCCGGCGGGCCTGGGACGAAGGCTGCTCTCAAAAACGGGCTGGGCGGCGGGCTTGGGACCGCTCAGGCGCGCCTTGAGTTGCTCGAATTGGCGGGGCGTGATGGACATGCTGGCCGGTGTCGCGGCGTTGTTCCGTTCTCGGTTTTCAGGCCGGAACTGAAAACCAAAAGCCCGGCTTTGGCAACCTTTTTCGCCGACAGAAATCGTGCCTGTGGTTGCTTCGATGGGCGGTCTGCCCTAAGTTCTCCGGGAACATGACGTTGCTGGAAAAAATTGAGGCGAACGCAAAGGCGCGGCTGGCGCTGCCGCCGGGCGCGCTCCCCAGGCAGGAATTGGGACGGTACAAGGTTTTTCTCAAGGTGGAAACCCATCGCCTGAAATTGCTCCATCGCGCCGGGGGATCCGGACGGGAAATTTGCCGGGCGCGGTCCGCCATCCTCGATTTGCTGCTGAGATACATTTTGGAGGGGGTCAAAAATGGCGCGCCGCAACTGGCGGGCGCGGCCCCGCCGGTGTTTGCGCTGGTGGCCATCGGCGGCTATGGCCGGGCGGAGTTGAATCCCCACAGCGATATTGACATCATGTTCCTGCACGACGGAGAAGGGGTGGCGAGGGGCCGGGCGCGGCCCGCCCTGGCGGCGCTGGTGGACGGGCTGCTCTACACGTTGTGGGATTTGGGCTTCAAGGTCGGGCATTCCGTGCGCTCGATTGACGATTGCGTCAGCGTGGCCAACGGCGACATGCAGTCGAAAACTTCGCTGATCGAAGCGCGGTTGATTCTGGGCGAGGCGGCGTTGTTCGGGCAGTTTGGCAAGGCGCTGCTGGCCAAGTGCGTCCGGGGTTATGAGCAGGAATACATCCAGGCGCGCCTGCTGGACCAGGAGGCGCGGCGCAACAAATATGGCAATTTGGCCTGCATGCAGGAACCGAACATCAAGAACGGCTGCGGCGGCCTGCGCGATTACCAGAACCTGCTCTGGATGGCCTATTTCAAGGACCGCACCCGGACGCCGGGGGAACTGGAGAACCAGCAAGTCATCAGCGCCGCCGAGCGCAAACAACTGGAAAGCGCCTACGACTTTCTGCTCCGCACCCGCAATGAACTGCAATACCTCCTGGACCGCGCCTCCGATGTCCTGAGCCGGAGCGTCCAGCCGGCGGTGGCCGCCAACCTGGGCTGGCGCGACCGTTCGCCCGGCGAGCGGCTGGAAAAATTCATGAAGGTCTATTACACCCACGCGCGGAACATTGACCTGATCACCCGCACGGCGGAGCAGCGCCTGGCGCTGGTGCCCGCTCCCAAGCCGCGGCTGCTGCGGCTGCCCGGTTTTCTCCGGCACAAGGAAATCCCCGAACAAGCGGCGGACGGCTTGAAGTTTGTGGACGGGGAGATGCTCCCGCTTTCGTCCGGCATTTTTCGAGACAGCCCGCGCCGGCTCATGCGGATTTTTTTGCACGCCCAGCAGCGGGGCCTGAAATTGCACCCCGATCTGGCCCAACTGGTCCGCCAGAACCTGCCCCTGGTGGACAACGAGTTCCTGCGGGACGGGCATGTGCGGGAAACGTTTCTGGAAATCCTGGACCAGCGCGGCAACGTCGCGCCCACGCTGCGCCGGATGCACGAAGTCGGGCTGCTGGGCAAATTCCTCCCCGAATTCGGCCGCCTGACCTGCCTGGTGCAACACGAGTTTTATCACCAATACACGGCCGACGAACACACGCTGGTCTGCCTGGAAAAACTGGATCAGGTGTGGGACGCCAAGGTCCCGCCCTTCGCCGAGTACGCGCAGATTTTTCGCGAGGTGGAACTGCCCTTCCTCCTCTACCTGGCGTTGCTGCTGCATGATTCCGGCAAGGCCTTCCACACCGGGCGCCACGCCGCCATCGGCGCCCAGCAGGCCTTGCGGGTGGCGGGCCGCCTGGGGATGGACGGGGCCAAAACGCACACCCTGAGCCTGCTCATCGAAAACCATCTGGCCATGGCCCAGATTTCACAGCGGCGCGACCTGGACGACCCGTCGGTCATCCGCCTTTTTGCGCGCCAGATTCAGACGGCGGAGAATCTGACGATGCTGGCGCTGCACACGTTCGCCGATTCCATGGCGACGAGCGACCAGCTTTGGAACGGGTTCAAAGACACCGGGCTGTGGCGGCTTTACCGCAAGACGGTGGAACTGCTCTCCGGGGCGTCGGAGTTTCGGGTGGCGGAGGAGCGCCAGCGGGAATTGCTCGCGGAAGAGGTGCAGCGGATGGCGCCGCCCACCTTCGATCCGGCGGAAGTCCAGGCCCATTTCCACAATTTGCCGTCCCGCTATTGCCAGGTCAATGACGCGCGCCAGATTTTGCGCGATGTCGCCCAGGTGCATCGTTTCATCCACCTCCAACTGGCTGCGGGAGAGGAGAACGCGCTGGCGCCAATTGTCACCTGGCACAACGAGCCGGACCGGGGCTACAGCACCGTGACGATTTGCACCTGGGACCGGGAGCGCCTCTTCAGCAACATCACCGGCTGCCTGACCGCCGCCGGCTTCAACATCCTCAGCGCGGAAATCCTGACGCGCAAGGATGGCATTATTCTGGACACGTTCTTCGTCACCGACGCGAAAACCGGGCGGCTGCCCGGCCGGGAGGAGCGCGAGAAGTTTGAGAGCCTGGCCCACAAGGTCCTGACCAATGCCGCGGTGGACCTGCCGGCGCTGATCGCCCGCACCAAGGCGGCGCCCTCCATTTACAAATCCGTCGAGGGCGAGCGCATCCCGGCGGTCATCGAGGTGGACAACGAAACCTCCGATTCCCGCAGCGTCATTGACGTGCAGGCCGAAGACCGCGTCGGCCTGTTGTACGACATTTCCCGCGCGCTGGCCGACCTGCAGGTGGACCTCTCCCTGGCGAGAATCCTCACCGAAAAAGGGGCGGCGGTGGACAGCTTCTACGCCACCGAGCGACTGGGGGGAAAGATCCTCGACCCGGAGCGCGTCAAATTAGTCAAATCTAAATTACGCCAGGCGGCGCTGTCCGGCGCCCCGGCCGCGCCCCATGGCCGTTGAACCCTGAAATGGTGCGTGAGCGTGAGGAAAGGGCGCGGGATTGCGATTGTATGCAGCCCGCGTCGAAGTGCTGGATGGCCGTGATGTGGCGAGAAACGCCAGCGATTGACAAGCCGATACCATTGGGCGAACACGCCGCCGGAGCAGCGGAAATACCTGAGCAAGAGCCAAGTGTGGTCGGCAGATTTTACGGCCAAACTGTTTTGCAATGTCGAGTTCCGGCTTGAATGTGCGCTGAAATTGATCGGCGTTTTTGAGGGAGCAGCAATTGTAATCCCGAATTCGCGGCTTGCCCCTTTCTCCCTCGTCTGAGTGTCAAGAGACGCGAAGAAAAGGCTTGCGTCCAACTGTAGTTCGGCCATAAATTATGCGCGTATGAGCAAAGTTCCCACATTCGACGAGTTGATGAATCCAGCCCTCAGAGCGTTGCGCGATTTGGGCGGCCAAGCTTCCATTAACCAGGTTTATGAGCGGGTTATCCATGATCTCGAATTGCCGAATGATGCCCTCTCGGAACTTCAGAATCCAGACGTCAACAATCAGACCAAGGTACACTACCGCCTCGGATGGGCACTGACATATCTCAAGAAGTATGGAGTGATCGCGACTTCGGGCCGGGGGGTGTGGTCGCTCACCAAAGCGGAGATCACAAGCGTGGACCCCACGAAGGTCAAGAGGACCGTACATGATTTATACCGAGGCAAATCGGAGATCAGAACGACGAACATAGACTTCAAAGAACTGGAGCACTGTTACAGATCCGACGCAACAGTTAAGGTGCTTTGCGACCACATGGCGAAGCGTGAGCGCAACCAGCGCGAAACGAAGATGGAGCGGATTTTGGCACTCCTCAAGGCCGATGGTAATGATGTCAGGATGAGGGACTTGAGCGCGGCTTTTCGGAGGCTCGGTGAGATCGGATGTGGCAAGCGCCGCCGTTTTCCTTCCAGATTTGTCTGGAGCGAGGTCGGCTTCAAGGCTTGCCGAGATGTATCAGCAACGACTCCGACTGTCCAACCTCCACAACCACCCCTTGATTGTAAGACGAAAAGGGTATTGCAGACTCACACTTTCAACCTTCGTGCAGATTTGCCGATTACGTTCGTGCTTCCGATTAATCTGACGTCGGGAGAAGCTGAGCGGCTCGCGACATTCATCAAGACCCTGCCTCTATGAAATTATGAAGGAAGGCAAGTTAACCGATCAACTGCTGCCATTATGAGACTGCCCACTATTCTCACGTTAACAAGTGATAATTGCGAGATTAACTTTGATTATAATCAAATATCAAAGGATCAGTGGAAATGCGAAGCGACGCTCTCATCTGAAAACCTCGAATGTTCCAAAATAGGTTTTGGATTAAGCGAACGAGGCTCAATGAGAGCGGCGAAAAAGGAACTTTTCGAATATTTAGAACAAACTGGACACGCAGATCTTCTGGAAGGGCTTAAATAGCTTGAAAGACCCGGACCTTGCTACGTAACGCGCGCAGGTTGTGCGGCACAACCGTTCCGCGTTCGTTAACACTACCGCGAACAAGACGGCGGGACAGGTGACATGGGAAAATTCATCCCCCGTCGCCATGGCTATGGCGGACAAGGCGGGGAAATCAGTTGGCCCCAGAATTGGGGGTGTTTTTACACCATTGACACCTGGGGTTGGTCGTGGCAGGTTTGGCTCGTGGATGTCGACAGCTGTTCACAGCGGCCCGGCGCATCCGGCGGAAATTATGCAAAAAAGTCATTCCAAGAAAGCGGGAAACGGGGTGCGGAGGATCAAGAGTCTAAAATTGCGTCTAGGTGGAAGGAGAAAGAATGGCTATGTTCATGTAACCAGGCCCGGAACGGTCTCAGAAATACGGAGGACGCTCGGCATCAAGCCGTCTCATATCCGAAACGTGCTCCGCGCCTTTAAAGCCGCTGGTGTGGAGCTTTAATCGCCGGCATGTCCTTATGAGATCAGGGTTGGATGCGAACCGGTTAAGTGTCTTCCTAAATGTTCCATTCGACAAAGATTATGAGCCGCTTTTTGTCGGCCTCATCAGCGCGCTCGCGGCACTGGGGCGCACGCCGCGTTCTGTGCTGGAGGTTCCAGAGCAAGGCGAGGGCAGGCTGGCGCGCATTTTTGGCCTGATTCGCCAATGTCCGGTTTCCATCCATGACTTGAGCCGGGTGGAGCTGCCGGTGCGATTCAATATGCCTTTTGAGCTTGGGATTGCAGTCGCCTTATCACGCATCGAGAGGTCTCACAATTTTGTTTTGCTGGAAGCAAAACGGCATCGGTTGCAGAAAACCTTGAGCGATGTGAACGGGATTGACCCCGGAATCCATAATGCGGCGGTCAGGGGCGTCATTTCCTGCGTCTTGTCGCATTTGGGCAAACCGCGAGGAAATCCAGACGCGAAAGCAGTCGCCAGCATTCATCGGCAGCTATGGAAAATAGTCCCTTCGCTCAAGGCGATTCATGGCCGGACCAATATTTACTCCCGGTCCATCTTCACTGAACTGGTTGAGGCCGCCACCGGAATAGCGAAGAACGAAGGGCTGATTGTAAATTGATTGGCCGTAATTGGTTGCCTCAGCTTCAAGCGCGGAAACGTCCAGCAATATCCGTTAATCGTCTGACTGAATTTGTGCCACTTTTTGTGCCACTTTCATGGTTTTCTCGAAGCTCCCACCACGGCTGGCGGCGGGATTTTCAACGCAAAGTCGCAAGGGCGCGAAGACGCAAAGACATTTTTCCTCTTGGCGTCTTGGCGCCTTGGCGGCTTTGCGTTGCAAGGTTCTTTTTATCTGCGTGCATCTGCGTCATCTGCGGGCAAACGCCTTTCTCTCCTGTTTAAGCTCACCTTGTCAACCGCATGGCCCCCGGCTCACGGAAACACCAGCCGGATTCCATTGGTCCCCGGGAAATTGGTCCCCGTCTGCGCATTAATCAGCCAGTTCTTGCTGAAACTTACCGACGACATCTGTTGCCCGCTCCCATCGCCCAGCAAAATATTTCCAGAACCTGCTGAATTCCCGTGCGAATGCATCTTCAAGGACCAGGAGACAGGGGTGTTGGTGAAGAGGACGACATCGTTGCCTTGTCCGTTGGTAGGCGAATAGCCGTAATTGGGATCGGGGACAGTGCCGGGGCCGAGATTGCGATCACCACCCACTATGTCCTGCGGATTAACGTCGCTGGCGTCCACTCCCACAAAATAAGAGACGTGGGTGTTATCGAAGCCGTTGGTGAAAGTCTTGGCGGGCCGCCGTTCGTCGCTGGGGCAAACGAGAAGCTCCGGGTTGAGGCCAGGCCCGTTGGTCATGCCCGCGTAGTATTTCCAGCAATAGGGGCCTGCGTTGGATTTTGGCAGAAGGTCGCCCGTCGAAAGGCGGTCAGCAGTGCCAATCTCTTTCAGGTTGTTCAAGCAACGGATACGCCACGACTTCTGCCTCGCCTTTTGGACGGCAGGAACAAGCATGGCGCCCAGCAAGACCAGCACCAGGATTACC
>JBEKIA010000054.1:0-19434 GCA_050011995.1 Verrucomicrobiota bacterium
GGCTGAACTGACGCACAACGGTCCCGCCGAAAAAGCCGGTTTGAAGACCAACGACCTGATTGTGGCGGTGGACGGAATGCCGGTGAAAACCTCGCGGGACCTGCGCAATCAAGTCTCGCTCAAAAAGCCGGGTCAAACCATCACCATCAGTGTGCAGCGCGACAAGAGCGGCAAACCGCTCCCCATCAAGGTCATCACCGAAGCGGAGCCTGCGCCTTCGGAAGAAGCCCTGGTGTCCATCTCCTCCGGCCGCCCCGGCGCGGCGGGGCACACTTCGGAATCCGACTATGGTTTTACAGCCAGGGCGCTGACCGCGGATCTGGCGGCGCGATACGGGGTGGTGAGCGACTCGGGCGTGATTGTGACCGCAGTGGCGCAGGGCGGCCCAGCCGACATGGATGACATCCGGCCGGGCGACATCATTGTCAAGATGCACAACCGGGCCATCTCCAACATCGAGGACTTTAACCAGGCTCTCAAATCCGTCACGCCGGGCGATCAGTTGACGCTGGAGTTGAAGCGCAGGGATGGCTCCGAGCCTGAGCTATTCAGGGTGTTGCGCGCCCAGCCGTGAGCAGTTTCCCGGCCGTCCCCATGCCTTCCCCGCCGGATCCGGGGAAGATCGCCGACATCCGCTCGCAAACGCTGGAAGATTTGCGCGGGCAGTTTGCCGCTTGGAACGAGCCTGCCTACCGGGTTGCGCAATTGCTGGAATGGCTTTACACCCACCGCGTCACCCGTTGGGACGCCATGACCAATCTGCCCGCGGCGCTCCGCCGGCGGCTGCATCTGGCCTACTCGTTCGATTCCGTGGAGATGGCGCGGCTCCAGGGAGCGCGCGACTCCACGCAAAAGTTCTTGTGGCGGCTGGCCGACGGCGCCTTGATCGAAACGGTCCTGATTCCCGCCAGTCCCGGCCTGTATGGGGAGGCGAGCGACCGCCATACCCTGTGTGTGTCCACGCAAGTCGGTTGCGCTTACGGCTGCCGTTTCTGCGCCAGCGGGCTGGAAGGCTGGAAACGCAACCTGCGCCCCCATGAAATCGTGGAGCAAGTGCTGGGCGTCGAGCGCTGGCATGCCGCCCTGCCGCCTTCGCCCTCCGGATCGGGGACGGCGCCGCCCGGCCCGCGTCTCGTCAACAATTTGGTCATCATGGGCATGGGCGAGCCGCTGGCCAATTACGAAAACCTGCTGCGGGCCTTGCGCATCCTCAATGCGCCGTGGGGCGGGGGAATCGGCGCGCGCAAAATCACCATCTCCACCAGCGGCCTGGTCCCGCAAATCCGGCGGCTGGCGGAGGAGCCGCCGCAATTCCGCCTGGCCATTTCCCTGCACGGCGCGACCGATGAGACCCGGGGGCGCATCATGCCCATCAATAAGAAATATCCCCTGGCCGAACTGGCCGCCGCCGCCCGGTATTACCAGGAAAAAAAAGGCGGCCTGCTCACGCTGGAATACATTCTCATCGCCGGCGTGAACGACGGCCTGGACCAAATCAAGCCGCTGGCCGCGCTGGCCCGGCGTCTGGGCGCCAAGGTCAATCTCATTCCCTGCAACCCGGTGGAGGGGTTGCCGTGGGCGCGGCCGGAAGAGGCCGCGCAGGACCGATTTCTGGCCGCACTGGAGCGCGAGAAGGTCCCCGCCACCCTGCGCCGCGAGAAGGGCCGCGACATTGACGCGGCCTGCGGGCAACTCCGGCTGAAAACCGAGCAGGAATTACGAGCCGCCGCATCCTGACGGCGTTTCCCCGCCGTAGATGACAATCCCTTCGCGCTCGATTTCTTCTTTCAGCCGTTGGCTGATTGCTTGTTCCGCCCGCACAAGATCCAGTTCATAAATAATCGGCGCGTTTTCGAGCGCATCGCACAGATCGGCCCATTCGAGAGGTGTTGCCTCCGGCGCAAAAATGGCGAGGTCTATGTCGGAAGCGCGGCGGGCATGGCCGGTGGCGCGAGAGCCAAAAACGCGCACTTCGCGCACCGCCGGGAAACGGTGGAAGGCCGCGCGCAAGGCCGCCAGATCTTTGTCCCGGAGCGCCAGAAGTTTCGTGTTCATTCCCAGGAAAGAGTCTGAATCTTTTCGGCCATCTGCTGCAAGAGCGTGGCGTAATCCTGAACCACATGGCGGTAAATGCGAATGGCCAGAGCCTCATCGTAAGCGTGGCTCGTCAGATTTCGGTCTTCAAGCATCTGGAGCCAAACATCAGCCTCCGCGCTCGAACTAATCAGCCCTTCGGCGAAAGCTCTTTTGAGGGTGGAACGCGGGCCGCCGCAGTCCAACCCCTGCCGCTCCAGATACAATTTCAGACTTTTCCAGGCAAGCTCGAAGGTGAACTCAAAACGCTGAAGGACCGCATCACGCACCAGATCGGTTTCCGGCTGCGTTACCGCTTCGCGCAGGCGCGCGGCGGCATTGGATACTTCAGCTTTTCGTTCGGCGAATCGCTCTTGGCTCATAGGGTCTTATTTATCATTTCTTGGTTTCTTGGGAAATCTTTATCTTGGGGCTGTCACTTGCGCGGGCTGGGCGTAGCGGCGCAGGTACTTTATGGCGACGGCCAGGTCTTTGGGCCAGGGTGCGATGATTTTCATTTCGGCCCCGCTGGCGGGATGGGCGATGACGAGTTGTTCGCAGTGGAGGGAGGCGTCGGAAATCAGCGGACGCTCGGTGTGGCCGGGTTTGAGGCGGTAGCCGGGCTTGAGACTGGAGAGCAGCAGGGGAGGGCCGCCATAGAGGTCGTCGCCAATGATGGGAAGGCGCAGGTGCTTGAGATGGACGCGGACTTGATGGGTGCGGGTGGAGAACGGGCGGCATTCCAACAAGAGGCAGCCGGCGGCGGGGAATCTTTCGCGCACGGTGAACTCGGTGCGCGAGGGTTTGCCGTTTTTCACGTCCACGCGCATGGCTCCGGTTTGCAGCGGGTGGGGCGCGAGGCCGGCGTCGGTGGCAAAAGTGTCTTCCGTCTTGGAGCCGCGCACCAGCGCGAGGCAGGTTGTGTGCGGTTTGGCCGCGCCAAATTGATTGGCCAGGGCCACCAGCGCGGGCCTGTTCTTGGCCAGGAGGATGACGCCGGTGGCGGCGGAATCCAGGCGGTGGGCGTTCCTCAACCAGGCCAGGCCGCGATTCCTGGCCCACGGCGCGCCCCGCTCGATGCCGCGGTGCAGCAACTGCATCAGGTTGGGCCGGGCCGGTTGGTCACGGTCGGGGGAAACGAGCAGGCCGGCGGGTTTGTTCAGCGCCAGCATCAGATCGTCTTCCCAGAGGACGGGAATCTCCCAGAATTGCCCGGTTTCCGGCGAGGAAAGTTTGACGGACTGGCCCACGCTAACTGGAGGGTGGCGGGGCTTCTCCCGCCGCGGGCTTGGCGGCGGGCCGGACAAGATGCATTTGCATTTCCCGGCTAATCCAGATGCTAAAGGCAGCCATTTGGCGTTGTTCCCTCTGAGTGGCCAGGAAGGCGGGCAAATCCCGCTGCACGATGGCATCGTCCACCTGGGTCCGCGCCTTGAGAAACATGAGGAAACCGCCGGTGAGGGTTTTTTCCAGAGTCGTGATCTGGCCCACGGGCATTTGATAGGCGGCGCGCTTGATGAGATATTCGAATTCATTCTGGTCTTCGACCTCGGGAATGGACTTGGTTTCAATATCAAAAGGCGTCAGGACTTGCGGCTTGATCTTCTGCTCCGCGCAAATGTCGTCGAAACTCTGGCCCTTGGCCAGGCCGGCCTGGGCGGCGGCTTCGAAATTGGTGCCGGCCTGGATGGCCAGTTCCAGGGCTTTGCTGTCGCGGCAATCCTCGGCGACCTTGGCGCGCACGACTTCGAGCGGCTGGATTTCGCTGGGCAATTTGCGCTCCAGGCCGAGCAGGAAAAAGCCGTTGGTGGCCGGAACCAGCTTGTATTGGTCTTCGGGATCGCTGGCGTCCAAATGGAAGATCATGTCCAGATACTGCGGGGGGAGTTGCAGCTCCTTGGGCGGGTTCAGCCTGTCGAAGGGCGGTGTGGTGACGACGCTCAACCCGTTGCTGGAGGCGAATTGCGCCAGTTCGTCCCGGCTGATGGGCTGATCCTTCTTGCGCCCGTCAAAAAACAGTTTGGCCAGTTGGTAGGCGTTGGTTTGGGCGGCGCTCCGGGCCACAAACTGCGTGCGGTAATCCTCCTTCATTTTTGCTTTTTCCGCCTCGGCGGTGAGCACATTGCCCGCCTCGTCCTTGTAAGAAGACGCGTCCTTGCTCAGGTAGGCCTGGTCAAGCTGCGCGTCCAGATTGGACATTCCCGCCAGAATTTTGTCGGCGGCGGCCAGGTAATTGGTGAGATCAAAATGGATGTAATTGATCTGTTCCCGTTCGGGCAGGCTGTAGTCGGCCTGCCGGTTGGTGTAGAATTCCCCGATCTCCTGCGCGGTGGGGGCAATTTGGGCGGTGTAATTGGTGAGGGGAAAACGCACCAGTTCGACGGACATCAGCTCATGGTCGCGGCGGAAGAAAAATTCCGCTTCCTTGGCCGTGATCAGATCCCCGTTCATCCCGTAGAGCTTGACCAAAAGCTCCGCGCCCACTTGATCGCGCACCCAGTGATAGAAGTCCTCCACGTCCACTTTGCCCTCCTCGTTGAGCACATTTTTCACAAACTCATCAAACTTGTCCTTGGGAAATGCCTGGCCCGGCGGGACGCCGAAGAGTTTCCGGGTGAAAAGGGCGGTCGCCTCCACCGGCACGTCCAGGTTCAATTCTTTCATCTTGGCGGCGATGAAGAGTTGCTGGAAGGCGAGGTCGGGCAATGACCGCGAAATCTCCTGGGAATTCGGCCAGTGTCCCGCCCTCATGCGCACGGCCACTTTGGCTTCCCGCAACGCCAACTCGAATTGGAACTGCGTGATCGGCTCGCCATCAATGGAACCCGCGGGAGCGGACCGGATGGGAGCGCCGCCGCCGCCGCCCCTGGTGGCGTTGGGAGTCAGGTAGTAAACAAAGGAAAGGATGGTCCCGACGATGATGATCCACATGATCGTCTTGTGATGCCGCCGAAATGCATTGGTCATACGATGTTGTTTATTGCTTCAAAATATCGCCTGCCGCCAAAATAGCCGGGCCGCGGCCCGGCGGTCAAACGCAAAAACGCAACGCGGCGTGATTTTTGGGCATCTATTTTAGCGGCCAGCCGCCGTGATTTTCAATGGTTTCGTCAATTTGCGCCATGAGAGCGCGCGTCTCCGAAAGCGCGAAAACGATTCGCGCATAGCCGGTGATGTCTTCGTAGCTGAGTTTCCGGTCCTTCCGATCCTTCAACCAGCGCTGCGCCGGCAGATAACCGCCGACGGGAAATCTCCAGGCGGATTCCGAAACACCGTCGAAGTACTGCCTGTCGTTGATCCAGACACGCCCTGAGTCCCTGCCTTGCGGCGGCTGATAGCGCACGTCGCATACTAGGTTATCGCCAGCCATGGGGAAGCCCGGCCCCAGGCCTTCGCCCTTGCCTCGCGCGTGCAAATCCACCAATTCGCCGCCAAAACCGGCGAGCTTGCGGAACAGTTCAAAGTCGCTGGTGATGGGCAAACGCGGGAAATCCGCCCGCAGGAACTGCGCATAACGCCCGCGATACTTGGGGCTGTGGAACACGGCGTAGGCATAGTTGAAAATGGTCTCCGGCCCGACAGTGCTTTTGCCCGGACGGCCCAAACCGTCGGGCACGAATTTGACGCGTAATGTCTCACAAAACTCTTTGATGAATCTGGCGCTGAAGTTCGGGCGGCGGCCGTTGCCGTGCTCAAACAAGTCTTCCTCCTGCAGCTTGCCGTTCGGACAAAGATAAAGAGGGAAAACATAATTGACCTCTTTGAGAGATACGCTGTGCAACTGAATCAGTTGATTTGTGGCGAAAATATGATGCCACCCTGCACGAATTTCAACAGACCGGGTCGTGCAGATCCCCAAATTCCGATCGCCGCTGAAAAAGTGACGCATGACATCCTGGCGCGGCATACAATGGAATCCTCGCGATTGGCCCGTATAACAAGTTTCCCGGCAATCGAAGGGCCGATAAAGGATTTTGGCGATGCATTTTTCCCAGTTGCTTTCTTTCAGGTCTTCGCGGGCGAGGAGGACCTGCCAATCCCGCGAGTCGGGACCCAATTTAAACGCCTCCCGAGCCTTCTCCGTGTCGAGTCGAAGGAAGGTCCGAAGCCTCTCCCGCAGTTCTTTGGCCGTAAAGGCGACCGTAAAATGATCCCGTCCAGCCGCTATCCCCAAACTGTGGATCGGCATCATGTCCGTGATCTTCCAGCCGCGCTCGTATTCCTTGAGACGCCTGGTGTCTTGCGGGATGAAAAGATAATGGGGCGACGTTGGTTCGAGCTTCGTCCACTTGGAGTTCTCAACATGATGCCGGGACAGCCAATCGTATTTCCTCTGCCGTTGCGCGCCCCAAAGATGGCAGTGATGAACCACCGCCGGCGCCTTCTCCTTTTTCCTCCCCCGCGCATCGGGCGGCAGTTTCACAAAAATGCCAATCGCCACGCCCTGCCGGATGTCGAAAACATTCTGGTCCGCTTCGCCGGTGCCCGGGACGGTTTCCTTCTTCTTGGAGTTGCCGTGCAAATCGAGGAGGTAAATCTCCTCGAAGGTTTGCATGAGGTTCTGCCTCATGCCGCGAAAAGTCGGGTTGTCGAGATAGCCGTGGTTGGTGATGAAGGCCAGCACGCCCTGTCCGGTCTGTTCGATGCGCCATTGCCCCCAGCGGAGGAATTTCACGTAGTCATCCTGCAACCATTTGGGATTCCGCTCGCCCAGCGGCTTGCCGTCGCAGAAATAGTAATCGCGGACGAGCTTGGAAATCCATTCGCCCTTGTTCGCGCTATGGCCGGAATAAGGCGGATTGCCCAGTACCACCAGGACAGGCTTGTGTTTCTTGATATCGTAGGCGGAGTTGGCCTCGTTGCTCAAGGCGCGCAACGGGCCAAGCTGTTCGGCGGTGTGTTCCAAGTCCTCCAGTGTGTTGGTGAGGAAAATGTTCACCCGCTCGTTGCCCTGCGGCTCGTAGCTCCATTGCTGGCGGAAGAGCGGTTCCTCATCCATCGCCGCCAGCGCCAGGCCGATCTTGAAATGCGCCACCGCGTAGGGCGCCATGAGCAGTTCAAAACCAAACAGCCGCGGCAGCAAATGTTCGTGAACGTAGCCGCCCCACTGCCCGGCATTTTTTCGGGTCTTGAATTGCGAGCGGATGAAATCCAGCACGGTGTAGAGAAATGTGGCGGTGCCGGTGGCGGGGTCAAGAATGAGCACGCGATGCGTTTCGTCAGTGACCTCGCGTTCGCCTTCCTGGCGCTGGACGGTGATTTTCGAGTGGTCGGCCAGTCCGGCCTTGATGCCGAACTTGTCCTTGAGCAGCCGGTCAATGCTCTGGACGATGTATTGGACCACCGGCTCGGGCGTGTAATAAACGCCCCGCAGTTCGCGCAGCTTGGGATCGTAGGCTTGCAGAAAAGTCTCGTAGAAGTGAACGACCGGATCGCGGCGGCCGCCGTGTCTGCCGAAATCTTCCATCACCCGCGCCATGTCCGAGTGGTCGAGGATCTGGATCAAATCCCCAACAAACCCGGCGAATGGTTCGTCATCCAGCGCCGCGCCGGTGATCTGCTCGAAGAAGGTGCGAAGAAAGGGATTGGCGCGCGGAATGAGCTTTTGCGCTGCGTCGCGGGTGAACTTGTTGCTGCCGCTGCTGGCCCGGGCGCTGAACAAACCGTAGGCCAGCGTCTGCGCAAACATATCGGCGAACTCGCTGACGGCTTTCGCTTCCTTTCCGGCCTCGGCGTGCGGCGCGAGTTCGGGCAGAAGCGTGGCGGCAAAGGCATTGCGCCAGTCGCAGAGTTGCTGCGAGGCCTGCCCGGTCAGAAACGCGCAGATGAGGATGTCGCGGATTAGGTGGGTGAGATTGGCCAGGCGGCTGGCCAAGTCATGTGCGGTGGCAATGTCCACCGGCTGTTGCGACGTAAAATCAAGGAGGAGACGGCGGGCGCGTTCCATTTCCCCCGCCGCAACCGGAACGAGCCTGCCACCGGGGGCGGGGTTGGCGAGGCGGAAGGTTTCCCGCTTCTCGCCGTCCACAAACCAGCGGAATTCCAGATAGTCGGTGAACAGCAGATTGGGCAACGCGGGGAGATAGCGTTCGAGTTGCTTGCCGCGCTCAAATGGATCGAGGTCCGCCCCGATGTCCTTGGCCTCGATGTAGCCGATGGTAAGTTGGTCGCGCCGGCGGGAAACGACATAATCCGGCGCGCCGCAGGCAGAGCGCTTGGGTTCGTTGGTGCAGAGGACGTTTTCGTCGAGGGCTTCGATCAACTCCTTGAGCGCCGGGCGGTGGGTGTGTTCGGTGGCGTCGCCGCGTTGGAGAGCGCGTTCGAGTTTGCGCAGATATTCCGTGAGCGGCGCGGGCCTGCCGCCGCCCCCGTAACCGGGCGGTTCCTCATGAAAAAAATCGGCGTCGGTCATCCAATTTTCTTGGGCATCGCGGTCCAGGCGCCCTTCTTGGCGCTGCTCTTGACGCACGTTTCGATGAAGGCGATGCCCATCCAGCCGTCCTCAATGTTCGCGTACTTGCTGCCGTCGCCGGCAAATTTCCCGCCCGCCTTCCACTGGCGCACGTCGGCCTCGAAACAGCGGTGCAGCCGCGCGAACGCGTCGTGGAACGCTTCCGGGTGCCCGCTCGGGATCGTTGGCTCGGCCATCAGATCGGCCGGCATGTCTTTGGGCAGGAAGCCGTCCCCCGGGGCGACGGCGCCGCGCCAATAAGTGCGGTCCGGCTGGTTGGGCAGACAGATCGTGAGGCACTCCGGGTCTTCCTGGCGCCAGCGGAGGGTGCCTTTGGTTCCGGCGATGAGGATGCCCAGGTCATTCTTGTGCCCGATGCAAACTTGCGAGGCGCGCACCAAGGCCCTGCCGCCGTTGCTCAGTTTGCAATAGATGGTGAAATGGTCGTCCAGTTGGCGGCCTTCGACGAACGTTTCCAGTTGCGCCGAGACGGCCGCGACGTCCAGGCCGGTGACGTAGCGCAGTTGCATCAGCGCGTGGGTGCCGATGTCGCCGCCGCAGCCGGAGCCTCCGGCGCGTTTGGGGTCCACGCGCCACGCCGCCTGTTGCTGGCCGCTGGCTTCCAGCTTGGTCGCCAGCCAGCCTTGAATGTAGTAGCTGTCCACCCACCGCACCTCGCCCAGCAGGCCGCTCCGAACGATGTAACGGCTCAACCGGGTGGTCCAGTGGCCCAGGTAGGTGTGGGCCACGCCGAAAGGAACGCCCAATTTCCGCGCGGTCTTGACCAGGTCGTTTGCTTCCTTCAGGTTCAGGCAAAGGGGCTTTTCGCAAAAGACCGCGATGCCCGCCTTCATGGCCTTCATCGCCGGGTCGTAGTGGACAAAGTTCGGCGTGACAATGAGGATGTAATCCAGCCTTTGATCTTCCGGCAAGGTCCGATTGGCCGCGATCATCTCATCATACGAGCCGTAGCCCTTGATGGGATAGGGCCAGTTGGCGGCTTCTTCCAGCGCGATCTTTGGATCGGGAAACAACGCGCCCGCCACCACCCGGCGGGTGCCGTCAAAGTGAATTGCCTTCTGATGCGGATGGACAATGAACGCGCCGCGTCCGCCGCCCACCAATCCGACGTTAAGAGGTTTGTTTGACATAATTCTTTTGCTTGTTTGAGTATCACCGTTTCGGCGTCTGCATGCCAGCAAAAACTCGGTCTTGAATTCCGGCTGGCCCCTCCTTTATACTGAACGGCGAATTTCGCGTCAACCCGCGACTGGCCGCCCTGCGCCCGAACGCCGGAGAAGGGGCGGAAATGATCCAATTATGCTGGTGCAACTGTTAAAATCGAAAATTCATCGGGCCACCATCACCGGGGGCGACCTCGATTACGAGGGCAGCCTGACCATTGACCGGGCCTTGATGGAGAAGGCCGGGCTGCGGCCCCACGAAAAAATCCTGGCCAGCAATCTGGCCAACGGCCACCGTTTTGAGACCTACGCCATTCCCGGCCCGGCGGGTTCCGGCGCCATCATCCTCAACGGCGCCACCTCCTTCCTGGGCAAGCCCGGCGACCGCCTCACCATCATGAGCTTTGCCTGGCTGGACGCGGCGGAGGCCCAACATTGGCATCCCCGCATCCTGGTTCTGGGCGAGCGGAACGCCATCCTCCACGAACGCGGACTGTGAACCTCAAACTTTCCATTCCTCTTCCATTCTAATGTTCACCGCCGCCCAACTGGCCCGGGAACTCCAGGGAGAGGTCCTGGGCGATGGCTCCATCCTCCTGACCGGTTTCGCCCCGGCCGTCACCGCCCAGGCCGGCGATCTGACCTTCGCCGAAAACGAGGCCTTTTTCGCCAAGGCCGAGCAAAGCGCGGCGGCCGCCATTCTGGTGGACGGCCCCTTCACCTCGGCCCGCAAAATCCTCATTCGCGTCCCAAGCGCGCGGATTGCCTTTGCCCGCGTGGTGCCCCTGTTCTTCCCGGAGAAAACTTTTCCAGCCGGCGTCCACGCGACCGCCCTCCTCGCCCCTTCGGCGCAAATTGACCCCGCCGCCCATGTCGGCCCCTTTTGTCACATCGGCGAGAATGTTCAAATCGGCCCGCGCGCCGTTTTGCAGGGCGGCAACCACGTCGGCGAAGATTGCGTCATCGGCGCCGACACCCATCTCTTTCCCGGCGTCATTCTTTATCCCCTGACCCAGATCGGCCAGCGCGTCCGCATTCATGCCGGCGCTGTCATCGGCTCGGATGGATTCGGCTACGTGTTCGACGCGGGCATCCATCGCAAAGTCCCGCAAGTCGGCCGGGTCATCATCCACGACGACGTGGAAATCGGCGCCAATGTCACCATTGACCGGGGCGCCCTCGGCCCGACCACCATCGGTCGCGGAACCAAGATAGACAACCTGGTGCAGATCGGCCACAACGTCACCATTGGGGAGCATTGCCTGATCGTCGCGCAAGTGGGCATCGCCGGCAGCACCCATATCGGCCGCCACACCACCCTGGCGGGGCAGGTGGGCATCGCCGGACACCTGAAGATCGGCGACAACGTCGTCGTGGCCGCCCAATCCGGGGTCATGAACGACATCCCGGATGGCGGCAAATGGTTCGGCGCCCCGGCGCAACCCGACCGCCAGGCCAAGCGCCAGGTCATCGCCCTCCAGCAACTTCCCGCCCTGATTCGCCGCGTCCGTGAGTTGGAAAAAAGGATGGCGGAAAAGAAACCATAGCCCTCCCCGCCAAAGGAACGGGAGGCCAACTCGTCAGAACATAAAGCCTGCCCGTGGCCGCACGGTCAACGCCGAATTGACCTGATTTCAGGTCAGAGTCGGTGCATCCGGCAGGCCGACAATGACGACGGCGGTATCGCCCCCGAAGGCATCATCGGCGGCCATCCTTTTTTATCCTCTGACATCTGCCGCGTGAAAAGTTCACGGAATTGGGCAAAAGTATGGTTTGACCCCTTTGACCTTTGATATGCCAACACCGGCGCAAAACTGGCAACTTCGGCGGTTGCATTTTGCACGGTCGGCGACTAAACTCCAATATATGATCACGGATGAGATCAAAGAACTGATGCGGGCCGACCCTTTTCAGCCGGTTCGGATTGTGCTGGGCAGTCAGCAATCGTTCGTTGTTGCCCACACTGATTATCTGATGGTCAGTCCTGACCGTCAGACGGTCGTTCTTTACGATGAGGGAGGACATTTCAAAATCCTCAACGCGCAGCAAATCAAACTCGTGGAACCGGCAGAGGGCCGCTCATCGGAAACGCCGTGATGTGTCTTGCTTTGCTGCGGCCTGACACGAAAAGTTCGCTGGCCATGAGATAATCGTCCACGGGTCTGGAGAGGGGGACAGTTGTTGGCGAGCGCATTCCGATGGCGATAGGCGAACCAAAGCCCGGCCCCTTTTTCTTGCATCCGCCGGGGCCTGATTGATGGCGCGGCGGCCCGTGATTCGGCGTCACCAGTACTGGTGACTGGCGGCTCCCTGCCGTTCCGGTATGTTTCTCTCATGGTTGATGGCTGGTTTGGACAGCCGCCTGGCAGCCTGTAATTTAAGTTTTGTTGATGTGTGCGAAGAGGCCGGACGAAAGTCCGGCCTTTTTGTTTCCCTTCGCCGGGCTGGGAAAGGCAGCCTCCGCCCTATTTTGAAATTGGCGGAGGCTGGCCGACTTTGGAGGGAGCGCGCAGCCGCCACCGGCGCAGCGCGACCCCAGACCAAATGGCTTCCACGACCCCGAACGGCCAGGCTCCTTGAAGAAAACCATAGATTGATCCCAGCACGCAAGCCGCGGCAAAGGCCAGGATGAACCACCGGCTGCGAGTTTCCAGTGCGTAAAAGACCAGCATCGCCGTGACCGCAAATAATCCAAAAAGCGTCAATCCATCCATGTCTTCCCCATCTTATAACTTCAAAAGTGACCGCCGATCAAGCGCGGCCGGCGTCCGCGCCTGGCCGCGGCCTGGGTTCACATCGGGACACCGCCGGAAGACGGCGCGGCTTGACGATTTGGCCGCGGAGGTATTTAATTGCGCCATGCGTAAATTCATCGGAATCCTGTCCTGCGCCATTTTGCTCGCCGGCTGCGCCAGCAACAAATCCGCAACCGCCAAGCAAGGCCAGCCAAAACCCGTCCCCGGCAAGCCCGTCGTCACCCCGGATTTTCGGCCCGTCGGAAAAGTGGCCAGGGTCAACACCGAAGGCCGGTTTGTGGTCATCACTTTTCCCCCGGGCCAGATGCCCAAGACCGAGGCGCCTCTGAACGTCTATCGCAACGGCCTGAAAGTCGCCGAGGTGAATGTGGATCCCCGGTGGCAGAACGACAATAATGTGGTGGCCGACATCCTCACGGGCGAGGTCCAGGTCGGCGACGAGGCGCGGCAAAATTAGAGGGTTTGCCGCCATGCGAGACCAAGCGCCTCAAATCAGGTTGAGCCGGCCGGGCCGCCCGCCCTTCTCCCGAATCCCATGACTGTCAACAAATACAAATTGGTGGCCGCTCCGATTGTCGAACTGGAGGTCGAGGTCAACCGCCTCATCCAGGCCGGCTGGCAGCCCTTCGGCGCCCCGTTCTTTTTGCCCTCGAACCCCGAAGACCTGACGATGCAGCAAAATACGGTTTATCAGGCCATGGTCCTTTCCACCCAGAGCAGTGTCCCGTGAACGGCCCCGCCTGGTTTGCGGCGATTTCCCGCTGAGGGAGACATGGTCCGCGAATTTCACGAGTATTCTGCGTCCAGTCCGACGCGGGGTGCATTTCACTTTTTTGGGTTTTCTTTCTTAATCTTAATCTCGCTCCTAATCTGTACGCAGGAGGGAGATGAGATTAAGATTAGGAGCAAGATTAAGAGGGGAACCCCAAAATGTGAAAGGCGCCCTCCGACGCGGGTTTCGCCAGTTCCATGTTGGCAATCGCCCGCTTTGGCGTATGCTGGTGGGCCACGTCATGAAAGACCCACAAACTGATATTGGGGGAAGAATCCGGGGCGGCAGCGGGGTTCTGCTGCTGGCCATTCTCTTTGCCGCCCTCTCCCTCTTGTGTTATCAGGCCTACCAGGCGCACTGGACGATGTGGGCCAATGACGGCCATTTGGGCGCGCTGGAAAACACTTCGATCCGGACTCGCCCGTTGCTCCGGGGCATTTTTACGGGGGAATGGGTGGATATGTGGTGGATCGGGTTCGAGGCTCCCGCCGCCTCGCCCACCGTGAGCATGATTTTGTTGACAATGGTTTCCCCGGAGATGTTCCTGAAGATATACGCGCCCTTTACCATGCTTCTGCTGGGATTCAGCGCCTGGGTTCTGTTTCGCCAATTGAAGTTCGCGCCGATGGCCTGCGTCCTGGGCGGCCTGGCGGCCGGCCTGAATATGCACTGCTTCTCCAACGGATGCTGGGGCACAGGACAGTGGAACATCAGCATTGCCATGATGTTTCTGGCGGTGGCGGCCATTGTCACCGACAACATCCGCCAAGTCTGGATCAAAGCCATCCTCGCCGGCCTGGCCACCGGCATGGCGGTGATGGAAGGTTTCGATAGCGGCGCCATTTTAAGCGTCTATCTTGGGGTTTTCGTTTTGTTCTTCTGCTGGATTACCGAAACCACCCGGGGGAAGCGCATTTCCAAGAGCGTCTGGGCGGGCATGGTGGTGGTGCTTTCCGCCGTGATGATCGCCGCCAGCACCATTTCCACACTCGTGGGAACGCAGATTCAGGGAATCGCCGAGGCCGGAGACACCCCCCAGGCGAAATATGACAAAGCCACCATGTGGAGCCTTCCCAAGATGGAATCCTTGCGGGTCATTATTCCGGGTCTCTTCGGCTATCGCATTGCCCAATACACGACGCCTCCCCCGCCAGCGCTGGCCTTTCTCCTCTCCAACTCCGGCGATTCCAACGGCGAGTCCCCGGCGGCCATTGACGTGTCCTCCGCCTACTGGGGCAAAGTGGGCGAGGACCCGCAGATTACCCGAATGGAAAGCAGCGATCCCGTGGTTCGCGCCGCCGCCGTGGCCTCCCTGGACACAAACCCCGACGTGATCGCCGCCATGCGCGGCAATGACAAGGAAGTCCGCGCGCAAATCGTGGAAAGGTTGGAAGTCCAAAAGCAACTCCAACCCCGCTTCTCCGGCAACGGAGAATACGCCGGGGTCCTGGTTGCCCTCTTCGCCGTCTTTGCCGTCCTGAATTCCTTTCCAGGGCCATCCTGCCCTTACAACCGCCAGGAGCGCCTCCTCCTCTGGTTTTGGGGACTGGCGGCGCTGTTCTCGCTCGTCGCGGCCTGGGGCCGCTTCGCCTTTCCGTACTATTGGCTCTACCAGTTGCCCGGAATGGATAAAATCCGCAATCCCACCAAGTTCATGCACCCCTTCACCCTCGCCTGGATCATCCTTGCCGGATTCGGTTTCGAGGCCTTCTCTCGCTGCCATATGCAAAACTCCGCCGGAGCGCCCGCCGCCGGCAAAGTCCCGAAATCAAAAAATTGGCGGCAGAAGCTCTCCGGCTTCGACAAAAAATACCTGCTTGGATTGACAGCGGCCCTGGGCGCAATCTTCGCCGGCTACCTGATCTATGCCGGGTACAAGCCGGAGCTAACCCAATACCTCACCCACCAGGGCTTTGACGCGGAAACGGCGGCCAAGGTCGCCGCCTTTTCCGTGCATGACACCGCCTGGTTTGTCTTTCTCCTGTTCATTTCCTTGGGGGTCGTCCTCGGCGGCCTCCTCGGCGCCTGGGCCGGAACGCGCGCCCGTTGGGGCTGGGCTTTATTGTGCTGTATCATGGTCTTTGATTTGGTCCGCTCCGATGTGCCGTGGTTGCGCTACTTCGACGCCAGCCATACCTATTCCATGAACGAGATCACCCGATTTCTCATGGATAAACCCTATGAGCACCGCGTCGTCGGACGCCTCTCCCCGGACGCCGGTTACGATCTTCCGGGAAACCCGGATTTTATGTCCGCCATCCATTGGTGGCTGGAAAATGATTTTCCCGCCCACGACATTCAATCCCTGGAAATAGACCAGTCGCCCCGCTCCCCCCGGATGGACCTGGCCTACCTGGGCTGCCTGACCCATCGCGGCAACAGCCCCATCGCCGCGGCCGCCCGATTGTGGAAACTCACCAACACCCGCTACATTTTTGCCGCCGCCAATTTGTTGCCCGCCTTGAACCAGTTGGCCGCCCCGGGACAAACAGCCTTTCGCTATGTCAAACGTTTCAATTTGGTTGACAAACCCGGCGTCACCGTCCGGCTGGACGCCGGCGACCTGTTCCCTCAAATCACCGACCAGGGCGGCGACGCCTTGATCGAATACACCGGCGCGCTCCCCCGCGCCAAGCTCTACTCCCAATGGATCATCCCCCCCGACGACAATGACGCCCTGCAAATGTTGGCCTCTCCCCAATGGAACCCGGACCAAACCGTCATCGTCTCCAAACCGACCAACGGGGTTCCCATTCCGCCCTCCTCGGCCGATCCCAACGCCGGCCCGGGCGCCGTGCAAATCGCCCATTACGCCCCCAAAGACATCCAGCTCCAAGCCAGCGCCAAAACCCCGGCCGTCCTCCTCTACAATGACCGCATCGCGTCCGGCTGGCATGTCTGGGTGGATAAAAAGCCGGCGGACCTCCTGCGGTGCAACTACATCATGCGCGGCGTTTTCCTCCCGGCCGGCAGCCATACGATTGAATTCAAGTTTGCGCCATCCCTTGTCCCCCTCGGCATCACCCTGGCCGCCGCGCTCTGCGGCGTTGTTCTCCTTTTTTATGTGTGCTGGCCCCGTTCCACGGCAACGCCCGCCGGCCAGCGGGTGCATTCCACTTCTTTGGGCAGTTTTTTCTTAATCTTAATCCTAATCTTAATCTTGTTCGGAGAAGGCGGGGCAGGATCAGGATTAAGATTAAGATTACGAGGGGAAACCCAAAAAAGTGAAACGCCCGCCGGCCAGCCAGCCCGGCAGATGCCCTGAAACATTGACCGACGACCCGCATCACTATGGTTGCCAAAGATGCTCATTCGCCGGTTCCGCCGGTTCCAGCCGGCCCGCCCCAGGTCCCGGCCCCAGGCAGCGAGATTCCCCTCTGCGTGGACTTGGATGACACTTTAGTCAGGACCGATTGCTCTTGGGAAGCGGTGGCGCAAATCCTCTTCCGCCATCCCCTGCGGCTGCTGGGAATCCTCCGGGGTTGCGGCCGCGGAAGGGCCTGGATGAAAAGGCAGATCAGCCAAGCCTCTCCTCTTCCGGTCGAATCGCTGCCTTACAATGCCGATGTTCTCGGCTTGATCACCCAGGCAAAATCCGCCGGCCGCAAGGCCCTTCTCGTGACCGCCTCCGATCAATCTGTGGCCGACCGCGTGGCCGCCCACTTGAAGTTGTTTGACGAGGCCATCGGGAGCGACGGCGTGACCAATCTCAAGGGCGCGGCCAAGGCGGAGCTGCTGGTGAAAAAGTTCGGGCGGGGCGGATTCGATTACGCGGGAGATTCCGCGGCGGACATTCCGGTTTGGGAGGCGGCCCGGCGCGCTTACGCGGTGAATCCCGCGCCGGCGGCGGCGAAGTGGGCCGCCCAAAGCGCCTCCGCCACCACCCTGGGCGCCGCGCGCGGCGGCTGGCGGGCGCGGCTGCGGGCCTTGCGCCCCCGGCACTGAGACAAGTTTCTGACCCTCGGGACTTCTCCGCTCAAGGGACGACGACTCGGAAGAATTGCGCCGGCGTATTGAGAGTGGCCGGCACTGTTATTTGCAGAAGCGAACCGTTGCCAATGGGATTGCTGTTGGTGGTCCAGATCAAGGTGTTCAAATTCGTGGTCGTTTCAACGGTGTAAGCCTGATTGCTCATGGACAGAAAACTGAAGGAGAAATTTCCACCGGAGAGGTTCGGCGAGAGGAGAAGCGGGGAGATGGGGATGATGACCGCGGAGAGGCCGCTGGACAGATAGACGCCGCCCCCTTGGAAGCCCGTCACCGCAAAATCCACCGTCGCGCCCTGGCTGAACGAGTTTGTGAAACTGAAGGGATATTGGGTGCCGAGCGCCGCCCCGTGGCTGTTGGTGGAAAACACCGGGGAATTGGTATTCATATTGGTGATAACTTGGAAAAGCGCCCCGGTTCCGGCGGCTGCCGAATTCTCGTCCTGCACCCGGAAGAATCCCTGAATCCAGTACACGCCGCTCAAAGGCGTCGTGAAGCGGGTCGAGACGGCGAGATCTTCCGGATCCTGGAGCAGGGTGTCCGGATAGTAAATGACGTTGGGAAACTCCGTCTCCGAGTAAGGATTGGAAGTTTCATCGCCGGCAACGATGGCGCTGCTCAGGTTGTTTATCGTGCCGTTATCCCACCAAGCCACCACATTGGACTGGCCCACGACGGGATAGGCGTTGGTAAAGAGCAATTTGGCGTTCCCGGCCAAAACGGAGTTGGTCCAATAAAGGTAGCTCCAGACTCCGTTGGGATTGTTCGAGGGGTTGAAGCCGGCGGCGGCGGAATAAGCATTTTGCGCCAGGATGGGCGCGGGCGTGATGGTGGCTTTCAAGCCCGTGCCCAAGTACTGAAAAGTGCCCGAGTGACTGACAATGAAGTCCAAGGTTTGGCCCTGGTTGAGGGTGCAGGGAAAACTAAACGGATAATTGGAGTTGTACTGTCCGCCGCTGGTGGAAACATAAAAAACGGTGATGTTCGTGTTCAAGAGGATGCTGAGATTGTGCGCCATCGTACCCGTGTCTTGCAGCCGGAACAGCCCGGCCACCTGGTAGGAACCGTTGGAAGGCGCGGTGAAACGGACGATGGAGGCATAACTTTGCGGATCCATGTGGAGGGTATCGGTGTTAAAAGCCACGGTGCCGCTGAGGAAGTTGCTGCCCGCGTAATCCTTGTCAATGTAACAGCTATCCGGCAGAGCCACGTCGTTCCACCATCCGGAATCGGGGCCGCCAGGCTCGGTAATAAAGGCTTGTTCGTTGGTCATGAGTTGGAACGCGCCGCCGGCGCTCGTGGCCCAGCCATAGCTCCACACGCCGTTGGGATTGGCGTTGGTGGAAAAATCGGCCACGACGTCGGAGCCGCAAATCCGGGCGGGAGAAAACGCGGCGCCACCAAGGATGAGAAACACCAGGCCGAGCCTTGGGGACCAAGGCAAACTCCCGAAATTGAATCGTAACATTCCACGCATAAAAAATTGGGCCTGCACAATAACTTGCGGGTCATTTTAGACTAATGCCGGATTTTTGCAAGTTTTTTGCGACGGGGGGGAGGGGTCAGTCCTGAATGGCCCTTAGTTAAGGGTTCGATAGTTGCGGGGGCGTCCTTTCCAGTAACGGCTGCGGTGAGAAATTTCTACGAAGCGGTGGCGGGGTTGGTTGAGCAACGGGTAGGGTTTGGGCCGGCGCGAACCAAGTCGCGCGCCAGATTGAGCAATAAGTCCTCCCAGAGTTGGCGGCGCATTTTGGGGTTTCGTGCTTGGGCGATGGCGTTGCTGTATTGGCGCAGGGCATCGACGCTTCCTTTGAAGCTGACGCGTTCCAAGTCCACGGGGTGACGGGCGACTGCTTCGGCGATCACACAGCGGACCAGGTTGTGTGCCACCAGATAAGCCAGGAGTTCCTTTTCAGCCATGTCGGGGGTCTTGCAGCGCAGTTGTTCCATGCCCATGGTGGTCTTGAGATCGCGCAGACACAGTTCGATTCTCCAGCGCCGGACATAGAGGCCGACCAACTCCTGGGCCGGGTAGAGCTTGGGATCCAACAAGGGGGTCACCAGGGTGATGCGGCGGCTGCGGAACCCCCGGATGGTGGCGGTAAAGCGGATAATCCGCACAGTGATTTCCGCGGGCAAGAGGGCCCACTCTTTGCCGGAGAGGATTTCCGATTGCTGGAGGCCCTTGTGCCAGACAAACAGGCCGTCGTT
>JBEKIA010000055.1:0-18486 GCA_050011995.1 Verrucomicrobiota bacterium
AAACATTGTGGTGAACCAGACGCTTACGAAAGAGGATTTTGCCCGTTAAAGCAGCCCGCGCACGACGACTGATTTGGCGCGCACTGTCACGGTGAAGGAAGAACCGCGCCCATTTTGCACTTTGCCCTTGCCACCTCTCCCGCCGCCCGCTATAGAGTCGTCCCAGTGATGAGCCACGCGCTCCGTCCCCCAAAGCCGTCCGCTGCCCCTGCCGCCGGGGAGGAGGCCCCATGAGCGAGGAAATTCTGCGTTACACCGACCTTGCCGCAGCCATTCAATTGGCCAAAGCCGAGAAAATGTCAACCCGTGAGATTGTGCGCGTACTGACGAGGGGAATGACCCATGCGGATGCTTTGCGGCTCGGGAGGCGAGCCGCTCCCTTGCTGGAAATCAGCGTGACGGAATTCATGCGGCTGAGGAAGAACGAGTGAAATTCAGGCTTCTTCAAGCCGCGCCAAAAACCGCTCGCTGTATCCATCTTTGCGCAGTTTTGAATAATCCAAGCGGCCTTGCTTCTTCAGCATTTTTTGCTTAACGGCCTTCAACAACTGGCCGGTCGCCTGGTCCAGCAACTCAGCTTCGCTCTTTGTTTTCTTGGCAGCGTCAACTTTCACCCCGCTATCATCGCGCGGAATGGACGCAAAATCAATCCTTAAATTGCCCATCGTGAAGATAAACTTTGCGTTGCACCGGCCTTGCCACAGCCACTCAATTGGCCAAAGACTCAACGCCCCAGCCAGACGATTTTGAGTTCTTTTTCCAGCGCCTTGAATTCGGTGTCGGCGGTGTAAAGTTCGGCCTTTTTTTCGCGGGCGAGAGCGGCGGCAAAGGCGTCGGCCAGCCCCAAGCCGTATTGGTTCTTCAGACGGGCGGCGGCTTCCGCCAGTTCGCCGCCCAGCGGGGAAACCTCCAAGGGGGTCGTGTTTTCAAAATGGCGCGCGGTGGCAAAACCTTCCCGGCCCTGCTTGCGCTCCAAGATGTAAAGCACTTCCGCCCAGTTGACGGCGCTGATGAAAACGGGGCGGTCGGCTTCGGCGGCCTTGTGGAACAGGCCGCGCATTTTTTCCATGCCTGGTTCGCCAAAGAACATGGCCAAAAGCGCCGAGGCATCCAGGACCACCGCCTTCATGGGCGGTTCTCCCGGTCGCGCTCGGCGCGGCGTTCCTCCAGATGCTCCTCCACCGCGGATTTCCCGCCGGGCTTGAGCTTGAAGATGCCGCAGAACGAGTCTATGTGTTGCGGCGTGACGGGCTGGAAGATAATGCGGCCGTTTTCCTCCACGAAGTGGACCCGCGTGCCGGGCTTGATGCCGAACTGGCGGCGGATGCGCGAGGGCACGACCAATTGGCCTTTCGATGTAACGCAGGCGGTGTTCATAGAACTTCTGTCATTCCAATAACATTCTGCCATACTGAGTTTTGTAAGGCAAGTAGCATTTGTAAGACATTTTTTCATTCGTTTCAATCGCTGAGACCTTGCGCAAGTCGGGGAAGCGCCAAAAAAAAGTCCAATGCGCCGCCACCCCCTGGGTGTGCTTCACTTTATTGGGTTTTCTTTCTTAATCTTAATCTTGCTCCTAATCTGTACGCAGGAGGGAGACGAGATTAAGATTAAGATTAGGAGCGAGATTAAGAGGGGAACCCAAAAATGTGAAATGCACCGCCGCCCCCTTCTGCCGCGAAAATAATCTCGTCAACCAGCCATTCTTGCCCCAACATCGGTTTGAAATGATGAAAATTTGGGTCATGGCATTCTGTTGCTGCCTCGCCGCAGGCCGGGCCGGCGCCCAGCCGGCGGCGGACGTCGTGACAGCCCGGAGCGCTTCGGGCCAGTTCGTGGCCCTGGCCCCGCGGAGGCCGGACCTGCCCATGACCATGTCGCAGATGTCCGGCGTTCCGGGCCAATGGATCCTCAATACCACCCTCCAGCCGGACAGCGATTCCAAACTTCCGCTGGACCCGTTCCTGTTGGTGATTTCCTGCGAGAGGATCAAGGAAGCGCTCCTGGTGACCTTGGGCCGGCGAGACCAATGGCGGGGCAGGATCACTTTGGTCATCAACCCCGCCCTTCCGGAGGATCAAAGCCCGGTCCTGGAGGGCGTGTATGATCCGAGTGGCTGGAACTATCGTTTGACCCTTCCTTCGCCCATCGAACCCAAGCTGCTCTTTCGCGCCATTGTCAACGCCCTCCTCATGGAAACGGCCAATCGCCGCGCCGGCGCGCAATCCGCCGAAGTCCCCTTCTGGCTTGTCGCCGGCCTGAGCGCGCGCCTGCAGGCGGACCACCTCCCCACCTTCCTTCTCCGGCCCCAGTCCCGGCTCGTCGGAGACCGGATCACGGATCCCCGGGTGGATCCGGTCCGCGACCAACTGCGCCGGCAGCCTCCGCTCACCTTTCAGGAACTGTGCTGGCCGGAAGCGGAAAGTCTGGCCGGGCCGAACTGCGATCTCTATAGCGCTTGCGCCCAGCTTTTCGTGGACAGACTGCTGCGGCTCCAGGATGGCGGCCGCTGTCTGGTGGCCATGATTGACAAACTCCCGCAACATCTGAACTGGCAGACCTCATTTCTGGAGGCCTTCTCGCCGCATTTTGCCCGGTTGCTGGATGTGGAAAAATGGTGGGGGCTGGCCTGCGTCCATTTCACGGACGTGGATTTTGCCTCCCGCTTCAGCCCCCTGGACAGTTGGCACATCCTCCAGCAGGCCCTGGATGTCCCGGTGGAAGTGCATTTCAACCCCGACCGCCTCCCGGCCCAGGCGGAAATCACCCTCCAGGAAGTCATCAGCACCTGGCAGCCCGCCCAAGCGGCGGACGCCTTGCAGCGGGTCGCCGAAACCCTGGCGGGGTTGCGCCTGCGGATCGCTCCGGTTTTGCGGCCGTTGCTCGAACGCTATCTTGCCGCCGTGCAGAATTATCTGGGCGATACCCGCCCCGACCGCGTCGCCTGGATGGGCAAGGATGTCCAGCCCCAACTGGCCGTCGCGCGCAACACCGCCTGCAAAGAACTTGACGCCCTGGATGCGCAACGGACCGCCTTGCGCTCCCTCTATGTCTCTCCGCCGTCCCAAACCCAACTCAGCGCCCGCGGCCGTCCGCCTGGACTGCCCGGCGCCGATCAACCCAAAAGTCCACAGCCATGAATAAATACGCGGCCCCATTATTAGCCTTGACCTTAACCCTGGCCGCCGCCGTCTCCGCGCGCGCCGCCGCCACCCTCGACTTCTATTGGATAGACATGGAAGGAGGCGCCGGCACGCTGATCGTCACGCCAGCCGGAGAATCCATTCTCATTGACACCGGCAATCCCAGCCGGCCCGGCCAAACGGACACCAGCGCCGAGCGCATCCATAAGGCCGCCGTTGACGCGGGGGTGAGCAAGATTGACTGCCTTATTCTCACCCACTTCCACTTGGACCATTTCGGCGGCGCGGCGGACCTGGCCAAACTGATGCCGATTGGAAAAGTGCTGGACAAGGGCATTCCCGACCACGATTCGGACGGCGTGACCAACAAAGACGCGTCGTTTGCCGCGCAAATCAAGCCGTACCGGGAAATGAAGGCCGACAGCCGGGCCGTCATGCAGTTGGGCCAGTTGATCCCGCTCAAACAATCCAGCGCCGCCGCCCCTCTCACTCTGACTTGTGTCGGCGTGAGCAAACAACATCTGGTTCCGGCCAACGCGCCCACCAATCTGGTATGCTCCGAGGGCGTCCAGCATGCGGTGGATACCACCGACAACGCCAACAGCATCGTCATGCTGCTCAAGTTCGGCCCCTTCCGATTCTTCATCGGCGGAGACCTGACCTGGAACGCGGAAGGCAATCTGGTTTGCCCGTTTAATACCCTTGGCACGGTGGATCTCTACCAGGTGGATCACCATGGCCTGGACCTGAGCAACAACCCCCTCCTGGTTCGCAGCCTGTCCCCGACCGTCTCGGTGATGAGCAACGGGCCGGGCAAGGGCGCCGAGGTCAATACCCTGGCCACCTTGCGGAGCATTCCCACCCTCCAGACCATGTGGCAAATCCATAAAAACCTGCGGGGCGCCAACAACGTCAACACCGACGACCAGTACATCGCCAATCTCACCGCCAATTGCCAGGGCAACTACATCAAATGTTCCGTGGACCCTTCCGGCAAGTCCTACACCGTTTCCATCCCCGCCACCGGCGTGTCCAAAACCTACGCCACCGTCCTGAACCGGCCATAAATTGGATTCAATCCCGACGAGTCAGGACTGCATTGCTGCTTTTCCACCTCGCGACCATGCGCCTTGGCTGAGAGCAATGTTGTTTATGCCCCGGTCAACAATCGCTGGGCAACCGTATCCCTGACTCGAGACCCTTGTCTTGATGATTCGTTCCAGCATAGCTCTGTTTCTAACCCCGTTCAGAGAACGGGGCTTCCCTGTTCAGGAGCAGATTCGTTGCTTCCGATCAAAAAACAAAAGGAATGAGGCGGCGCGTGCGCTGGGAATACACTTCCCATTCCGCCTGGAAGGTCGTCCGCATCAGTTTTTCTTCGTCGTGGATGCGCCAGGTCAAAACCAAGGCCATCGCCACGACCAAAATCAACGCCAGCCAGGAACGGAACAGCAGAGAAGCCCCGGCCAGAAACACCAGAATTCCAAAGTATCGCGGATGGCGCACCAAACGATAGGGGCCGTCCGTCACAAGCTGATGGTCCTTTTGAATGGTCACCTGGATGCTGAACTGCTTGCCCAAGCAAGCCGTGGCCCAGATCATGACGCCAAAACCAAGCGCAAAAAGCGCCAGTCCCGCATATCGGCACAAGTCGTTGTCAGGAAGACAAGCGATTCCCCGGCGGTCGCAATAAGGGCCGACAACCATGATGGCCAAGGAAAGGGCCAGCATCAGGCGAGCCGCAATTCGTTGGCGTTCCACGGTCTTATCGCCCGCGCCTCGGGCCATCCCCGCCTGGGGGAGCAGAACCGCCGCTGCCATTTGCAAGAGGGGGACCGCTGCACAATAGAGCAAGCGGGCCGGATCCAGAAAGAAACCGCCCATATCGCTCATCCCCCAACTCAGCAAAGGCAAACCGACAAACGCCAAGACTCCCATCAACATCATCACCATGAGCCGCACAGAATGTGTCGCCATAATGTGCTGCCTAAAACCAGGGCTGCTGGCCAGCCTGACAAGACTTAATTGAGTGCATAGTTTTTCTTCTTAACAACTTAACCATACGGCAAATCAAATCGCAGGTTCCATTCCTCCAGCAAGGGCCGGGGGATTTCGGAAAGAAAACGGGACGGCTTTTGCGACAGATCATGGCTGCCGGAGGTGGCGCGCAACAGGGGATAGCTCAGGTAAAGCTGGTTGCGCGCCCGCGTCACGGCCACGTAAAACAGCCGGCGCTCCTCTTCTTCGCCGTCCAGGGCTTCGATGGCGCGGGCGGACGGGAAGGACCCTTCGCAGAGCATGATGACGAACACCACCTCGAATTCCAACCCCTTGGCCTGGTGGATGGTGGAAAGGCGGATCGGCTCCTCGTCGTAACGGATTGGCCGGGTGTCTTCGGCTTCGACGCTGGTTTGCAGGGCCAGTTCGGCGAGGAATTCCTCCACGCTGGCAAATTGCAGGCTGGCGGCGGCCATCTGCTCCAGGTCGCTCAAACGCGACTGGTAATTGGTGTACTGCCCTTGCAAATAATCTTGGTAACCGGCTTCCAGCACCAGGTGGATCATGCGGGAGGCGCTGCGGCGGGTCTCCGGTTCCTCCAACTGGGCGACGGTCGCGGTGAACTGCGCCCAGGGCGCCGCGGATCTTTTGGGGACGGCGGCGGCGATCTTTTGCAGGGCGGCGGCCAGGGGCGGCCGGCCGGCGCGCGGCGCGGCGCGGAGGGCGTTCCACAGTTTGTCCGCGCTCCTGGCGCCGACGCCGGGCAGCAGGCGGACGATGCGTTTGAAGGCCGGCTCGTCGCGCGGATTGGAGATGAATTTCAGCCAGGCGGCAACGTCCTTGATGTGGGCTTGCTCGCAAAAACGCAGGCCGCTGGTGATGCTGAAGGGAATGTTGCGGCGGGTCAGTTCAAACTGCAATTCCAGGGCGTGAAAATGGGCGCGATAGAGAACCGCCATTTTGTGCAGCGGGATTCCCTCCTCGCGCAACTGCAGCACCCGCTGGGCGATGAAGGCGGCCTGCTGGTTGCCGTCGCCGCAAGCGACCAGCGCCGGCTTGACGCCGCCGGGGCGCGCGGCGGCCAGTTCCTTGGGGAATTGGCGGACGTTGGCCGCGATGGCGGCGTTGGCCACCCGCAGAATTTCCGGCGTGCTCCGGTAGTTGGTTTCGATGCGGTAGATTTTGGCGCCGGGGTGGCGGTCGGGAAAATGCAAAATGTTCTGGAAATGGGCGCCGCGCCAGGAATAGATGCTCTGGCAGTCATCGCCCACGGCCATGACGTTGTGGTGGTGGGCGGCCAGGAGGTCAATCAGCGCGCCCTGCAGTTTGTTGGTGTCCTGGTATTCATCCACCAGGAGGAATTGGAAACGGCGCTGCTGTTCCTCCCGGACTTGCGGATGTTCCTGGAGAAGCCGGAGCCAGAGCGCCAGCAAATCGTCAAAGTCCATGGCATTGGCCGCGATTTTGCGGGCGGTGTAGCTCTTCTGCAAAGCGCCGATCTCCCCGGAAAGCGCCGCGAAGTAATGGAATTGTTCGGCCAGCAAATTGTCCACCGATTGCTGCTTGTTGGCCGCGAGGGAAAAAATATCGGACAGGACGCCGGCTTTGGGGAAGCGGGTGGCCGCCAGGTCCGTGTCCAGATCGTTGCGGCAGGATTGGATCAAGCCTTCGGCGTCGTCGCGGTCCAGGATGGAGAAGCCGGGCTGGTAGCCGAGCAGGCCGGCATGGCGGCGCAAAACGCGGTTGCCGATGGCATGGAAGGTCCCTCCCCAAAGGGCGGAGAGTTCGCCGCCGAGAAGATCGCTGACGCGGAGCATCATTTCCTTGGCGGCTTTGTTGGTGAAGGTGAGAAGAAGGATGCGCTCCGGGGGGATGCCTTGTTCGAGCAGGAAGGCGGCGCGGTAGGTGAGGGTGCGCGTTTTGCCCGATCCGGCGCCCGCGATCACCAGCGCCGGGCCGGGCGGGGCCGTCACGGCCGCGTGCTGCTGCCCGTTCAACTCGCGTTCGTAGTTGATGTGCAGTTCAACGGGCGGACGGAAGGGTTGTAAAACGTAATCGCGCGACATGGCGGGCAGTACTTATTTTGGCAGAGTCAGGCTCAATGGCAAGTTGATTCATGGGCTTTGATTCACGGGCTTGTTTTGAGAGTGACGATGGCGTAGGTTTTCCCCATGACAACGACCGTGACCGAAAGAAACCAGGTGAGCATCCCGCCGGAAATCGCCCGCGATTTCGACATTCGTCCCGGAACACAGTTGGAGTGGGCGAAGGCGGGCGAGGGCGCGATCCTGGTCAAACCGTTGCCCAGCCGGGGCGAACTGGCCCGCCAACTCATGGGCGCGGGCAGACGATGGCTAAAGCCGGGAGACGACCCCGTCGGCGATTTGATTCGAGAGCGCGAGCAGGACGACAAACTTGACCGAGCCGACGAACGGAAATGACCCACCTCCTGGATACGTAATTGTCCATCGCCTCTGGATACGGGATGCGGTTTTCAGGGCAAAATGCGTCCGCCAGGGCAAAAGTCGGGTTTCGAATTCCAAGACCGACGACGCGCCGGATCAGGCCGGCTTGGCCTGCGCGGCCAGTTGGCGCCGCAGCCGCGCGATATTGGCGTCAATCTGTTCGATGTAGGAATTCCGGCCGTCCGGATACGGGACATTGAGGAACTGAAAGAGGCCGAGGAACTCGCGGCTGATCTTTTGCTGGACGTACTTTTCCCAGAAGAGCGGGGTCTTTTGCATCAGGTCCTCGGCGCTGGCAAAGAAACCGCCCGCCTTCATTTTGCCTTCGTTGTAGCGCGCGGCCTCGGCGAATTCCAGGTAGAGAATCGGCAGCTTGTCCACGTAATCCGGCGCCGCCATCTGGCCCAGCAAGTCGGACGTGCCCAGCGCGAAGCCCACGATGCGCTCCAGTTCGTCCTGGAATTGGATGGTGTCGAGTTTGACGTTGACGCCGGTGCAGCGAATCATGTTTTGCACCGCCAGAATGTCTTCCACCGGGTAATCCTGGCCGAGCATCAGTTCCCCGGCAAATTCAATGCTGCGGTCCACATGGGTCAGCGTGTATTTGGCGCCCGTGCCCTCCGTGTCGTCCTTCTTCTTGAGGTAGCCGGTGTCGTGCATAAGGATCGCCAGCATCCCCAGCTCAAACATCCTCCGGGTCAGGCGCGGCTCCGCGTTGGTGTCATGCCGGTTCCAGAGCAGCCGCGACATGCACAAAGACCCCTGCATCGTATGTTCCATGTCATGATAATGGGCGTCAATGGGCTGGTAATCCTTGTAGCGCCCCTCGAAACAATCCGCGGCCCATTGAAAGATGGTCCGGATGAATTTCCTGTCCGCGTCCGGGAACATGGCCAGATAAGCCGCGCGAATCTCGGCTTCGACCAAGCGAGGCTGTCGGGTGTTGATGGCCGCCTGCATTTCCGTTAAATTAACCTGCCTAAAAGCAGATTGCACGCCTTTTTTTTGGAGTTTTCGCCAAGCCCGGCTGGCCCTGAAGGGCTGCCGGACCCTCTCAGGAACTCTGGCTCAACCTGGGCTTGGGGGCCTCGAAAAGCAGGGCGTGCGCCTCGCGCAATACCGCCGGAATCTTTTCCGCGAACGGACTCCCGCCCAACAGGGGCCGCAGTTTTTCCTCATCCACGCTGGCGGCGTTCTCGCCCGGAAACCAGTGATCGGCCTGTCCGAGCAGATTGTAACGCATTTTTCCCCAACTCACCAGGTCCAGCGATTTGGCGTAAGTCCACAGCCGCGCGATCTCGGAAACATTGATCCGGCCCGGCACACTCAGGTAGTCCGGCAGCCCCTCAGACCACCGTTGGCACCAGTCGCGTCCCAGGACGCGCTCCATTTCCGCGCGCAGGCGGCGTTCGATGGGCGCGATGGTCTCCGCCGCCGTGTCCAGGAAATCCAGCGCGCGCAGATGCTCGTCAAAATCGCCGGGCCGCGCCGCCCCGCAACTGAGCGTATGCGCCTCCGGCCGGGCCAGACAATACAGGTCATTGAACTGCATCGGCGTCAGCGGCGCGCACAACTGCGTCAATTTGGGCGGCGGTTCGTAAAGTTTTCCCCCCTTGTCATTGGGGCTGATGATAAAAATCCCCATGTCCAACTGTCGCGCCGCCGCAATCGCCGGCCAGTTCAGATCGTTGACAAAATACCAATGGACATTCATGTAATCGAATTCGCCGCTCCGCACCGTTTCCAAAATCACATCGGTGGTGGCGTGCGTGGAAAAGCCGACAAACCGCGCCCGCCCCTCCTTCTGCAACCGCCGCGCCGCCGCCAGGCAGCCGTTTTTCCGCAACGACCAATCCATCAGTTGGCGGTCATTGATGCCGTGCAAGGAGAGCAGGTCCACGTAATCGAGCTGGAGATGCTTCAGGGACTCCTGGAAGGTTTTGAGAAACTCCGCCGGCTCGGCCCGGGGCGTCACCTTGGTTTGGACGATGATTTTTCCCCGCGGCAGCCGGGGCAGGATGTTGCCCAATTGCATTTCCGAACTCCCGTAACCGCGCGCCGTCTCGAAATGATGAATCCCCAATTCCAGCGCGCGCCGGAGGATGGCTTCGACGTTGGCCTGGCTGTCCGGCGGGATTTGCGACGGCGGCACATCCTGCCATTTCCATTGGTAGCGCATCCCTCCGCACGAGAGGACCGGCATGGCCAGCCCGGTTTTGCCAAATCGTCTGTATCGCATGATCTCATTATCTCATTATTCCCATTGGGACACAAACTCAACCTTTTGCCGGCAACGCCTTCGCCTTCGTCTTGGCTGGCAGGGGGGCGCAGCGCGCGCGCGCCGTGGCGGGCCATCGCGGCCTGCGGGGACTCCGCCTTTCTCCGGCCCACCCAAAATTAATCCATTAAACTCTTGCCATCCACGTTAAGCAGTGTTAATCTTTTGACTACAGTTAGGGCCTGCCGGGCCTTTGGCTTGTCCGCCTCACGGCGGGCGCGGGTTACGGAGGGTTAAGCGCGAAGGCCGACGTGACGATATGTTTCTGGCTGGCGGTCAGTGAATTGACCCAAATAACTCGATTTATGTGCATGGTGCGCAATCAGGTGAAGATGCTATTGGCGGCGGCATGGTTCTCCGCCTTGTTCCCGGCGTTGGCGGAGACCAATGCCGCGCCGCATGTTTACCCCAATGGCTTGTTGAGGGTTTGCGCGCTGGGCGAAACGCTTTACCAGACGTTGGACCCAAAATTCCAGAAGGTCCTCGCCCCCAATCCGGTCGAGGTGGAGAACATGGATGCGCCGGTCATCACCCCCATTGCCATGCAAGACGGGGACCAAAGATGGGGCGAGGTTTCCATTTCCGCCGGTTATATTGACTTGGTCAATCATCTGGCTCACGCCAGGGCGATTGACCGCATCCAGCCGGGCTGCTTTCAACAATACATTCTCAATCTGTCCCGCGCGGCGGAGAGCGACGCGCCGCCCGAGGTGCCGAATATGGTTGACAACCGTTATTGGACGGAGGATGTGATGAACGAGCAGGAGGGCATTTTCAACCAGATCATTGGCATGACCATGGCCCTGAACCTCTCCCACCATTATCTGGGGAATTACAGCAAATACTCCGGCCAGATGCTGGCCGGCAAACTGGTGCCCATCAACAATTTCCTCGCCCCGGCCGAGTGGGAGAAAAGCGTCAGAGCCGCCACCCTCAACACCATGAATTGCGCCCTCGGCACCGACGGCCCCGCGGCGCTTTTTGAAGCCATTGACAAAATGCCCAAGCGCCCGGCCTGGGCCGCTTTTTTCGTGCCGCCCGCCGCCGACCTCAAGAAGCTGAACAAGCAACTCAAGAAGGCGGAGGATGATTATTTGCACGGCAAGTTGAAGTGAGGCCGGACGAAAGGGCCGCGCCGACACCATCTTCTCCGCACAGCCTCTTCCGCCGCGCATTGAAATCATGCGGCCGTCCAGCCCCCTTTTCCCGTCAGGTTCCCATCCATCCGGCCGGGCCGGTTATTTCTCCGGCGGGCTGGCGAGGAGGGAGAGGGCGCGGAGGAGTTGTTCGTCGCCGCTGGTTTGCAGGCCGGCGGAGGTCAAGTCCGTCTCATGGGCGGGAATGAGGGCCACGGCGTTGGCGGGCAGCGCCACCTCGGCGTCGGGCTTGAGGCCCTTGTGCCAGAAGGAACGGCCGCCGGGAGTGAGCCATTCCCCCACGGCCAGCAGCAGGGCCGAACCGTCGGACAACTGAAATTGATCCAGAACGGTGCCGGTGCCAAAAGTGGTCTGTCCCACCAGGGAGGCCCGGTGCGCGTCGCGCAAGGCCCCGGCGACGATTTCCGAGGCGCTGGCCGAACCGCCGTTGATGAGGACCACGACGGACATGTTGGCGGCCACGCCGCCCGGCTTGACCGGTTCGGGGGTGATTTTCCCATCGGCGTTTTTTGACAGGAAGACGTTGCCGCCGGAAAGAAATTCGCTGGCCACTCCCACCGCTTCCTCCAGCACTCCTCCCGGATCGTTGCGCAAATCCAGGACCACGCTGTTTATTCCCTGGCGCTGCATTTCGAGCAAGTCGCCGCGGACATCATGCGCCACGCCCTCGCCGAAGAGCGCCACGCGCAGGTGCGCCGCCTGCCCGCCCGGCAAGGCGTGCCAGGTCACGTTGGGAATCTTGATCGAGGCGCGGACGATGTTGAATTCCTTGCGGCGGCCGTCGCCCGGGTCCAGAACGCCCAGCCGGACGGGCGCCCCGGCCGGCCCGGTGATCAAATCTTCCAATTCGCTCAAGGGCAGCCCGGCGACGGAGCGTCCGTCCACTTCCAGGATGATGTCCCCCGCCCGCACGCCGGCGCGCAAGGCGGGCGAGCCGTCGAGGGTGGCGACGACGACGGCGCGGCGGTCCTGGGTTTTGATTTCGACGCCGATGCCGGTGAATTTGGAGCGCATGGAGGCGCTGGCGTGGCGGCGCATTTCCGGGTTGAGATAGACGGTGTGGTTGGAGTCGCCCAAGGAATCGGTCATGCCTTGAATGGCGGCATGGGTGAGAACGGAGGATCGCAGGGCGCTGCGGTCCACATAATTGCGGTGGATGATGTTCCAGGCCTGGGCGATGAGTTGGAAATCCTGTCTCGCCCCGGCGGGAACTCCGGTCATGAACGCCCAGCGGTCATAAAGAACCCCGGCGCAAACGGCCAGGACCAGGCTCAAGGCCCAGAGAAACCGCCGGCGGGGCATGCGCCACGAGAACAGCGACAATTTTTCCTGACTCTCACCATTCATACGAAGGAAAGCCGGCCCAGCATGGCCCAGAGGCCGTGCCCGCGCCAGAGCTTTTTGCGCTGTTCTTGCTCCTCAATCCCGGCGTTCGCCGCCCGGCGGCGCAAACTTGCCGCCGCGGAAAATTTCATTCCTTTTTTCGTCCCGCCGGGTTGTCCGCCGGCTCCGGCCCGGCCTCCGGGGCGTTCTGCTCCGATTTTTGGATCAGCGGCATTTTCTTGCTGAGTTCCTCCAGCAACTGGCGGGCTTGCTCCGGCGAGCGCACCACTTTGGGACGGAGGAAAACCAGGAGTTCGGTGCGTTTGACGGATTTGTCGCGTTTGCTGAAGGCATATTTCAAGAGAGGGATGCTGCCCAGAATGGGGGTTTTGTAGGTGGTATCGCTGAGTTGCTTCTGGATGATGCCGCCCAGCACGAGCGTTTCGCCGGCTTTGGCGGTGAGTTCGGTGCGGAATTGGGCGGCGTCAATCACCACATTGGAGTTGATCTGGGTTGGCTCAATGGTGGAGGACTCGGTGCGGATGCGCAGTTGCACGTCGCCGGAATCGTTGATGTGAGGTTCGACTTCGACGATGACGCCGACATTCCTGTAGGTGATGGTTTGGGAACTGCCGCCCAAGGCCGGGTTGACGGACCCGGTTCCGATCGGGACCGACTGGCCGACAAAAAGTTTGCCCATGTCATTGTCAGAAATGGTGATTTGCGGCTCGGAAATAACCGTGGCATCGGCGTTTTCGTGCAGGAACTGGATGAGAAAATCCATGCTCATGGTGTTGTCCAACACGCCGGAGCGCAAACTGGCCAGGGCTTGGCCCACCGGGGCGGCGAGGCCGGAGCCGCCCGGATTGATGGGATTGTTGACCTGGGTGTTGTTACCAAAGCCCTTCAGGTAAGTCCCCCCCGCGTGGGGCATGAGGGAATTCTGATAGTCAGCCCCGGAAAAAACCTGGCCGCCGTCGGGCGAGAAGCGCACACCGATTTGGTCCAGATAATCGGCGGAAACTTGCACCAGCTTGGCTGCGATCAAGACCTGCGCGGGCGGAACGTCCATGTCTTGGATCATCTTGCTCACCTGGGCAAAAAGGTGGATATTGGCCGTGACCAGGAGCGAACTGGCTGCTTCGTCCGGCACCACCCTCACCCGGCCCACCAGATCGCTCACCGGACGCTCGGTGATTCTGTCGGAACTGCCGTTGCGCTCGCTGGCATCGGGCGGTCCGCCCAGCCAGGAATAATAGGGGTCTTCCTTGACCACCTGTTCCAGCGAGAAGTCGTCCGCGGAGGGGGTGGTCTGCTGCGTCTGTTGTTGCTGGGGTTGCGTGTTGGCGGCATTTTGATTGGGCTGATTGGCCTGGCGCAGGGCGACGGAGCCGTTCTTGGCGAAGAGGATGTTGATGCGGTTGGCGATTTTTTGGGCGTTGCCAAAATTGAGCTTGACATGAAAGGTGGTGTCGCCCGCCGCCGACGGCTTGTCCAGCTCCTTGACCACCGCGATGACCGCGTCCAGGTTCTCCTGCGAGTTGGCGGTGATGATGAGGGCGTTGGCCGCCGCCTCGCTGGTGATGCGGACCTTGCCATACAGCCGCCCGACATCGCGGTCCGTCTCCTGCTCGGAGCCGAATATATAATCATAATAAGACCGCGCCGTGGTTTTTTTGAGAAAGAGTTCGTTGAGCACGTCTTCGATATCGCCCGCGCTGACGTTTTCCAAGTGGATAATTTGGGGGGCCAGACTGTTGTCCTGGATCGGTTGGTCCAGCGCGGCGATGGTTTTGCCGATGCCCTCCATGGCGGCGGGCGGGGCCTGCACGAGGATGGCGTTGCGGCGGCGGTCGGCCACGATGCTGATCTTCTTGGTGTCCTTTCCGTTGGGGTTGCCGCCCAGGTAAAGAATGCGGTAACCGGAATCGTTATCGCCCTGCTGGTTCTTGCCCAGGTCCTGCAGTTGTTTGGCCACGTCCTGCGCGTCGGCGTTTTTCAACTCAAAGGTTTTCATCATCGTCTCCTGCGCGTCGGCGGTGTCGAGCGAGGTCGCAAATTTCTCGATTTCCCTGAAATTGGCCGCGCTGGAAAGAACCATCAGCGAATTGGCGTTGTCGCTGGCCGACACTTCGATCAACTCCTTGGATTGCTTGCCGGTCAGCTTTTGGTAAAGCGGCTGGATTTGCTTGGAAAGCTCCAGGGCGTTGACATTCTTCAAGTTGACCACCCGCACGATGACGTCGTCGTTTTTTTCCACGTCCAGGGCGTTGATCAGCCCGGTGGCGGCGGCCAGATTGTCGTTGTAATCGGTCACGACCATGAGATTGGCCCGGTCGTCGGTGACCACGACCGCTTCCTTGGAAAGGACGCTTTTGACTTTCTCGGTCAGATCCGCGACCGGCAGGTGGAGCAGCGGAAAAACTTTGACCAAACGCTGGCGGCCTCCGGGAACGGCCGTGTCCGCGGCCCCCATCAATTCGGGACTCAGATTCATCTTCAACTCCTGGTCCGCCGGCACGATGAGAATGGAGGTGCCGGTTTCAATGGCGGTGAAACCCTCCATGCCCAGGGCGCGATACACCATGGTGACCGCTTCCCGCCGGGTCACCTTCTTGGTGCTGACAATCGTAATTTGACAATGCGCCGTGGGATGTTTGACGACGCTCTTGCCCGTGTTTTCGGCCAGCCACTGGAGAACCTGGTCAATTTGCATGTTCTGAAGGCTCAAGGGGATCAAATCGGTCGGCAATTTCCTGGCCTCAACCACCGCGCCATCGGGCGGCGCATTGGTCGAACCGTCGGCCCCATTGGTGGAACCCGCCGCCGTGGCGGGAGGGTTGGTGTCCGTCGAGGCGCGCGGCGCGGGGTTCGCCGCCCCGGCCGATGCGGGGTTCGTCGCCGCGGGCGGCGCGGGGCTGGCCGCCCCGGGCGGCGCCGCGGTTGAGTTGGCGACGGGCGCGGAGGAGGCGGCGTTGGTCCCGGCGCCTTTCTCCCCGCTCTGGGCGTGGACGAAGGGCAGTGTACACCAGAGGAAAACAGCCGCCAGACAGAGCGAGAGCATCACCAGGATGAAAGTAATTTTTAGCTTCCGGCGTTTTGAGGTTTGCATTATTGGGTCTCCTTTTGTTTGGACGAAAGAATCTTGTTGGTTGAGGAGTTGCTGGCTGCCGCATTTCGAGTTGATGCCCTTCTCGCAGGCACATTGTTGGATCGCGGATTGGTGGAGGGCGCGTTGGTGGAGGGCCTGTTGGTGGAAGGCGTGTTGGTGGAAGGCGTGTTGGTGGAAGGCGTGTTGGTGGAAGGCGTGTTGGTGGAGGGCGCGTTGGCCGGTATGGGCATAAGGCTCTCTCCGCCAATGCCGCCAAATAAGGTCAGTTCTTTCTTTTCCCCATCCTGCTCGACGAGGACCCGGTTGACGCCGATGCGCAGCAGTTTGATCCCGCCGAGCTGGCCGCCGACTTTGACCGGCCCGGTCTGGCCGTTGGTCGCCCGGAGGAACGCCTCCTGGTCGGAAATGCCGATCAAGGCCAGGGGCATCGGCCTGATGATGGGACCGAAAATCTCGCTGTCGAGGATTCTATCCACGCGGCCCTGGACCTCGGGTGGAAGCTCGATTTTTTTCATGCCGCCTCCCCTGCGTCCGCCGGCCGCGCCGCCGGCCATCATCCGGGCCGCCATTTCAGGAGGCATGCCGGCCATCATTTCGGGCGTCATGCCTGGTGGCAGGCCTGGCATTGCCTCGGGCGGGCCGGACCTTCGCGAACCGCCACCTGCCGGGCCGAAGTCGGCGTTCGTCTGGCCCGGATCGCCTGCCACGGAGGCATTGGTTGATGGGGCCATTGCGTTCGTGGTGCTAGTCGCATTTGTGCCATTGGCGGCATTGGTGCCGTTGGCGGCTTTTATGCCATTCGTCGCGTTGGTCCCGGTGTTCTTTAGCATCGCGGCATTCGTCTGCTTCTGAGCCGGCTTGGCAGGCTCGTTGGTTGCTCCCGGCAAGGTGGGCAGGGCCGGGATTTTTAGATTGGCCAGAGGGTCGCGGGAAAGGACCAGGCTGCCCAGTTGCCAGGCCAGCAACGCCGCCATCGCCAGGCAGATGATTTTTACAGGCCGTTCGAAGCGGTCAAGCATGGGGCTTCTCCTCCTTGGGTTTCCAGGCGTCATAATCCAGAACCACAATGGTCAGGTTCACCTTGAGGCCATTGGGCGCGCGCGGGTCGGAAGTGAATTGGACCGCGTCAATAATCACCGGAAAACCGCTGCGGTCCAGGTTATGGAGCAGGTCCATCACCGCGGCAATCGGGCCGGTCCCTTCAAATTGGATGGAGCCAGCCTCCCTGGCGGAAGGGCGCCCCGGTGTTTCCCGGATCGGCCCCACCGCGACTTTCTCGGACGCCGCGATCTGCTGAATGGCGGCGCTGGCCTCGGCCACCACCGAGGAATGCTTGAGCTTGCCCGGGTCCATGTGGAAGCGGTCCATCAGGTTGGTGGCCGTCGCCACCTTTTCTTCGTATGGCTTGATGACGTTGCGCAGATCCCTTGCCTGCTGGACAAGCTGTTCGTAGGCCTGGCGCCGCGCCCTGAGATAGTTGCGCGCAACCGGGCCGTAAAACAGCGCCAGATAAATGGCAACACAGACCGCGGCGATGCGGATGGTGCGCTTTTCCCGAAGTGTTAGTTGGCGGTTCATGGTTCGGGGCTGGCAGTTTCGGGCTGGGTTGCTCCGCGTCCGCGCCTCCCGCCGCGCGGAGGCGCCGGCGTGTCCGGCCCGCCCGGCATGGGAGCGGGTGTGACCTGGAGGGGGATTCCCATGGGCTGGGTGGGAGGCATCATCATCGGCTCTGGCGGCGGCATTAGGCCGAAGTCCGGCTCATCGCCGCCGGGGCGTGATTTGTCGGTTTTCTTGCCGGGCGGTTCGGCGGCGATCGGTTTGCGGGATTCCGCCGGTTTTAATTCCGCCGTCATCCGCACGGTCACGCGGCGGTCGGGCGATGGGGTCTGTTCTTCCACCATCACACTGGCGAACCAGCCGGAATCAATGAGTTTGGAGCGAAAATCGCTGACTTGCTCGGCGCTGGCCATTTTCAGCCGGATGGAGACTTGCTGGCGGCGGTCCAGGGAAAGGCCATCCAGACGCGTGCCTTGCGGCGCCGACCGGGCCAGCAGGTAAATTGTGTCCAAATACGGCGGCTGGTTCTGCTTGAGATATTTGAGAAAGTCCAGTTCCTGATCAATGGTGGCGAGGCGGCCGCGATCGGCTTGCAGCGCGGCCAGTTTCTTTTCCAGGAACGGCTTGCGCAGGATGGCTTCCGCGTAAGGGAAAAAGAGCGCGCCCAGGGCCAGCAACGCGGCGGCGGCGGCCCATTTCCAAGCGGCCGGCCGGGCCGGCCGGGGCGCCCCGAGGCTGCCGGCCCGTTCGAGGATCAACGGGGGAGACGCGCTGTTCCGCCCGGCGGATTTGATCAGGCCGGCGATGGCGTCGGACGGCCCGTCCCCGGACGCCTGTTCCAGGCATTGGCAGGAAACAGCGCCCCCCAGAAGGCCGGCCAGAAAGGGCGCCAGGAGGCGGTCGCGCGCGCTTTTTCCAGTCAAGTATATTGTCCCGCCGGGGGGCGCGGGCTGGATCCGTTCCGCCAGCGCGGCCAGCGCCGATTCCGTGGCGTTATGCAACAACGGTCCCCGCGGGTCAAACGCGGTCCCCGGCGGGTCCGGCCTCAGCTTGAGTTTTTCCGCCTCGTCGTAGCTGGCGCCCAGTTTTTCCTGGATGGAGCGGGTGATGGTTTCGCCGCCCCAGGCCACAATGCGGATGGACGCCGGAACCCCGTTGTCAAAAGACATCAACTCCGAATGAGTGCGCCCGATGTCCAGCACCGCGCCGGAGCCGGGCGGCGGCGGATGGAGTTCCGCCCGCGCCAGCGCCGCGAGGGTGAAAAGGGGAACGACATCGCACGCGGCCAGAATGGCGGCGTATTCCTCCAGCGCTTCCTTTTTCACGGCCACCACCAGCAATTCCTGCCGCGCCGGGCCGCCGTTGGCCGGCGGTTTGGGCGGGCCGACGGGCCGGCTGCCCCAGGCCAGCTCCTCCGGCGAAAGAGGAAACTCGCTCTCAATTTGCAGCCGCA
>JBEKIA010000056.1:0-18312 GCA_050011995.1 Verrucomicrobiota bacterium
GCGGCGTGGGTGTGGCAGCTTGACCCCGCCAAGTGCCTGCACTGCGGCAACTGCGCCACCCATTGCGTGTTGGAACAGTCCGCCGTCAAGTGCGTCCAGGCCTACGCCATCTGCGGCTACTGCCAGCTTTGCACGGCGTTCTTCACGCCGGACCCCAACGAATTGACGACGGCGGCGGAGAACCAGCTTTGCCCGACGGCGGCGATCCAGCGGACCTACGTCGAGGACCCCTATTATCAATATAGTATTGACGAGAAGCTCTGCATCGGCTGCGCCAAATGCGTGGAGGGCTGCGCCCGCTTCGGCAACGGCTCGCTCTTCCTCCAAATCCGGCACGACCGCTGCCTCAACTGCAACGAGTGCTCCATTGCCCGCGGCTGTCCCGGCGCCGCTTTTCGCCGCGTGCCGGCGGACCAACCCTACCTGCTCAAAACCAACCTCCGCTAAGGCTATGCTTCGCCGTTTGAAATTCCTCGGTGCGCTGGGAGTGATGCTGCTCCTGGCGTGGGTGGTTTGCGCCGAGCAGCGTTTTCCGCCGCCGGATTTTGAAAGCGGTTACCGCCTGCCCCCCACCTCCGCTCCCGCCGCGCGCCAGCTTTGGCGGCAATACGCGGACGCGGGCGTGTTTCTCGCCGCTTTGGCCGCGGCACTCTGGTTGATCTACAAGAAACGCTCGCGGCGCGGGCTTTTCTGGCTGTCGCTCTTTTCCCTGGCGTATTTTGGCTTTTTCCGCAAAGGCTGCATCTGCGCCATCGGCTCGCCGCAGAACATCGTCTATGCGCTGTTCGACCCGGATTACGCCGTGCCGGTGACGGCGCTGATCTTTTGCTTCGCGCCCATCGTGGTGGCGTTGTTTGCGGGGCGGGCTTTTTGCGCGGGGGTCTGCCCGCAGGGAGCGCTGCAGGATTTCATGCTCATCAAGCCCGTCACCGTGCCGCCCTGGCTGGAACAGGCGCTCAGCGTCATCCCTTACGTTTTTTTGGGCGCGGGGCTGATCTACGCCGGAACCGGGACGGGATTTGTGATTTGCCGGTATGATCCGCTGGTTCCGTTCTTCCGGCTGTCGGGCGGAAGTTTCATCTTGACTCTGGGAGCGGCCTTTCTGCTGGCCGGGATGTTTGTGGGCCGGCCCTATTGCCGGTTCCTTTGTCCTTACGGCGGGTTGCTCCGGCTGGCGTCGCTGGCTTCCAAATGGCGCGTCCGCGTCACGCCCGATGCCTGCACGCAATGCCGGCTTTGTGAACAGTCCTGCCCGTTCGGCGCGATGCGCGAACCGGCCCCCGCCGGGACCGGCCCGCAGGGGCTGGGCGCGGCGCGAATACGCCTCGGCTGGACGCTGGCGCTTCTGCCGGTGCTGGTGGCCGCCGGCGCGTGGGCCGGTTCCAAACTCAGCCCGGCGGCGGCGCAACTGGATCCCGCCGTGGCTCTGGCGGAACGCTACGTCCGCCAGCAAAGCGCCCCGGTGCAGTACGGCCTGATGACCCCGGAGGCTCTTTCGCTCCAGCGCGCCTCCGACAATCCAGAGGCCATTTTGAAGGCGGCGGCGGATTTGCGCCGCCGCTTTGATCTGGCCTGCTGGCTGTTCGGCGGATGGATCGGGCTGGTCATCGGCCTCAAACTGCTGGCCTTGTCGGTGCTGCCGGGCCGGACGGATTATGAGCCGGATCGCGGCGCCTGTTTCGGCTGTGCCCGGTGCTTCACCGCCTGCCCCAACGAACGCGTCCGCCTCGGCTGGATGCCGGCGGCCGAAAAACCCGCTCCGTTATGAACACGACTCCTTTTCATCGCGCGCTTTGGCTCACCGGCTGGATCGCGGGCCTGTTCTGTCTGCTGGTTTGCGCGCTCCTGGTTTATGAGCACTTCGCGGCTGCCGTCAACGATCCGTGGAAAGCCCCGCAACTGCTCGCGCTCAAGGACAAGCTGGCCGCCGAGCCGAGAAACGAGGCGGTGCAAAAGGAAATCCGCCGGCTCGACCAGAAATTCCGCCAGAAAACCCGCCTTCGGCTCGCCTTGGATCAAAGCGGCGCCTGGCTGCTGCTGGGCGGGACGCTGGCGCTGGTGCTGGCGGCCGGGAAAGCGGCGGCTCTCCAGAGAACTCCCCCGCTGCCACAGCCCAAAACCGATGCCGGCGAACAGTCGCTGATACTGGCCTCGCGCGCGCGCCGGTCCCTGGGCGGGGTGGCTCTGGCGGTTGCGGGAGCGTTGCTGCTCATTCGACTTGGCAACCCTTCCGTCCTGCCAGCCAACCAGGCCGCGGGGCAGAAGCTCCCCGGCCAAGCCGGCGCGGCGCAGACGCCCGCCGAGGAGGCGCCCGCGCTGTCTGAATTTCAGAACAATTGGCCGCGCTTCCGCGGCTGGGACGGCAGCGGGGCGGCCGCGCAGACCAACAGCGGGACCAATGTGGCGTGGCGCTCCCCCATCCCCGCGCCGGGCCACAGTTCGCCCGTGGTGTGGGGGGATCGTGTGTTTATTTCGGGAGGCACGGCGGCGAAGCGCGAAGTTTTCTGTTACAATGTCGCCAGCGGCGCGCTTCTCTGGCAACGGGCCGTCGAACAGGTTCCGGGCAGTCCGCCCAAAGTCCCGGAGGTGCCGGAAGACACGACCTACGCGGCCTCGACCATGGCGACAGACGGGCGGCGGGTTTATGCCATCTTCGCCAATGGCGACCTGGGCGCGCTCAACTTCGACGGCTCGGTTGCCTGGACCAAGTACCTCGGCCCGTTGAAGAATCCCTACGGCTACGCCGCTTCGCTCGCCGTCTGGGGGACCAACTTGTTCGTGCAATTGGATGCGGGCGACACGCCCGAGGAAGGGTCAAAACTAATTTCCTTGCAAGGCGCCAATGGACGGGTCTTGTGGGAGCGCAGCCGGCCCGTCTCGGCGTCGTGGGCCACTCCGATCGTCGTGGAAGCGGCGGGCAGGACGCAGATCATTACCCTCTCCAAGCCTTTTGTGATCGCCTACGCGCCGGCCGATGGCACGGAGCTTTGGCGCGCGGATTTGCTCGCCAACGAAGTCGTGCCTTCGCCTGTCTTCGCCGGCGGGCTGGTTGTCCTGATCAATCCGGCGGACAAGCTGCTGGCGTTGCGGCCCGACGGCGCGGGCGACGTCACCAAAACATGCGTTGCCTGGACCAACGAGGAGAATGTCCCCGACATCCCCAGCCCGGCCGGCGGCGGGGACCTGGTGTTCACCGTGACCAGCATGGGGATGGTGAAATGTTTTGAGGCGCGCGATGGCAAAAAGAATTGGGAGACGAATTTTGACACGGAGGTAAAGGCCTCGCCCGGCATCGCGGGGGACCGGCTGGTGGTCCTGAGTGTCAACGGCCTGCTGGTCCTGCTGCGGGCCGGGCGCGAGCTGGAGGAAATCGGGCGGAGCCAACTGGCGGACAAGTTCATCGCCAGCCCGGCGTTTGCCGGCGGCCGCATCTTCCTGCGCGGGGCCACCAACCTCTACTGCCTGGGGCCGGAGGGCGTCCAGCCGGCCAAACAACCGTGACCCATGCCCGATGTTGACCTCAACTTTGTCAAGGAAACGGTGGAGCGGACCGGAGGCAAACCCGCGGCGCTGATCCCGATTCTGCAGGCGCTCCAGGCGCATCACGGCTACCTGCCCGCGGAGGCCTTGCAGCGCCTCGCCGGGCTGACCGGGATTCAGCCCTCCGCCATCGCCGGGGTTTCGACCTTCTACGACATGTTCCGCCACAAGCCGGCGGGCAAACATATTCTCCAGGTCTGCCGCGGCACGGCCTGTCAAGTCGCGGGGGCGGAGAGGGTGGAGGAGGCGCTGCGGCGGCACCTGGGCATTCCTCCGGGCGGCGACACCGATGCGGCGCGGGAGTTCACCGTCGAACCGGTTGCCTGCCTGGGTTGTTGCTCGCTGGCGCCCGTGGTGAACATGGGCGGCTCGCTGACGGGATACGCGTCCGCGGAAAAAGCTCCGGCCCAAGTCCGCGACTATCTCGCCCGGCAGAATGCGGCGGCCGAAGCCAGGTCCACCGAGGAAATAGGGCCTCCGGCCGCCAATGGCCTGGCCCAAATCCGTGTCGGCCTGGGTTCCTGCTGCATGGCCAAGGGCAGCGATCTGTTGTTTCACGCCTTGCGCCAGGGCGCGGGCCAATGCGGCGGCCAGGTCGCCGTCAAACGCGTGGGCTGCATGGGCTTATGCCATCGCGCGCCGCTGATTGAAGTCGCGCTGCCGGGCCGGCCGGCCGCCTGCTATTCGAACCTGACCCCCGGCCAGGCCGGCGCCCTCCTGCAACGGCATTTTCGTCCGCGCGGTTTCCTGCGGCGCGCCGGCCAGCTCTGGACGGGCCTGCTGGGCGGCCTGCTGCTGGATGAGGCCGCGCCGCCGCAGTCGGTGGCGCGCTTCTCCATGAGCAAACGCGATCCCGCCGTCCGCGCCTTCCTGGAAAGACAGGTGCATATTGCCACCGAACATTTCGGCCAGCTCGATCCGCTGGACTTGGATGAATACCTCGCCCATGACGGCTTCGCCGCCCTCCGGCGATGCCTGGGAACGCCGGACGAAAAAGCCGGCCTTTCTCCCGACGACCTCATCGCCACCATCGAAAAGTCCGGCCTGCGCGGCCGCGGCGGCGCGGGTTTCCCCACAGGACAAAAATGGCGCGCCGTCCGCCAGCAGCCGGGCGATGTCAAGTATGTCGTCTGCAACGGCGACTGGCTGCTGATTCTGGAATCCTTTCCCTATCGGATCATCGAAGGGCTGGCGCTGGCCGCGGTGGCCGTCGGCGCCCACGAGGGGATTTTCCATGTCCGCCACGAATATCCCCTGGCGGTCCGGCGCTTGCGGGCGGCGCTGGCGGAAATGGAAAAGCGCGGCTGGCTGGGCGCGTCCTTGCTGGGCGCCGGCTTCCCGTTGCGTCTGAGCGTGGTCGAGGGCGCCGGGGCGTTTGTCTGCGGCGAAGAGACGGGGCTGATCGCCTTGGTGGAGGGCCGCCGCGGGATGCCGCGGCTGCGGCCCCCCTTCCCCGCCGAGTCGGGCCTCTGGGGCAAGCCGACGCTCGTCAACAACGTGGAAACGCTGGCCGTGACGCCGTGGATTGTGCGGCACGGGGCGGAGAAATTCGCGGCCCTCGGCACGGCCAAGAGCAAAGGCACCAAGGTCTTCGCCCTGACCGGAAAAATTCGCCGCGACGGATTGATCGAAGTGCCGATGGGAACCACGCTGCGGGAGATCGTCGAGCAGATCGGCGGCGGCGCGGCGGAAGGACGCCGCATCAAGGCCGTGCAAATTGGCGGACCGACCGGCGGCTGCGTGCCTGCCACCCTCATGGACACGCCGGTGGATTTTGAGTCTTTGCACCAGGCCGGCGCGATCATGGGTTCGGGCGCGATGGTGGTGCTGGACGACTCGTGTTGCATGGTGGACACCGCGCGGCATTCTCTCCAGTTCACCCAGGGCCAGTCGTGCGGCCGATGCACCTTCTGCCGCGTCGGCGCCAAGCGGATGCTCGATATTTTGGACAAGCTTTGCGCGGGCAAGGCGCAACGCGCCCACCTCGAGGAACTGGAACGGCTGGCGCGCCAGGTCGGCGCCGGCAGCCTGTGCGGGCTGGGGAAAACGGCCCCCAATCCGGTGCTCTCGACCCTGCGCTATTTTCGCGACGAATACGAAGCCCACTTGCAAGGCCGCTGCCCGGCGGGCCAATGCGCCGCTCTCATTAAGTACCGGGTCACCGCCGCCTGCACGGGCTGCACCCTCTGCGCCCAGCATTGCCCGGTCCGCGCCATCCCGATGACGCCCTACGCGCGGCACGAAATCAACCTGGAGATTTGCACGCGCTGCGACACCTGCCGCAAAGTGTGCCCGCAGGAGGCCATCGAGGTGACATGAGCGCGCTCACAATTACTATTGACGGAAAGGCCGTGCCGGTTTCCCCGGGCGAGACGGTTTTGCAGGCCGCGCGGCGGACCGGCCTGGACATTCCAACCCTGTGCCACCTGGAAAAGTGCGGGCCTCTGACCTCCTGCCTGGCGTGCCTGGTCAAGGTGGCGTCCAACGGCCAGGGCCGCCTGGTTCCCTCGTGCGCCACGCCGGCCGTCCCCGGCATGGTCATCGAAAGCGAAACCGAGGAAGTCCACGAGGCGCGCCGCACCGCGCTGGAATTGCTTTTCAGCGACCATGTGGGGGACTGTCTCTCGCCGTGCCATCGCCTTTGCCCGCTGCAACTGAACATTCCCGTGATGATCCGGCAGATCGAAGCAGGCAGCCTGGACGAGGCGGCGGCCACGATGCGCCAGGCGCTGCCCCTGGCGGGAGTGCTGGGCCGCCTTTGCCACCATCCGTGCGAACAAGGCTGCCGCCGCGGCGTTTTCGACGAGCCGGCGGCGATTCGCGAAATGGAGCGGTTCTTGACGGAGCATGATTTCCAGCAGGATTCCAGGCAGGCCAGGGCGTCCCTGGCCGCGCGCGCCCAGGCCAGCCGGCAGTCCGTGGCGGTCGTCGGGGCCGGACCGGCCGGCCTGGCGGCGGCGCATGACCTCGCCCGGCGCGGCCACGCCGTCACGGTCATTGACCGCAATGCCAAACCCGGCGGAAAGTTGCGGGAGGTGGCGGAAGGCGAATTGCCCTCCGCCGTCCTCGAGGCGGAAGTCGCCCTGCTGGCCGGGATGGGAATTGATTTCAAAACCGGCATCGAGTTGGGCAATCAAGTGACTTTGGACGGATTGCGGCGCGGGTTCGACGCGATTCTGATCACCGTCGGCGAATTGGCCAAAGACGACGGCCAGAAACTGGGAGTGCCGCTGGCCGGCGCCGCGGTCAAGGCCGACCCGTCCACCTGCCGCGTCAGTCCGCCCAATATTTTTGCCGCCGGCGCCTGCGTCAAGCCTGTCAAGCAAGTGGTCCGCGCCCTGGCCGAGGGCCGGGCGGCGGCCGAGTGCGTCCACCGTCATTTGCGCGGCCAGCCGCCGCGCCGCCCCGAGAAACCGTTTTCCAGCGTCATGGGCCGGCTGGAGCCGGGCGAACTGCGGGAATTCCTGCGCGGCGCCAGCCAGGAACACAGCGTTTTGCCATGCGACCGCTGCTCCGGGATCAACCGCGGCCAGGCGGCGCAGGAGGCGGCGCGATGCCTGCATTGCGACTGCCGGTCGTCGGGCCATTGCCTCCTGCAGCACTACGCGCAAGTTTATGGCGCCGACGCCAGCCGGTTCCGGGCGGAGCGGCGGCCCTTTAGCCAGCAACTCCAGCCCGGCGGCGTCATCTTCGAGCCGGGCAAGTGCATTGTTTGCGGGATTTGCGTGAAGCTGACCGAGCTGGCGGCCGAACCGCTGGGGCTGAGTTTTGTCGGGCGCGGCTTCGACATGCGGGTGGCGGCGCCCTTTGGCCGCTCGATAGAGGAGGGCCTGGGCGCGGCGGCGGAGGAATGCGTGCGCCATTGCCCGACCGGCGCGCTGGCCTTCGCCGACAAACCCGCCGCCGCCTGTCCTCAGACGCAAGAACCTTGAGACAGATGCGGGAAGAAAACGAAAATATGCGATTATGTGGGACTGACCCCTGTGGGGTGGGGAGCGCGCCAGAAAGTTCGAGGGAATTGGCGGGCGGGCGTCGTTCTCCCTTGTGAAGGGGAAGACGCGGCCTGAATCGGCTTGGCGTTTCTTCCAACATGAACGATAATGACAACAAGCCAAAAATGATATGAAATCGAACTGCATTTTCTTTACCACCTTGATGCTGGCCGCGCCCGCAGCCTTCTGGCTGCAAGGCAGCGCCCTGGCCCAGGCCACCGGGGGAACCAACACCCCGCCGCCCGCCCTGGAAAACGGCGCCCGCGCAGGCGCCAATGCTTCGACCTTCCGGGACAACGTGGATTTCTATTTCCCCGGGGGCGATCCCAGGCAGTTCCTTCGCGCCGTGGACGAGCAATACCAAGTTGATTGGATGAGCGTTGCCGACATCCCGATTGAGATGCAACAAGTTCATATTCCGGCGTTTCGCCTGAGTCGCGAATCCTTGGCCCGGATCCCCGCGCGTGGGAGAGGACTTCGCGCCGGCAGTGGTGGTGGCAGTCGGCGAGGTGGCGGCACAGGCGGCTTTGGCGGTGCTTTAGGCTTCGATCCGACGGTGGCTCCCGCTGTAGCGGCGACTGCGGCTGCTCCTGACCCGGCCGTGCTGGCAAGACTCCAGGCACAGCGCGATCCGTTGGAGGCCCTGGTTGCGCTCTATGACAGTCTGGGGCAGGCAGAGCCAGGGATTGGGGAACTGCGCGTTGTGGGCGACCTCGCCAAGCCTTCCATCGTGCTCTTCCGCTCCACCTCTTCGAGCGCGACGAAGGACAACAAGATGAAGGTATTTTCGTTGAAGGGAATTCCGACCAACGAATGGCAAAATCTGGCAGAGAGTGTTGACAGCGACCTTCGCAGATTGGCCCGAGATCAAGGTTCCACGGACCTTCGCCATGCGCTCGAAGTCGTTGTTCACCGGGACACTGGCCTGCTTGTGGTGATCGGTCCGGATTCCATGCTGCAAGCTGCGGAATCCTTCGTAACCGCGTGGCGCGACCACCCCGCTCCTGCCTCTCCGCCGCAGCCCGCCGCTCCGACGACTGGCCAGAAGTAACGAAAAGCCAGCCATGTTCACGCTGGATGAAGACTCCGCCGCCCCCATCTACGAGGCTGCCGGTCCCAGCGTGCCTTCCGCCAGCACCCAGGCGCGGTTGAAACAACCTTTGAAAGCCAGCGGCGACACGGCGGCGGGCGCGCCCGACATCCTGGCTCTGACGCGGGCCATCCGGCGCGGCGACGAGGCGGCTTTTGCCCGTTTCTACGATCTTTACGGTTTCCGCCTCTACCGGTTTCTGCTGGTCCTGGCGCGCGGCGACGAAAACACGGCGCGGGAAGTCTGCCAGGCGGCGATGACCAAGCTGGCGAAACGGTTCCCAGTGTTCGATGACGAGCGAATGTTGTGGGCCTGGCTTTGCGCGCTGGCGAAGAATTCCTTCATTGACCATTGGCGCGCCCAGCGGCGAAGGGACCGGTTCGTTTCGCTGGAGGAAATGCCCGCGTCCATGGCCGGGGCGGAAAATTCGACTTGTCAGCTTTCCGAAATCCTGCGCGAGGCGCTGGCCGCTCTCCAGCCGGAAGAGCGCGAGTTGATGCTGGCCGCCTACATGGACGGGCGGCCGTTGCAGGAACTGGCCGACGCCTCGGGCCTGACCTACAAGGCCGTGGAATCCCGCCTGGCCCGGCTGCGCCAGAAACTGAAAGAACAATTGTTGCAAAAGTTGCGCCATGAAAACGAATCCTGATCCCGATAATGAAGACGCCCTGCTGGAAGCCGTGTTGCGGGACGACGCCTGGCAGGCGGCCAACGCCGCCGGCAAAGCCGGGGCGCTGCGAATATTTCAAGCGCGGCAGCGCGTCCGGCGTTGGACGCGATGGGGCGGCGGCCTGGCGGTTTTGGCGGTGGCGGCGGCCTGCGCCGCGCATTGGCTGGCCGGCCCGGTGGCGGAAGCCCCCCGGCGGCTGGCGCTCAAGCCGCCGGGAGCGCCGCCGGTGAAACCGGAAGCGACGGCGAAGGCGGAGGAGAGCGTGAAACCGAAAGGGACAATGAACTTGACAGATGACGAACTGATCGCGCTGTTCCCGCCGGGAAGCTGTTTTCTGGCGGAGGTGGACGGGAAGAAAAAACTGGTATTTTACGATGCCGGCGTTGAGCGCCAGTACGTGTGCGAACCCGGCGCGCCCATCTCCGTCGCCCCTTAGCCGGCATGCTGCGTAGCGCCTGGGTGGCACGGGCGACTCGCCCGTCCCGCCGGGCCACTGGCCCGGCGGAAGGTCAAACACGACCTTTGGCGAGAGAGCTGGGTCACGACGACAGACCGGTTCCCTCGGTTCCGGCCGGCGAGTCGCCGGCCGGCACAGGCGGGTCGCCTGTGCCACCCAAACAAAGGGGTAAATTTGCATGGCGGTTTTGTCAACGGGGGCTACTCTTCATCCATTATGAAAACTTTCACCATCGCGCTGGCCGGCTTGATGGCCGCGCTGGCTTGCGCCGGTTGCGCTTCGCCGCGCTCGCAAAGGGCCAGGAAGATCCTGGTTTTTTCCAAGTCTTCCAACTACGAGCACTCCGCCATACACCGGACCGGCGGGCAGTTGAGTTTTGCGGAGGAGACGCTGAAAAAGATCGGGGAGAAAAACAACCTGGAATTCACTTTCACCAAGGACGGCGGGCTGTTCACGGCGGAGAACCTCGCCCAATATGACGCTTTCCTTTTCTATACGACCGGCGACTTGACGGAAAGCGGCACAGACCACAACCCGCCGATGCCTCCAGGCGGGAAGGCGGCGCTGCTGGCGGCGATCCGGCAGGGGAAGGGATTCGTGGGCGTCCACAGCGCGACGGACACGTTTCACTCGCCGGGCAACCGGGAGATTGACGCGGCGCGATTTCGGAACGACGGGACCAACGCGGACCCGTACATCCAGATGATCGGCGGAGAGTTCGTGATTCACGGGGGGCAGCAAAAAGCCCGGATGATTTGCGCCGACGCGAAATTTCCGGGGATGCAGGCGCTGCCGGCCGATTTCAGCCCGATGGAGGAATGGTACACATTGAAGAACTTTGCCAAAGACTTGCATGTGATCCTGGCGCAGGACACCTCGAACATGCAGAAAACCGGCGGCGACTATTGTTACGACCGGCCGCCCTACCCGGCCACTTGGGCGCATCCTTACGGCAAGGGGCGTGTGTTTTACACGAGCATGGGGCATCGCGAGGACGTGTGGAGCAACCCGGTTTTTCAGCAAATCCTGCTGGGCGGAATCAACTGGGCGGCCCGCAACGTCAACGCCAATGTGGCGCCCAACCTGGGCCGGGTTGCGCCGCAAGCGGACCAATTGCCGAAATACCGCCGGACACCCTAATGTTTGGGGCGGAGGAGGATGGCTTTTTTGTTGGTGCCTTCGACCTCCACGCTGGCGGCTTCGATGCCCGGACTGTCTTTCAAGGCGCTGTAAATAATGCGGCGGTCAAACGCGCTCATCGGCTCCAATTCCACCACATCGCCCCAGCGGCGGACTTTCTCGGCGGCGGCCATGGCTTTTTGCACCAGGGTGTCGCGGGCTTTGGCCCGGTAATCGCCGACATCCACCATCACCTTCGGCACGGTCTGGTCCTGATGAAAGAGCAGGCGATTGGTCACGTATTGCAGGTCGGAAAGGGTTTGGCCCTGCCGGCCGATCAAGCGGCCGGAATCGTCGGTTTTGACATCGAGAAAGATGCCGTCGTCAAGAAGATGCTCCTCCACGGTGGCCTCGAAGCCGAGGTGTTTGAGGAGTTGAATGAGGGTTTCTTTGGGTTGCGCGGCCATAGGTTGTGCAAGGCGTTGGGATCGTTCAATAAGTTGGCACAAGGCAGAGTATAAACGGCCCGCTCCGTTTTGGCTACTTCTTTTTCTGGGGGGCGGGGGCCAGGAGCCGGGCCGGACTGGCGGCGGGATCGGCGCCCATCTTGGTCATCTTGGTTTGGGCAATGGTCAGCAGGTTGGACACGGTGTAATAAAGGTTCAAGCCGGAGGACATCCGATAAAAAATGCCGACGAAAAGCAGCGGCATCCAGCGCATGATCTTTTGCTGGCCCGGGTCCATGCCGGGGGAAGGGGGAGTCAAATAGGACTGCCACAACTGGGTGGCGCCCATGACCAGGGGCAGCGGGTTGACGGGGAAGCCGGCGACGACGAGGATGGTGTCCGGCAGGGTCAAATCCGGCGCCCAGAGAAAGGGAACGCCGCGCAGTTCGATGGCGTTGCGCAGCATCGAATAAAAGCCGAAGAAGACCGGAATGGTGATGAGCATGGGCAGGCAACTGCCCAGCGGACTGATCTTGTGCTCCTTGAGAAGCTCGGTCGTCTTTTGGTGCTTCTTGAGCGGGTCATCCTTATATTTGTCAGCGATGGCCTTGAGTTGGGGCGCAATGGCCTGCTGGCGTTTCTGCGAGCGGGTGCTGGCCGCGGTCATCGGCCAGAAAACCAGTTTGATAATCACCGTGATGGCAATAATGGCCAGGCCGTAGGTCAACCCGAGGTTATGGAGGCCGTTCATGGAAAGGAGCAGCAGCTTGGAGCAGAATCCAAAGCCCAAAAAGCCGGTGAAGCCCATGACCAAATCCAGGTTGTTTCCCATGAAGTGGCCAATTGTCACCAAGCCGTTGTATTCCTTGGGACCGGCGTAAAAGGTGAAGGATTGTTCCAGGGACTGGCGCGGATCGAGATGCGCGGCGGGATAAACGAAGGCGGTTTGGTAGCCCTCGTAATTGTTGGTCAGGGTGAGGCGCTGGCCGGGGGCCACGCCGTTGGTGTCCGGGGGCGGCAGCTTGAGGTTGCGAATCAGGATGCCGGCGGCGGGCTGGGAGGGGACCGCCGCCAACGCGAAGTATTGGCTGTGCAGGGCCGCCCAGACGACGTTGCTGGCCCCATCTTCAAATTCCGCGCGGGGTGTTCCCGGAAAGCAGCCCAGCGTGCGGTTGGCGAACCAGCCCGCCCCGATATCGGCGGATTTGTCGCCGTTGTACCATATCGCTCCCAAGGTCGTCGGATCGTCCAGCGGTCCGATGGCCGTGGCCGTGCCGGCGACTACTTCGCGCCGGGGGATTTGCAGGCTGTTGGAGGAAGTGTTTTCCAGGCGGATCTTCGCGGTGAAAAGATAATTGGTGCCGCAGTCCCCGACTTCAAAATCCTTGACCACGCGCAAGCCGTTGGCCAGCGTTTTTTCAGCGCGGACGAGGGTGTTGGACGGCTGGGAGAGCGTGAAGTCATCGCCGCCCTGGGCATTTTCGCCCAGCACGGCCAGAATGGGAACCGGGGCCTTGGAATTCAAGGTGGCAAAATTCCGTTCATCCTGCGCCGGCAGCGCGCTGTGGACCACGGCCGGATAATTGGTATTCCGCAAGGCGATTTCCTTCAACCCGCCGCCGCGGGACGTGAAGTGAAAAATTAAATCCCGGTTGGAAACGGCCAGCGTCACCTCGGGAAGCGAGGGAGCGGGCAGGGCGGCGGGAGGCGGATTGGCGGGAGCGCCCGGAATTGGGGCCGGCGCACTAGCTTCAGCGGCCTGCGCCGGTTGCGGATTGGCGGTTTGATTGGCGGCCACAGCCGGGGGCGGAACCGGCACCTGGATGGGCGGATATAAATGATTGATCAGCCCCGAGAGCAGGAACAGCACACAGATCGCGATGACTAATATGAGAAGTGATTTACGGTCCATGCCCGGAAAGGTTTGATAAGTTTGACCTCGATCTGAATCTTAATCTTAATCCTAATCTTAATCCTAATCCAGGTTCTGAACGATGTGCCCGGCGGGACGCCGGACACGGCGGGCGGGGACGCCCGCGCTCCCCGACAAAAAGATTAAGATTAGATTCTGACTTTGAAAATCTCATAAAAATGTCTCTCAGGTTTTGGGCGGCGCGGCAGCGCCGCCCTACCGAAAATTTCAAATATCTTTGGCTAGGATTAAGAGTCGGGACGGGATCCTCGCCCCACGCGCCCCAGGGATGGCAGCGGCAAAGTCTCCGGGCCGCCAACACGCCGCCCGCCAGCACGCCGTGCAGCCGGATGGACTCCCGGGCGTACTGCGAGCAGGTGGGCGTGTAACGACACCGCCCCGCCGGGCCAAAAAACACCGCCCAGGCGGGGGAAATGACCGCCTGATAACCGCCGATCAGCAAAATCATCATTCGTTGTGCCAAGTTCATGGGCCTCCGATCCGGGCCTGCCGCAGGACCCGCAAAAAATCCCGTTCCACCTCCGCCAGCTTTTTGCCCGCGATGGAAGGGCGCGCCACCAGCACCAAATCCACCGGCCCGGCCAGTTCATGCTGATGGAGGCGGAAGCTTTCGCGCATCAGCCGCCGCGCCCGGTTGCGCGCGACGGCGTTGCCCACCGATTTCCCCGTGACCACTCCGAGCCGCGCCGCCAGACGGCCGGGGCGCGGGAGGACATTGGCAATCAGGCAGCCGCAAATCAGGCGGCGGCCTTGTGCGCGGGCGCGGGCGAATTCGCCTTGCTGCTTCAAGCGGCGGGAACGCGGGAAGCCCAACGCGGCAGGAGAGTCGCCAGGCATGGCGCGTTACACGGGGGTAAGGCGTTTGCGGCCGACGCGGCGGCGATTGGCTAAAATAGCGCGCCCGCTTTTCTTGGAGTTGCGATTCAAAAAGCCGTGCTGGCGTTTGCGCCGGATTTTCGACGGTTGATACTGGCGTTTCATGTTTGCGTATATAGTAATGCTGCCCCCGGTCGGAAGGCAACCGGCCGACCACGGTGAACCCGCGACCCAGAGTGGGAAAGATACCGCCTCGCGGCGGCGTGTCAACCGTGAATTCATTTTTTCAGGATTGACCCTGCGGGAAAAGTTGGGAGACTGGCGGCGACACATGCAAATTTATGCCCGAAAATAGTCCCGGCTTATCGCCATCCGCCACAAAAACCGGTCTCTTCCGCATGCCCGACGGCAAGAACCTCGTCGTCACGTTCGCCCTGGTCAGTTCGCTGTTTCTCCTGTGGGGCGTCTGCAACGGCATGATTGACACGATGGACAAGCACTTCCAGACCGAACTGGGCCTGAGCAAGGCGCAGTCCGCCTGGGTGCAGTTCGCGCATTATCTGGGCTACTTTCTGATGGCGCTCCCTGCCGGCCTGCTGGCCAGCCGTCTCGGTTACAAGGGCGGAATCATCGCGGGTTTGTTGATGGTCGCGCTCGGAGGCTTCTGGTTCCTGCCGGCCACCCACATCAATGCGCTGGCCAAGGCGGGCAGCGTTTCGCCCGCCAGCGCCTTCGTCGGCTATCTGGCCGGGGTGTGCGCCATCGCCGCCGGCCTGACCTTTTTGGAAACGGTCGCCAATCCCTACACGACCGTGCTCGGCCCCGCCCGCTACGCCGCCACCCGCATCAATCTGGCCCAATCCTGCAACGGCGTTGGCTGGATCTTTGGCCCGATTATTGGCGGCATGTTCTTTTATTCCAAGGACGCGGCGGGCCGCAGCACCGGCAATGAGACGCTTTACATTCCCTACGTCGTCGTCGCGGTCGTGGTCGTGGTGCTCGCGGTCGTTTTCTTCTTCGCCGACATCCCGGACATCAAAATGGCGGACGATTATCATCTGGACGATGCCGCTCCGGGCGCCTCTCACTCGATCTGGAAACATCCCCACTTCGTGGGGGGCGTGGCCGCTCAGTTTTTATATGTCGCCGCCCAAGCCGGAATCTTCAGCTTCTTCATCAACTACATGACCTCCGAAGTCCCGCCCATCCCCGGGTCCTGGAACTCGGGGGCGGCCAGGAATTGGATTGAAGTCAATACCACGTTCGCGGCCGGTGACATCCAGGATTTGACCGGCTTTGCCAACAAATTGAAACAGAAACCGGATGCCGTATCCGCCTTCCTCAGCAGCCAGTTGTCCAGCAATGCCGTCGCCGCGCTGGCAGAGTACAAGGATTCCACCTCGGCTCCCAAGCCGCTGCTTTCGGCCTTGCTGGAGGATTTGAACAAGATCGTCAAGCAGGACCCGGATAAAGTCGAAGGGAAGCAGCTCCTCTACGACACGGAGCGCTTCAGCGGAGTCAGATTGGGCGAAACAACGCGGCAGTTGCTGGCCCGGAAATCCGGGAAGCAAGAGGTCAATTTGGCTTTCCTCAACCGGGCGCTTTTGCGCGATGCCTATCCGCAGGAACTGGCCTTCAAAGACGATGTTCTTTCGATCAGCGATCAGGGCGCCTCGTTCCTCGCCTCGGTGGGATTCTTCTGCTTTCTGATCGGTCGCATCACCGGCGCCGGCCTGCTGAAAAAGCTCGCCGCGCACAAGGTGCTCGGATTCTACGGCCTCATGAACGTGGTCATCTGCCTGCTGGTCTTCCTCAAACTGGGCTGGCTGTCCGTCGCCTGCGTCTTCCTGAGCTATTTCTTCATGTCCATCATGTTCCCAACCATTTTCGCGCTCGGCATTTTTGGCCTGGGCGCCCGGGCCAAGAAGGCGTCCGCCTTCATCGTCATGGCGATCATGGGCGGGGCCATCCTGCCCAAGCTGATGGGCGCGGTCGCGGACAAATACGACATGTCGCGCGGATTCATCGTCCCGATGGTCTGCTTCGCTTTCGTCGCCCTTTATGGTCTGACTTGGTCCAAACTTGCCAAGTCCGAAGGCATGCTCAACGCCTCTCCCCTCAAGGGCCATTGAGACCTGCCAACAATGCCATGCCAGACTTGACACGCTCCGCCGGGTTTATGAAGATGTCGCGCGAATTGAACAACACTTCATATAAGGGCAAACGCAACCTTCCCGGGACAATGCCGTGACCTGGAGCCAAAATTATGATCCGGCGGGTTGGTGGCCGCTTTCGACGCTGCTGTCGGCGCTGCCGGTCTTGAGCCTGTTCTTCGTCATGCTGGTGATGAAGAAGCCGGTGTGGGTGGCGGCGCTGACGGGCATGATTGTGGCCATGCTGCTGGCGCTGGGGCTGTTTGGGATGCCGGCGGCCTTCGTGTCGGAGGCGCTGCTGATTGGTTTTGTCTTCGGTTTCCTGCGCATTGCCTGGATCGTCATTGGGGCGCTCTACCTCTATCACATCGCTATCGAGACCGGCCAGTTTCAGGTCATGAAAGAATCCATTGCCGGACTTTCGTCGGACAAGCGGATTCAAGTCATCTTGATCGCGTTTTGTTTCGGGGCCTTTCTGGAAGGAATCGGCGGCGGGGGCACGCCGGTGGCGATAGCCGGCTCCTTTTTGATCGGCCTGGGCTTCCCGCCGTTCCAGGCCGCCACGGTTTGTCTGCTGGCCAATACGGCGCCGGTGGCGTGGGGCGGGGTGGGCAACCCGGTGCGGGTGCTGGCGGCCGTGACCAACCTGCCGGAACCAGCCCTCAACGCCATGATGGGACGGATTCTGCCGCCGTTCTCGTTCCTCCTGCCTCTCTATTTGGTGCGCGCCACGGTCAACTGGAAACAGACCTGGGAGGTGCTTCCGGCCTTGCTGGTCAGCGGCGCCTCTATGGCTGCAATGCAGTTCTTCTGGTCTAATTTTGCCGAAACCAACTTGGTGACCATCGTCGCCCCCATCTTCTCCCTGTTGGTGATGGTGGGCTTCCTCAAAATCTGGAAGCCGGCCCATCTGCTGGAAATCCAGGAGCGCGATCCGGCGATGCCGGCCAAAAAACATTCGGCGGCCGGCGTCTTGAAGGGATGGTCGCCGTTTATTTGGGCTTCTGTCCTAATCTTCTTTTGCGGGCTGCCGGCCATCAACAAGCATCTGATCATGCCCGCGTTGAACTTCCCCATGCCCGGCCTGCACAACGCGGTGCTGCGGATGCCGCCCGTCGTTCCCAATCCCACCCCCGAGCCGGCCATCATGGACCTGAACGTCCTTTCGCTGCCCGGCACCGCCGTGTTTGTCGTCGCGTTTCTCTCGGCTCTAATGATGGGCATGCGGGTGTCCCAGGCCTTGTCGCTGCTCTGGAGGACGCTTCGGCAACTGACTCCCTCCATGACGGCCATCGTTTTCATGGTCGGCCTGGCCTACGTGACGCGCTATTCGGGCATGGACACTATTTTGGGATTGAGCATGACGCATACCGGGTGGCTGTATCCGTTGTTCGGCACGCTGCTGGGCTGGCTGGGCGTCGCCTTGACGGGCACGGACGCCGGCTCGAACGCCTTGTTTGGCCACCTGCAACGGGTCACCGCCGAGCAACTTCACCTCAGCCCGATTCTCATGGCTTCGGCCAACAGCACCGGCGGGGTAATGGGCAAGATGATTTCCGCGCCCTCGATTGTCGTGGCCAGCACCTCCACCAACCAGCAGGGCCAGGAAGCCGCCATTTTCAAGGCCGTCATTTTACACAGCATCGTCCTGGCGTTCCTGGTGGGGCTGGTGGTGCTCCTCTATGCCTACGCGTTCACCTGGGCGATCCCCAAGTGAGGCAGGATTCAGCCTGACTCCAAAATCAGGTTCGCGTACGGAATCGTGTCCCCGGTGCGGATCAGCCCCACGGCCGCCGGAACGCGTTTTTTGAATTGGAGGTGGGGTTCGCGCAGCACGGGCAGGCCGCGCAGGGCTTGGGCAAAGGCGGCCTGGACGCCCTTGTCGTTATGCTTGACAAATTCCCGCGCCATCCAGACCCGCCGCACCGCAAAATTCCCCCGGATGGCCGCCCACACTTGCAAGACCGTGGGGATGCCGTCCACCAGCGAAAGGTCCACCGTTTCCATCCGCGGCCAGTAGGGAAACCCGCGATCCGCGATGACCAGCGTGTTGGTGTGGCGCACCCGGCTGAGCAGGTCGTTGAGGCGGGGATTGA
>JBEKIA010000057.1:0-17921 GCA_050011995.1 Verrucomicrobiota bacterium
CGCATGGCAAGGATGTCAAGGGAAAAAGGCAACAATGTATGGCTACATTTGAAACAGCATATTTTGCTGTTTTCCGAGGGAAATCGTAGCGTTTTACTGCCTTTTTAGGAGGGAAAATGCGAATTGACCCCGCGGAGACAACCCCTGGGCTCGACGAACTCACTGGCGGTCACGACGGGGCGGGCAGCCCCAATCGCCGGAATGGCGCGTTTGACATGATAACGGTTTTGGTTGCTATTGAAGGGTGATTCGGAGCTTCAATGCCGGGACACCGGGATGGTGTTTAATTACGAACAAACCCTGCGTTGGAGCGAGCCGGTCCGCAAATTGAACCGAAGGAATGTTATGAAAGACCCAGCCTTGAATCCTGTCCATCCGGGAGAAATCCTGTTGGAGGACTTTTTGAAGCCGCTGTGCATTTCCCAGTACCGTCTGGCCAGGGAGATCCATGTGCCTTCACGCCGCGTCAATGAAATCGCGCTGCGCCGGCGCGGCGTTTCCGCCGACACCGCTCTGCGCCTGGGACGATATTTCAACACCACGCCCCAGTTTTGGCTCAATCTGCAATCCCATTACGAACTGGATCAAGCCCGGTTGTCCTCCGCCAGGGAAATCGAACAAACGATACAGCCATTGCGGAAGGCGGCCTGAACCGCGTCTGGTGACTCGGCCCGTCCCTGTTGGGAACGGATCTTTCCTCATCGCTACTGATTCTGCTGCAGCCAGGCATCCACGGCGGCGGCCCACTGGTCCCAGTTGGTGGAATAATCCGCCTGGAGAAAAAGCTCCAACATGTCCCTGGCCTGGTCCTTGAGAGGATGGTCGTCATTGCGGGCGATGGCCAGGAGCATCGGCAGCTTGAGGTTGTTCCGGCGGTTGAGCAAATCATTCATCAGCACCGTGGACACGGCCGCCGGGGTGGCGGCGTTGGTCAGCAATCCCGCCGTCCCATCGTAGTGATCGTCCTGCGCCATGTTGATCAAGTGTTGCGCCAGCTCCACCTGGGCCTCCGGTGGCGCGACCCTCATCAGGTTGGTGATCATGTCCGCCTTGTCGCTCGGTTCGCCGCCGCGCAACAGAATTTCATCCAGCCTTTGTCCCCACGGCAGGCTGTCCGCTGGAGTCACCGGGTTGGTCCAGACTGGCGGCAGCGGAGGCAGAACCGAACCAAGTCCCGGACCTTTGGGAGGTGTCACCGTGGGAGGCGCGGATTCGGGCGGCTGCGAAACGGGAGTCTCGGGGGCCAGCGCCACCGCGCTCACCGTGTCGTGATTGCCCATATACCAGGCAATCACAAGTCCCGCTCCAATGGCCACCATCGCCAGAACCACCAGCAGGGCCAGCGTTTTTCCCACTTTTGCGATACGATTCACTTCCTTACTTGTATCATTGAACCCCGCCGGGTCAATTCAGATGCGCTCCCAAAGCGCATTTTCCGTTTTTCCGCATTTCCCATCGCGGCCCCCGCCAATTCCTCGATCGCCGGCCCGGCGATGCCGCCTCCGTCCGCTCCGCCCCATCCGTCCCATCCGTCCCATCCGTCCTATCCGTCCCATCCGTCCTATCCGTCCTATCCGTCCTATCCGTCCCATTCCAGCCGCCTCCCGCCGTGTGGAACCAGGTCCCTTTCCCGCCGCCCCCGGCCGGAGGCTGCCTCCCGCAACATGTTGCCATTTGCGCGCGGTGTGGTTTAAGTTGGCTTGCGATGATTCCGAAACGAAATCTCAATGGCCCGGTCTCCCCGGAGGAATTCCAGCGCCAAATGCAGGATTTCGTGCGCCAGCACCTGGCCGGCGGCTCGATGCCCAAACCCGAACCCGCCGGCCCCGCGGCATCCCCGCCGCCCGCTCCGCCCGAACAGGAGTTCCTCTTCAATAAAACGCCCCGCGATGTCAAAGCCTTCCTCGACCGCTTTGTCATCAAACAGGAAGAGGCGAAAAAAGTCCTCAGCGTCGCCCTGTGCGACCACTATCACCATGTCCGCCTGGCGCGCGAAGGCAAGGACACCCCCAATTACGCCAAGCAAAACATTATTCTCATCGGCCCGACCGGCGTGGGAAAAACCTACCTCATCCGCAACGCCGCCGATCTGATCGGCGTCCCCTTCATCAAGGGCGACGCCACCAAATTCTCCGAAACCGGCTACGTCGGCGGCGATGTCGAAGACCTGGTGCGCGAACTGCTCCGCCACGCCGACGGCGATGTGGAAAGGGCGCAATACGGCATCATCTACATTGACGAGATTGACAAGATTGCCGGCGCGCCCAACATGAACGGGCGCGACGTCAGCGGGCGCGGCGTGCAAACCAACCTGCTCAAACTCCTGGAGGAAACCGAGGTCCCCGCCCGCTCCCCCAACGACATCAGCGGCCAAATCCAGGCGATGATGGAGGTCTCGCAGCGCGGCAAGAGCGCCCCCTCCACCATCAACACCCGCCACATCCTGTTCATCGTCAGCGGCGCGTTTGACGGTTTGGAAAAACTGGTGCAAAAACGCCTCCGCTCCGCCACCATCGGCTTCGGTTCCTCCAGCCAGCCCGTGCCCGGCGCGGAAACCTCCTGGCTCGATCAAGCCCAGACCCGCGATTTCATTGAGTTCGGATTCGAGCCGGAGTTCATTGGCCGCCTTCCGGTGCGCGTGGTCTGCCAGCAACTTTCCGCCGAAGACCTCTTCACCATCCTCAAAACTTCCGAGGGCAGCATCATCCGCCAGTACGAACAGACCTTTTCCGCCTACGGCATCGAAGTTCTCTTTGGCGACGACGGCCTGCGCCGCATCGCCGATCTGGCCTCCGCCGAAACCACCGGGGCGCGCGGCCTGATGACCGTCTGCGAACGCATCTTCCGCGACTTCAAATTCGAGCTTCCCTCCACCCAGGTCCGCCGCTTTGTCGTCACCCGGGAATTGGTGGACAATCCGGCCGCCGATTTGCGCCAGCTCCTGGAGGAGCACGAAAAACAAGAGCGCGTGGTGGCGCGCCAGTTGGCCCATGATTTTGCCCTGCGCTTCGGCGAGAACCACCACCTGGGCCTGCGTTTCACCGCCGCCGCCGCCGAGAGGCTCGTCTGCCTGGCCTTTGAGCAGCGCCTGCCGGTGCGGGAACTTTGCGCCTTGCGTTTCAAGGATTTTCAATTCGGCCTCAAACTCATCTTCCAAAACACCGGCCAGGATGTATTTACAATTGACGTGGACGCCGTCAACGCCCCCGACAAAATCCTGAGCGAGTGGGTCGTCCAGAGCTACCGCGACGCCCCCGATTCCAAACCGGCGGGGCGGGACTCCTCCGGGCCGTGACTCGTCCATCAGAAGTTGTTGTTGCGCGGATCCTCGGCGCGATCTTGCCCGTCAGCGCCCTGCTTCCTGGCGCGCCCAGTGATCGGCTTCCAGGATGCGGGCCAGGTCCGGGTGTTCCACCACCGCGTGGCGGGACATCACGCGCGCGACCCATTCGCTGATCTGCGGAAAATTGATGCGCCGGGCGAGGAAAGCCTCCACGGCGGTTTCATTGGCGGCGTTCAACACCGCCGGGAGGGTCCCGCCCGTTTCGCCCGCCTGCCGCGCCAGCTTGAGCGCGGGAAACCGTTCGGGGTCAGGCGGCTCGAAGGTCAGTTGCCCCAAGCGGGCCAGATCGGTCCGCACCCGGCGGCTGGGAACGCGGCCCGGACAGGTCAGCGCATATTGAATCGGCAGGCACATGTCCGGCGTGGACAACTGCGCGAGGATGGAACCGTCCACAAACTCCACCAGGGAATGCACCACGCTCTGCGGATGGACCACCACTTGCACGCGGCCGATCTCGATGTCGAACAGCCAGCGGGCTTCGATCATTTCCAGGCCCTTGTTGAAGAGGGTCGCCGAATCAATCGTGATCTTCCGGCCCATCACCCACGAGGGATGCTTCAAGGCGCGCTCCACCGTGATGGCGGCAAACTCCTCCCGGGGCGTCGAGCGGAACGGACCGCCCGAGGCTGTCAACCAAAGGGCGCGCACCGAGCCGGCGGGCTTCCCGTCCAGGCATTGGAAAATGGCCGAGTGCTCGCTGTCCACCGCCAGCACCCGCACCCCATGTTCGCGGGCCTCGCGCATGACGATCTCCCCGGCCATGACGAGGATTTCCTTCGACGCCACCGCAATGTCCTTGCCCGCCCGGATGGCCGCCAGCGCGGGCTGCAAACCCGCCGTGCCCACAATCGCGATCAACACAATGTCCGCCCCCGGCAGCGTGGCCAGTTGGATCAAGCCTTCCACGCCCGAAAAAACCTGGACCGCCGCGCCCAGCCTCGTCCTCAATTCGGCGGCCTTGGCGGCGTCGCCGATGGAAATGGCCGCCGGCCGGTGTTGGAGGGTTTGCTGGAGGAGCAGTTCCACATTGTTGCCCGCCGCCAGGCCCGCCAGGCGGATTTCGCCCGGCAAATCCTCCGCCACCTTGATGGCGCTGGCGCCAATCGAGCCGGTCGAGCCGAGCAACACAACGTTTTTCATCAGGTGAGGATGTGGCGCAAATACAAATACATCAACGGCGCATTGAACAGCAAACTGTCCAGCAAGTCGAGGATTCCTCCGATGCCGGGGAAAAGGCGGCCCGAATCCTTCAACCCGGCCTCGCGCTTAAAAAGGGATTCGATCAAATCCCCCACCACGGCCCCCATGCTCAAAATCACCCCCAGAATGACGGCGTGCGCCGGCGTCATCCCCGCCAAATGATCGCCCGCCAAAGAGGCAAACACGACGCTGGCCGCCGTGGAAACCATGATCGCGCCGGCGAAACCCTCCCATGTCTTGCCGGGGCTGATGCGCGGAATCATCTTATGCTTTCCGAAAAGCGATCCCACCGCGTAAGCCCCGCAGTCGCTGAACTTGGTCACCAGCACAAAATAGAGCAGGTAATAACGCCCCTCCACGCCGGGGGTGAAGAAATTGATTTTTTGGATGAAGTTCAGCAGCCACGGCACGTACATCAGCCCGAAGAGCGTCGTGCTGATGGCCACAATTCCCGTGGTGGTGTGCCGGGAAACAAATTGGCGGATGCACAATCCCAGCACAAACAGAATGAAAAAACTGCTTTCAAAATCGTTCACCCGCGACGGCCCGGCGCGAAGGCCCAATTCGCCGGAAACATCCACAAACGTGGCCGCCAGCAGCAGCACCCCGCCGAACACGCCCCATCCGGCGTAACATTGATACCCCAGTTTGCCCACCATGCCGTAAAACTCCGTCAGGCCCGCCGCCGCCAGGAACACCATGATGAGGAGGAAAAGATAATCCGACACCATTCTGTAGGGCGAAAACAGCGCCACCAGCACAATGGTCCAAAGCGCCGTGAAACTGGCCAGGCGCCGAAAAAATATGGCCGCCTTGGAGGGCGGCGTGGCCGGCGGTATCGCAGGTTCAGGCATCAGCAGAGGAAATTAACGAATCAGGCCCGTGTGTCTAGCCCGGAATTTCATTTCACAGTTCACCATTCTCGGCATCGCTCTTTTCGATTGGAAGCGGCCTTTTCCGCCAGAAACGGCCCGCCATTCTGCCAAAACCTACGGATGAAAGCAAAATTGTGGGGGCGGTTTCAACCAAGAAAATGATCGGCAACACCATGATCGCCTCATCTGCATATGGATCGGAGGATGAAGTCAGTTGGAGTTCACCCCACAGAATAAACAGCATATCCGTAATGATGACGCTGGCGACGATTGCAAGCGGGACGCTGCGAACATTCTTGCAAGCAAAAATGAAATCACACCGGTGACCAGAACCACGAACATCATCTCTCCCATTACCGGAATGGGATTCCGGCCGTTGCCGTCCGTGGAGATGAAAAGAACGCTGATGCCCGTGCCCGCCATTATGAGCGCGCCGTCCACCAAAGCTTTAGTATGGAGGTGCCATACGTGCGATCAACTTCAAAAGCGGCAAGTTGTTCATGGTAGAAACGGCCTCAGTCAATATGCAACCGCCTGTCTACATCTTCAAACACAAAAAAAACCCTCCCGCCAGGGTGGCGGCGAAATGAAATTGCCGGTACGCCCGGAAACAGATAGAATGCATTTATGAGAGTCACGTTGACAGAAGAATTGGAAACGCTCGTGAAGGAAAAGGTGCGTAGCGGACGTTACGCGGACGAAAGCGACGTCATGCGCGACGCGCTCCGCGCACTCGAACTGCGCGATGATTACGAATCCCCTGCGCTGGAGGCGGCGCTGTTGGAAGGCGTGCGCAGTCCGCGCCGGCCTTACGGCAAGGCGACCCTCAACCGGATTCGCAACGCAGCCCGCAAAGGCACATGAGTTTGCGCGCAGGCATTTCGGGCCGCGCCGAGGCGGATCTCACCCACCAATACCGCTGGTATGTGGCGAATGCCGGCGTCGAGGTGGCGGATCGTTTCTTGACGGGATTTGACGCCACGGTGAGGAAGCTCGCGCGGCAGCCAGGACTGGGGCAGGCTCGAAAGTTTCGCGCGCAAGAACTGGCGGGCATCCGGTCGTTTCCGGTTGGAGGGCGTTTTGGGGTTCACCTTGTTTTTTATCGCATCAGCGGCGAGGCCTTGAGCATTGAGCGCGTTTTGCACGGAGGACGCGACCTGCCCCGCCGCCTGCTCGAAGCGCCGAAAGACTGAAAAGGTTGCGCATGAAACCGAACACTGTTGCAATCCCGACGACCGTGCTTTCCTCAGTGGAAACGCTTGACGAGTCGCAGGACTGGCTTACGGCGCAGAATCCCAAATTGATGGCGGGGCTGCGCGCCGCCCGCCGCGAAGACCGCGCCGGCAAATTCAAGCCCTGGAAGCCACGCCATCTGCCATGCCGTGCCGCGTCGAAACTCCGCGCTCAGGTTCCGCGCAAGAACAATTTCTGATATGGAGGCGCAATTCAAACATTATCGAAATGGCGACCTGAAAGCGCGCCTTGGAAGGCGATTGAGAATTGAAAATTGGGAATCTGTAATTGGCGATTGGGGACTCGGTTTTCAATTGCCAATGACCAATTCTCAATGACCAATTCTCAATCCTCCGAAACGGCCTTTTCCCAAAGATCGCCTGTAAAATCGGAAGTTATTTTTGCGCAAACCGTTAGACCAGTCCAAAGCGCCGGTGGCGGCGGGTGTACTCCTCCAGCGCCTCAAAAAACTGGGCTTTGCGGAAATCCGGCCAGAGCGTCGGCGTCACCACCAGTTCGGCGTAGGAAATCTGCCACAGCAAAAAATTGCTGATCCGCATCTCCCCGCTGGTGCGGATGAGCAGGTCGGGGTCCGGATAATGCCGGGTGTAGAGATGCTGGGAAAACAACGATTCGTTGATTTCGGCCGGGTCCAACTGGCCCTCCTTGATTTTCCGGCCGATGTCGCGCACCGCCTCCACAATTTCCGTGCGTCCGCCGTAACTCAGCGCCAGGATCAGCGTCAGGCCGTTGTTGCGGGCCAGGGCGGCCCTGGTTTTCTTCAACTGCTCCTGCACAAATTCCGGCAGCCGGTAAATCTGGCCGATCACGTCCAGCCGCACGTTGTTCTTGTTCAACTCGCCGATCTCGTTCTTCAGAAACCGCGCCAGGTATTGCATCAGGGTGTCCACTTCGTCCTGCGGCCGGTTCCAGTTTTCCACCGAGAACGCGTAGAGCGTCAGTTGCTTGACACCGGCCTCGCCGGCGGCGCGCACCACCGCGCGCACCGACTCCACGCCGTGGCGATGGCCTTCGACGCGCGGCAGGTGCCGTTGCTTGGCCCAGCGCCCGTTGCCGTCCATGATAATGGCGACATGCCCGGGGATGGTGGCCTGGGCCTGCGCGCTGAGATGAGTCGGGCCGCCCGCCATAAGACCGCCTCACACAAAAATGGTCTGTTCCCGCGCCGGGCCGACCGAAACAATGCCCAGCCGCGCGCCCGTCAAATCCGCCAGCGCCTTCAAATAACTTCGCGCCTTTGGGGGCAAATCCTTCCAGGCGCGGCAGCGCGAAGTCGGCGCGCCCCAGCCGGGAAATTCCGCATAGACCGGCTCGCACTTGGCCAGCAACTCCGTGTCCGCCGGCATATAATCCAGCCGCGCCGTTCCCGCGCGATAGGCGACGCAGACCTTGATGTTTTCCACCGTGTCCAATCCGTCCAGGTTGGTCACGGCCAGTTCGTCAATGCCGTTGAGAATGGCCGCATAATGGCTGGCCACCGCGTCGAACCATCCGCAACGCCTGGCCCGTCCCGTCGTCGCCCCGAATTCGCGGCCCATGCCGTGCAACAAGTCCGCGATTTCCGCCGACTCCGTCGGCAGCGGCCCTTCCCCGACGCGCGTGGTATAGGCCTTCATCACGCCCACCACCCGTTCCATGCGGTGCGGGGCCACGCCCGATCCGGTGCAGGCCCCGCCCGCCGTGGTGTTGGAGGAGGTGACGAACGGATAGGTGCCGTGGTCAATATCCAGAAACGTCCCCTGCGCGCCCTCAAAAAGAATCTCCGCGTTCCGGCGCGTCGCCTCGTGCAACAGCACCACCGTGTTGGTGACAAACGGTTTCAACCGGTCCCCGGCCGCGCGATAGGCGGCGTGGACTTTGGCGAAGGAAAGCGGCCGGGCGCCGAAGGCGCGCAAAATCTCGTTGTTCTCCCGGATCTTGACGCGCAACAGCGCCTGGAAACGCTCCGGGTTGATCAGGTCAATCATGCGCAGTCCCGTCCGCGCCGCCTTGTCTCCGTAAGCCGGGCCGATGCCGCGTTTGGTGGTGCCGATTTTTTTGTCGCCTTTGAGCGTCTCGCGGTGCGCGTCCAGTTCGCGATGGTAGGGAAGCACCAGATGGGCGGACTCGCTGACCCACAAATTGCGCACCCGCACCCCCAGCCGTTTCAACTCGTCCATTTCCGCCACCAAACTCACCGGGTCCACCACCACCCCGTTGCCGATCACGCAGATTTTTCCCGCCCGCAAAATCCCGGAGGGAACCAGGTGCAGGACATATTTCTTCTTGCCGAGGAACACGGTGTGCCCGGCGTTGTTGCCGCCCTGGGTGCGGACGACAAACTCCGCCGTTTCGGTCAGCACATCAATGATCTTGCCTTTGCCTTCGTCGCCCCATTGGGCGCCCACTAAAATGGTATTTGCCATAAATTCGTTCAATGTTCCGGCCAACCGTCCAAGCTCATACCCGCTGCGACAATAAAAATCCCCGAAATGTAAATTCGGGGCCTGTCACCAGTCTTTACAGGCAGAAATTAAAGAAGGACCCCTTCAAGTTCAAGGCTTAAAATGCTCACGGCGGCGGCAGGCGCAGGGTGGCGTCCAGGGGTTGAATGTCAGCCAGGCCCTTGGCGGCGGCGTTGCCGCCCAGTTTCAAGAGCCTCTCGCCGCTGGGACGCACCATGCGCTCGTAGCTTCCCACCGCGTCGTTGTAGGCCGCATTGGCCTTTTCCAGCCCGCCCCGGATGCGCTCGAAATGTTCCATCAGCTTGACAACGCGGCTGAACAACTCCTGCGCCGCCACCGCGATGTCGCGCGCGTTTTCGCTCTGGGCGTGCTGCTGCCAGCTCACGCTCACGGCCCGCAGCAGCCCGATGAGCGAGGCCGGCGTGGCCAGCATGATCCGCCGCTGCGCCGCCCAGACAATCAAATCGCGGTCCCCTTCCAAGGCCGCGCTGAAGAGCGATTCGGCCGGGAGAAACAACACCACGTAATCCAGCGCGTTGGGAAACTGGCGCGGGTAATCGCGCTCGGCCAGTCCCCGGATGGTGCCCTTCAACTTCGCGGCGTGGGCGGCCAGCGCCTCGCCGCGGCGGACCGGGTCCGCCGTGTCAATGGCCTTGAGGAAATCCAAGTCCGGCACCTTGGAGTCAACTATAATGATGCGGTCCCCCGGCAGGTGAACCGTCAGGTCCGGCTTGCCGTCGCCCGCCTGCGTTTGCTCGTGGAAATCGCAATGGGCGCTCATGCCCGCGGCCTCCACCACCCGGCGGAGGGTTTCCTCGCCCCAGCGCCCGCGGGCCTGGTTGGAGCTGAGGACCATGCGCAATTGCAGGGTTTCGCTGGAAAGCGCCTGGCTGTTTTGCGCCAAGCCTTCGATCTGTTTCTTGACTTCCCCCAGGGTGGCCGCCTGGGAAGATTCGCTTTGCTGGAGCCGTTTCTGGTAGGTTTCCAACTGCTCCTTCAACGGCTGCACCAGGGTGGCGATGGCCTCCTGCCGCTGGGCCAGGTCGCCTTTGGCGGATTCCTGGAATTTGGCCAGCGTTTCGTTGGCCAGTTGCAAAAACTGCGGCGCGGTTTGCTTGAGCGCGTCGGCGCTCAAAGCTTTGAAGGCCTCGCGCAAATCCAGCAGCGCCCGGTCCTGCGCCTCCTTGGCGGAGCGCAGATTTTGCGCGTGGGCCTCGCGGCTTTCCGCCAGCAGCCGCTCCGCCGCCTCGCGTTTGGCTTCCGTGGCGGCCGCCGCGGCGCCGGCCTGGCTGAGTTGCTGCCGGAGGCCGGCCAGTTCCTTTTCCTTCTGCTGCGCCTGCTGGCGCAACTCCTCCTCCAGCCGGTGGTCCGCCGGCGATCCGGACCGCCGGCCATAAAGACAGCCGGCGAACCAGAACAGCACCGCGCCCACCGCCAGCCCGATGAAGAAATAAACAGGAGGGTTCATTCCCTTGTTTCAGCCATAATGCGCCACCACTTCAATCTCGACCTTCGCGCCGCGCGGCAGCGCCGCCACCTGCACGGTGGACCGCGCCGGGAAATCGGCCGTGAAGTACCGGCCATAGACTTCATTCATGGCGGCGAAATCCGCCAGGTCCGTCAGGAAAACCGTCGTCTTGACAACATGCCCGAAATCCAGATTCTGGTCCTGGAGGATGATTTTGATGTTTTCCAGAACCCGTTCCGTCTGCGCCCGCGCGTCCTGGCCGGCCATCTGGCCCGAGGCGGGAACCACCGGAATCTGCCCTGAGCAAAACAGGAAATCCCCCGCGCGCACGCCCTGGCTGTACGGCCCGATGGCGGCCGCGCCGGCGGCGGGTTTGACGATTATTTTTTTCATGCGGGTGGTGTACCGCCTTTGTCCGGCCCGGTCAATCCCGCGATGAGAGCGCTGTCCAGGCCCCCCGCAACTGGAACCTTGATTTGCCGCAAAAAGTCTCAAAACGCCCGGAAGACCATCCGTGCCTTGCCATACTATTGCTAGTTTAGCAGATAAGCGACAGAAATCAACGGAAAAGCGCGGATTTATTGGAGTCCTTCGCCGTGTCAGGGTGTGATCAGTCGCACGGAAGGAAAAAATGTTCTGACACGCCTGGGATCGCGGGTCAGCAATGGGAGAAGGGCGTCGGCAATGACGCTGGTATCAACCAGAATCATCCGCGTGTCAACTCCAGCCAGTCTTCCGTCCGGCCTTTAATCTTGCTTCCGCGGAGCAAAGCCGCCAGGACGCGCTTGCCGCGTGAAGCGGCCGCGGACTTGACTACGAGCACGCCATCGGGTTGGTCCACCAACTCCACTTCGACCTTCGCCAGCAGCCCATGCTTGCGGCGCATCGCGGGTGGTATCGTGACCTGTCCTGTCCGTGTTATCTTCACGCCCATAATCTCGCCCGGGAAGGAACGATTTGTCAATAGCTTTGCGCGCCATTGGCGCAATTTGAGAAGCCCCCACGAATCAATCCAGCAGGAAAATAAAGTCAATCTCGACTCGACCAGCAAGACCTGCGAACGCGTAAATCGGTTTTGGGCGCTTTTTTCCGCGCAACCGCCGCGAAGGGTGGTTAAAGAACTGGCGTGATTATGAAACCGGCCGCGCCAAGTTTTTGGGAATTGCTGGCGGACAAGCTGGCGCTGCATCCGGAATTGCTGGCGGTGGCGCGTGGCAACTGCGCGCGCTGGTTGGAGCAAGGCCACAGCGCGCCGCGGCGCCTGCGGGAATGGGATGACTTGCTGGCCGGCGCGGAGCAAAGCGAGGCCGGCCGCCAACGATTGCGGGAAATCCTCGCGGGATCGAGCGAGGCGGACGCGCGGTTGCGGGACTTTCATCCGTTTGCGGGAATCCTGACCCCGGAGGAACGCCGGCAGGCCCGGGAATTATGCGGCTACCGGCATTGATGCATCGTGCCGGTCTATGAGCGCCTGCGCGAAGTTTGCTGATGACAATGCGCCCGCCCAACAATCCGGCGTTGCCCGGCGGGATTTCCGGCGGGCCCGGCAAGCGGGGTGCGTTTCACTTTTTTGGGTTTTCCCCTCGTAATCTTAATCTTAATCCTAATCCTGCCCCGCCTTTTCCGAACAAGACGAACAAGATTAAGAGGATTAAGATTAGGAAAAAACCACCCAAAAAAGTGGAATGCGCCGGGGAGGCGGAATCCAACTTTCCCCCGCTCCACTTCCAGCTTATTGTTCACAGAATGAATAAAGATCAGGTTGCTCAAGTTCTGACGGAAATCGCCACGCTGCTCGAACTCAAAGGGGAGAATCCGTTCAAATCGCGCGCTTACGCCAATGCCGCCCGCGCCATCGAGGGCCTGGGCGAGCCGCTGGAAACGGTGTTCGCCCCGGAGTCGGAGGCGCGCCTCAAGGGCATCGGGGACAGTCTGCATAAGAAGATTTGCGAACTGGTGGCCACCGGCAAACTGGCCTATTATGAGGAGTTGAAGAATTCCGTGCCGGCGGGACTGCTGGTGATGTTGGGCATCCCCGGCCTTGGCCCCAAGAAAGTCAAGGCGCTGCATGAGCGGCTGGGCGTCGAAACGATGGAGCAATTGGAAAAGGCCTGCCAGCTCAACCGGGTGGCGGAGTTGGCCGGCTTCGGCGAAAAGACGCAGGCCAACATTCTTTCGGGCATTGCTTTCCGCCGCCAATACGCCTCGCTCCATTTGTTGCGGGACGCCTGGCTGGCCGCGGAGCCGATTCTGGAAAGTTTGCGCGGGCATCCGGACGTTGTGCGGTGCGGCGCCGCCGGCAGCTTGCGGCGCGGCAAGGAAATCATTGGCGACATTGACCTGCTGGCTTCGTCGAGGAATCCACCGTCGGTGATTGAGTTTTTCACGCAACAGCCGGGCGTGGCCAGCGTGAGCGCCCAGGGGGAAACCAAGGCCAGCGTGGTGCTGGAGGGCGGCATCCAGGCTGATTTGCGGGTGGTGAGCGATGTGGAGTTTCCGTTTGCCCTGGCCTATTTCACCGGGAGCAAGGAGCACAACATCGTCATGCGCCAGCGCGCCATCCAGCGGGGCCTGCGCCTCAACGAATACGGCCTTTTCAAATCGGATGTCGAAACGCGCGAGGCCGCCCTCCGGGTGGCTTGCCGGACGGAGGAGGAGATTTTCGAGCGGCTTGGCCTGGCGGCCATCCCGCCGGAATTGCGCGAGGACCGCGGGGAATTCGCCGCCGCGGAGAAAAACGCGCTCCCGCGCCTGCTCGAATGGACGGAGTTAAAAGGCTCGCTCCACAATCACTCCACCTGGAGCGACGGCCGCATGACGCTGGCGGAAATCGCCCGGCAGGCGCAGGAACTGGGCTGCGGATATTGGGCCGTGACCGACCATTCCAAATCCTCCTTCCAGGCGAACGGACTGGACCCGGCCCGGCTGCGTCAACAATTGGAAGAGGTGGCCGGCCTCAACCGCGCCTTCGCCGGCGAAGGGCGGGACTTCCGTTTTCTCACCGGCTCGGAAGTGGACATATTGGCCGACGGCCGCCTGGACTTCGAGGACGATCTGCTGGCGCAACTGGACGTGGTGGTGGCGAGCGTGCATCAGGGATTCACCCAGGGCGAGGCGGAGATGACCCGGCGCTTGATCCGCGCGGCGGAAAATCCTTATGTTCACATCCTCGGACACCTGACGGGGCGGCTGCTGCTGGAACGCGAGCCTTACAAAGTGGATGCCACCGCCGTCATTGACGCCTGCGCGGAAACGGGAACCTGGATAGAATTGAATGCCAGCCCGTTGCGGTGCGACATGGACTGGCGGCTGTGGCATTATGCCAAGGACAAGGGAGTCCAATGCGCGATCAATTGCGATGCGCACCGTTACGAGGACGCCGGCTACCTGCGTTTGGGGGCCGGCCTGGCCCGCAAAGGCTGGCTGGAAGCCAGGGACGTCGTCAACACGCTCGCCTTGCCCGACTTGCGGCAAGCCCTGCAACGAAAGAGGAATCGCTGACGCCTTCTGTTGGGCGGTCCCATCCGCCGTCGGCCAGCTTGTGGAGAATAAAACTCATCACGATCCGTTCCGCGACATACCGCTCCTGCGCCTCGGTCGGAAGGGTGGAGAAATCCGCCACAACGCGACGGCACTGGGGAGACCCGCACAGGCACCGCATGGTGAAGGACTGCTCCTCCATCGTGGTCGAGTAATCGAACCGAACCTCCTCGCCCGGCCGGATCCGGCGCAGCGCGACCAGGTCGCGATCTTGGTGAATGCCCGCGTTCGGGTCACAAGAATGGTTGACAAAAACCCCGGGCGGCTGGGTGTCGTAGTACTGGTTCCGCCCGATTTGAATGGGCATGCATTCCCGGGGGCCGCGCCGCTTGGTTTCGGCAAAATCAATCACCGGCCCTCCGAAAGCCAGAATGACTTCCCCGGGCCGAATATCCCGATTGGCAAAGACGCCCAGGCCGACATCACATTCATCAATGTGGAAAGTGGCGTTGGAATAGAGGTCCTTGACAAGCTGGCGTTTTTCGGGGAGCAAGAAAAGAGAAGGTTGGTGCATAGGTTCCGAAATCGTGACTGATCCTCTGCCCGGTTGTCGGCTCAGGGGCCGCCGCCGATCCCAATCCGGCGGAGGAAACGGGAGCGGGCCGGCGTCCGAATAAAGACATGGAAAAAAGCTTGGCGGGAGCCGTTCGCGCCAAAAATCCGGCCATGAGGTTCGGAAGCTGCAAAGGGGGTGAGCGGCCGGCTCAACCGGCGCCCTGCGCGCCAAAGCCTCGCGGCAGACTTCATGCAGCATCCGTGAATGGGTTGCATTACTGGTTTTGACCTGACCACGCTGGCATCAAAGCAAAACCCTGCATACCTGTCAAGGGGGTTGGAGGACCCAAGCGATCCGGTTGCCTGCCGGCAAGAAAACCGCAGTTTTTTCAGGCAAAAATGCCAGGATGCGCTATATTGCCGGCGGAGGATAACGACTCCGATATGATTGCACGCATGACATTAGCGCCCAGATCCGGCCGGCTCCGCCGCAACCCATGCGGCGCGGGCAAGGCCAGTCGCCCGCCCGGTTTGGCCCCTTCCCGGGGCCGCAAACGTTTGCCGCGGCGCGGCCTGACCCCTGCCGAGGTTTTTCCGCCGCCCAGCCTGTCGCCCGGCCGCCTGCCGCAACCCCTTGACGTGGAGAGGGAAACGTACGATGAAAACTCGGGCTTGACCCTATACCTGCAGGAAGTGGGCCAAACGCCGCTGTTGACTCCGCAGGAGGAAATCCAATTGGCCAAACGCATCAAGAAAGGCGATGGCAAAGCCCGCGAACAAATGATCAAGGCCAATTTGCGCCTCGTCGTCAAGATCGCCCGCGGCTACGAGAATTACGGCCTGCCTTTGCTCGACCTGATCAACGAGGGAAACATCGGTTTGATGAAGGGTGTCGAACGCTTTGACCCGGCCAAAGGCGCCAAGTTTTCCACCTACGGCGCGTGGTGGATCAAGCAGGCCATCCGGCGCGCCCTGGCCAATCAATCCAAGACCATTCGCCTGCCCGTCCATGTGGTGGACAAGATCTCCCACATTCGCCGCACCTCCGTGAAATTGCAGGAGATACTCGGAGTGGAGCCGGACGATGACCAGATCGCCCAGGAACTGGGCATCTCCACCGCCCGCGTCCGCCAATACCGCACGGCGGCCATCGCCCCCATGTCGCTGGATTCCCCGTTGGGGGAGGATTCCGACAACCATATCTCCGACGTTATAGCCGACGAGCGGGCCGGCTCCCCTTTCGAGGCGATGGCCGGGAGGGCCGATATCCGCGTCCTGCATGAAATGCTGACCAAGCTGCCGCCGCGCGAATCGGCCATCCTGGCCTTGCGTTTCAATTTGGACGGCAAAGCCAACGGCGATGCCACCCTGGAAGACGTCGGAAAAAAATTTGGCGTCACCCGCGAGCGCATCCGTCAAATCCAGGAAGCCGCCCTGAAAAAGCTGCGCAAAATGATCGAGAAGCTCGACAAGCCCAAATCCGCCCGCGCCTGATTTCCCTGTTTCTCAATGGGGACATTGCCAGGAAACCGGGCAACTTGACGCCGGGCCGGGAATGGCTACAATGGCGCCGGCCCATGAAAAAGCCCGAACCCAAATACCGCCGCATCCTGCTCAAAATCAGCGGTGAATCCCTGGGCGGCGCCAATGGCATCGGCGTTTGCGCCGATGCCGTCCACGAAATGGCCCGCCAAATCTGCGAGGTGCGCGAACTGGGCGTCGCCACCCGCGTGCAAAGCGCCATCGCCATGTCCCAGGTGGCCGAGCCGTTCATCCGCCGCCGAGCCGTGCGCCATCTGGAAAAGGACCGCGTCGTCATTTTCGGCGGCGGCACGGGCAATCCCTATTTTTCCACCGACACCGCGGCCGCCCTGCGCGCCAACGAAATCGGCGCCGAAGTGATTCTCAAAGCCACCAAGGTGGATGGCATTTACGACTCCGACCCGAACACCAACCCCGGGGCCAGACGTTACGCCCAAATCTCCTATCTCGAAGCGCTGCAAAAGCGGTTGAAAGTCATGGATTCCACCGCCTTTTCCCTTTGCATGGACAACAAGATGCCGATTATCGTTTTCGACGTGTTCAAGGCCCACAACCTCAAGCGTGTGGTCCTCGGCGAAAAGGTCGGCACGCTGGTTGTCGGCTGACGACCGGCCCCAACCCCCAACCCTCAACCCCCAACCATTAACCAAAAACCTTATTGTATGGCACTCGACGACACAATTTTGGAAGCGGAAGAAAAGATGATCAAGACCGAACAAGTGGTGCAGCATGAGTTTTCCGGCATCCGCACCGGCAAAGCCTCGCCCGTCCTGGTGGAAAACATCATGGCCGAAGTGTACGGCGCCCAGATGCGCATCCGCGAACTGGCCGGCATCACCACCCCCGAACCCCGGATGATCCTCATTTCGCCCTGGGATGTCGCCACGGTCCATCCCATCGAGAAGGCCATCCAAAAAAGCAGTCTGGGCATCAACCCCTCCGTGCAAGGCAAAGCCATTCGCCTGGTTCTGCCCGAACTGAGCACCGAACGCCGCCATGAACTGGTCAAGATAACCCACAAACTGGCCGAAGACGGCCGCGTCGCCATCCGCCATGTCCGCCGCGACGCCATCGAAGCTGTGAAGAAGGAATCCAAAGCCGGGGGCGTGGCCGAAGACCAGGTGGAAACGGCGGAAAAGGAAATCCAGAAACTCACCGATCAATACATCGCCAAAATAGACGCCCATCTGGCCCTGAAGGAAAAAGAAATCCTCACCGTTTGACGCGGCGGGAGCCGTTACGGTTGTTGCAGGGCGGAGGCGGCGGGATCATTGGCCGGGGCGGGCGGTTCAAACAAAATCACCTCTTCGCCCGGTTTGGCGTAACTGAGCCGCTCGCGCGCCAGGCGCTCCACCGTTTTGGGGTCTTGCATCGCGCGCAGGGCGGCGTCCAGTTTCCTGGCTGTCTCCGTTTCCGCCGCGATCTTTTGTTCCAACTCCAGCTTGCGCGCCCGCATCCCCCGATTGGCGTTGATGACCGGCTGGTACCACACCGCGATGCCCAGCATCACCGCCACCACCACCAAGCCCAGCACCAGGCGGGTGAGCCTGTCCCAAATACTCTCGCCGAGGTTCATGGCCGCCAGTGAACCACACCGCGCCAAAAAAGGGAAGCCTGTTTTATTTCAGCCTCTGGCACGGGGTGTGTGGCCGCAAAGTAACCTGAGTTCAGGCGGCGAGTTTGATTTTGAGATAATCAGAGTTGTGAAGGCGGTTCCAGCACTGGTCCCATCGATTGCTTTTGAGGGCGAGACGCAAGTT
>JBEKIA010000058.1:0-17874 GCA_050011995.1 Verrucomicrobiota bacterium
TCGGTGGTTGGCTTGCCGTTGGCGTCAACCTGCCAGTAGAAGCCGCCGCCGGTCTTGTCCCAAAGTTTGTCCGCCAGACAGGCGGCGCCACGGCGGGTCATGGCGAGATACAGGCCGGCCTGGGCGGGGAAGCGCCGGGCCGCCTCGGCGCTGGTCCAAGTGAGGCGGCTTTGGTAAACGATGCTCTTGTTGTTGCCGGGCATGGGTTTCCAGTCCAGCGCGTAGTTTTCGTGGAAGCCGCCGCCCTGCTCATCCACAGTAACGGGGAAAAACTTGTCGAGGATTTCCTTCTGCAGGTTGGCCTCGGCTTCGTTGGCGATGCGGAGATAGTTCTCCTTTGTCGGCGGGGTCGAAGCGGCCGGCTCGGCGGCCCGGACGGCCCAAGCGAAGCCAATGGCCAGCGCGGACAGAATTAGGGCGAATCTCATGATGACCTCCGTGGCACTGATGTGAGTTTTGTTTTTGACTCGCCGCCGCTTCATTGACCCTGCGGGGGCACATATTTGCTCATGATATAATTCCTCACCAAAATGCCCGAGGGTTTCAGCGAGGCATCGGTCCAGGGACCCGTGGCGCTGGCGCCGACCACAAAGGCGGCGGACGATTCGCCCACGGAGGACGCCGACCAGTTGGCGGAGCCGACATTATTCTCATCCAGCCAATTAAACCACAATTGCGTTTCCTCGGGGTCAATTCTCCCGCCGCCCGAGGAGGTGCTGGAGCCGTATTCGGTGGAGAAAAGAGGGACCCCGTTTTTCAGCGCGCGCGCCCCGTTGTCGCGAAGCGACTGCCGATGGGAGGCCGCGTAAAAGTGGATGGAATAGGCGATGTTGGAGGAGATGGTGATGGGATTCTGAGACGCTTCGTCGCATTCCTGGTCCCAGTGACGGCTGCCGCAAATGATGATGCTGGCAGGGTCAATGGCGCGAATACTCTTTATGACCGCTTCATGGTAGGGCTTGATGACGTTGGTCCAGGATTCCTGCACCGGCTCGTTCCACGGCTCATACATGATATTGGGAGTTTTTCCATACATCGTCGCCAGGGTCGAGAAAAAGGCCTGGGACGACTCGACGTTGTTTTGCGCGCCGCCCATCGAATGCCAGTCAATGACCCCATAGATGCCGTTGGCAACGCAGGCATCCATGACGGTCTTGACCTTGTTGATTTCATTGGTGGGATTGCTCCGGTAGTCCTGGGGCTTGATGGCGATTCGGATCACGGTGCATTTCCAGTCCTGGGCAAAGTGGTTGATGGCCTCGGTATTGAAGTACTGATACCCCTGCTGGTTCCAGCAGTAGAGGGACATTCCATGCAGCGTGGTGGGAACGCCGTTCTTATCCACGATTTTGTTGCCTTTCACGCTCAACCTGCCGTGCGCGTCGGAAAACTTCTGCTGCCCGAAGCCCGGGGAAACAAAGGCCAAACAGGCAAACGCCATCAAGGCAATCCTGGAAAAACCGCATACTTGGTGGCCGCGTGAATTGATAAGTTTGATTGATAACATGCAATAGCTCCTTTCAAGAGGTTTAAGGTTCAAAGTCCCGTTTAAACAAAACTGATAACTGAGCAGGAATTTCCTTCTTGCCGCCCCGCCCCTCCCTGGACGCTGCGCGAGTGAGGCAGAATTGGTTTTTCGCTGACTCTCATACTGGCCCGATGCTGCCAGACAGCGGGGAAGGAGTCAAGCGGCAAATTCCGCCGCAATTTCGAGCCGCAGCTTCCGCCCCAGGCCGCTTCATAAACTGCCCGCCGCAAACAACTTTCCCTCCGCCGTGCGTTCTGTAATGGCTGGCCTGAAGAAGCCCTGGAGTGCGGCGGCTTGCCGCCGCCTTGTCGCCGTATGTTCCGGGATGGCTGCATGCTCATGGCAAGAATAACTTGATTAGGCTTGATTGGGCTTGATTGGGCTTTGCCGGGAAAACTCATTGCGGCGTGTAAATGGTTCATGGATAGGCACTTCGATTGATTTGCCGCGAAAATGCTCAGAACGCGCAAAACAGGCCAAATTAAGGCGGCCGCGGCGTCCCGCCGCGACGGAAACAGAGCCGGGACGGCTCTGCCACTTTGCTTTTTGACCTTCATTCACCTTCCTTTTGACATTCATTGACCACTGCCCCTTTGGTTGGATTTGCTTGGATATGCCTGGATGAGACGAGAGGCGGCTTGGGAACCTGCGCCGGAAAAGCAGAAAGCCGGACTTCCTAATTTCAGCCTTTCCCCCATCGTCCCGCCGCCGTCCGGCCCTGTGTGCCATATCGTCACGCGCAAAAGATTAGCATATAAGCGCGATGTGTCAAGGGAAAAACGCGGATTTTTGTAATGCGTCAGTGACGGAGGGGGAAAAGGCAGGGCGGGCAGTCCTCCGCCCGCCGCGGCGCGCACGGAGTGCGCGCCCTACCACCCAAGAGTGACGCATTGCGGCGGAAGCTTTCTGGATGCGGGGGAATTCAAGGAAATGAAACGGCACAAACTGGTCGAAAAGATCAAGGACCTCATGGCGGAATGGAGGGGCGGCAGAACCCCCGTTGCGAAAAAGTTGTCGCCGGCGGTTCTCCGAAAAATCCTTCAATAATCAGGGCATTGAAATCGCAAGATCAAGGGTGACCATTCCGAAACCATGGACGCGCTGAGGGCGCGGTTCGGCGAGAATATCGGCGCGAGCGCGGATTTCCAAAATGGCGTCGTAACCAACCCGGAGCGCCGACTTGCCGTCGGCTTCACGCTGGCCAGGACGCTGAAAGCCGAATGGAAATCGGCGCTCCGAACCCGAAAGCGTGAAATGTCCGGCTGAGGACGACCGCCGCCAATGTCGCCGGAACCGGGCGCCCGAATCTGCGGCTGCGCTCCACATTGCCAGACGTGATCGGACTAGCCACCAAACCCATCGCCGTCCCCGGTCACCAATTCGGCGGACCCTCAACTGGCACGTACCATGATTTTGGCAGCCTGCTGGAAATGTCATTTTTCTAGTCCTCACCCATCGGTCTTTAACTCAAATCGGGCAAAAGTATGGGTCACCCTTGCAACTAGCATGAGGCGGTTCGTTCTCCGCTCGGAACTCTACTTGATATGATCAAGTGATTGCAGGGTATAACGCGGCCGCCCCTGCCCGACCTGAATAACATGAAATTTGGTGGTTACAAGGTTGTGCAAGAATCTCCTGTTCAAGACATCCGCATCTTCAATCTCCGGCCCCACTTTCCCTCTCAAGATGCCATCCTGATCGCGGGGCTTGAACTCAAAAGTTCTTCCTATCGGCAAGACTCCTTGGAACTCCCCGGTAAACGTGCTGTCCGACTCTTTGATGTTGTTGGATTTGAGGCGCTCAACTGAGGTGCGAACCTGATCCATTCCAGAAAACCTGAAAAAGCTTTCCTTGAATTCCAATCCGCACCACGCCTCCTGTTCAGAAAGATACTCCAGGAATTCAGCCGCTTTCTTGACCGCTCGCGGGTGGATTTCATCCACCACCTCCGCGATATCGTCGTCACTTCCTTCTGCCGCCACCTGAAAGAGCTTTTCCAGTTTTTGCATCGCGTCTTCCGGCCTGTTTGGTGTGGGAGAGAATACCGTCTTTGCGGGGGTGTCCTCGGATTCTATTCTGGGAAGTTCAAACTCAAACCCAAACGAGCCGATGGCGGTCCCGGTGATCAGAAGCTGGTTCTTTTGTTTGCCAGGAATCGGTCCCATGTAATGCAGATTTTCCGTGACGCCTGCGACTACCGCCGAAAAAGCATCGGTAAAAAAACCGGACGCCTTCGCAGCAAACTCAGCCGAAACTCCATGGGACGCAAAAACCGGACGTCCCCGGAAGGTTAACCGGGCTTTTCTCGGCCACTGCGCCGGATCAAATCCCGCAATCGCTTCCCTGGCTGATCTCAGCCGGGCTTCCAGGCCCATCCGACTGATCACGTTTTGTTCCGGCATGTCCGCCAGGAGAGACTCCAGTTGCTTTACCTCCGAAGAAACAAAAATATATTCGTCGTGGTTCATGGATTCAGTCTTTCCTGCTCTATCTGGTTCAATAATGCTTCCGCAATGTGATCTTGCTCCGGGGAAATGTCAACTTGGAGGAAGCCCTTCCAGAGTCCGTCCCGGCGGTGAGACCACATGCTGTACCAATATGAAATGAGCCTTATATCAAGCGCACCCATCGGTTCCCCAAGGACTAACGCATACGCATGGACCTGATAGACTGCTTTTGTCCGCGCGGGATCAAACACGTCAGCGTTCATTGCGGCAAATGCTGACTGATTCTCCACCCCTGCAGGCAAAAGGAAAAATGTTACAACGTCCACATCAGCGGGAGGTTCATCCAAGAATGCTTCCTTATTCTCCATAAAACTGCCGTCCAGCCACTGAAAACCGGTCGTAATGCCTTGCTGCGCCAACGCGCGTCGCTAAGCCAACAAACCGCGCAGGATGCCGATGCGCTGAGGTGAACTGGCAAAACGCTGCACCATTTCTGAGAGCAAGGCGGAATAAGGTGAGCGATCTGGGCTATGGCCCGGCAGCCCGGGGCGCACCGGCGGCAACACTTCGGAGCTGTTCCAAACGGGAATCACAGTATTTCGTTTGTCTGAGTTTCGTGTCGAGATTTCACGTTGTCAACAGTTCTATTTGGTGTGCTGGAAGCCGCACTTCGCCCCTAATGCAAACGGGTCATGTTTTAGTGCGGTTTGTCAGTTAAAGCGGGCCTGGATCGTCTCATGCGGCAGGCCGCCTCTCTGGACCCTGTCCTGCAAAATTCTCACGGAAATTCTCCCGGTCAGTGATACTGATAAAAGGTGACGTGCCAGAAGGTCGGCGCGGGGGACAGGCCGCCGGCGGAGGCGAACGGAACGTTCCATCGGCCGCGGGAGCCGAGCGGAACTACCGTGCCGGATTGGTGGTTGGCCGCCGCGCCGGACAGATCTTCAGCGGTCAGGATGTCGTCGCCGTTGAGCCGGTGCGCCAGGACCCATTTGCCGTCGTTGAAATAGCCGCGATCAATCGTCGCCGCCGTGACGATGTTGGCGCCGGGGGTCTTGGTGGAAACCCGGAACGGGAAGTTGCCATCGGTCGCGAAGTAGTACTCATCGGGGGCGGTATTGATGATGAGCACAAAGGGGTTGTTCAAGAAAAAGTTCGTTCCGGCCTCGGCGGCGGGACGCGCTGCCGCGGCTCCGCGACCGCCTCCGCGCGAGCCTGGGACGGGCGTGAAATCGAACATATAATCGCCCATTTCGACCTTCCCCGGATTTTGGCCCTGCGCCAGCGGGATCAGCTTGATGGCGTCCTTCTTCCCCTGGGCTTCCGCGATCGCGCCGGAAAGCTGGCCGACGAAACTGACGACATGCGCGAAGTCGCTCTCCGGGTTCCAACCGTTGAAATTATCAATCCCCATGTGCGAGAAGCAGAGGGCGTTGAGTTGCGTGAAGGCGGTCCAGCAATTGTTGGCGTCCTGCCGGGTTTCGGGGTTGAAGGCCGGGTTGCCGTTGCGGGCGAAGGTCTGCATGATCTGGGCGAACTCCGGCAGGTAGATGTCCGGCGCCAGGATGTCAATCGCGGGCGCGCCGGCGCGCCAGATGTCATGCACGAGCGGCTCCGGCCCGCCGCTGGGATAGTCACCAGGCCCCTGATCGGTCGGATTGACCAGCCAGGCGTTGCAATACATCGGCAGAGGGTATTCCTGCTTGCCTTGCGCGGCGACGTATCCGATATAACGGGCGTAGTTCCACGCCATGAAGATCTCGTCGGTATGGCTGTACAGCTCGGCCCCGGCGGGGCGGAGGGGACGGGTTCGGGCTTCGTCGTGCCTGGGCGCCCACGGAGAAGGGATGTTCTTGCCGAAAACTTCCTCCCAGGTGCCGAAGTTCTCGCTGCCGTTGGAAACCCAGAGAGCCTGGAGTTCCGGCAGCAGGTTGTCCTTGTGCTTTTGCAGATAATCCATCAATTCGGCGGGGACAGGTTTGGCGAAGGCTTCGTTGGCGGCGGGGTTATGGTCGCGCGAACTGGAGAGCAGGCCCACTTCGTTTTCGACCTGGATGGCGATGACGGTGTGATCCTTGGAATCCACTTGGCGAAGGTGCTTCATCAGGGCGGCGAAGGCCCTGGCGTCGGCGTCGCGATTGGCCTGGCTGAAGGTGGAGAGGACCTCCAGGGTGTGGCCGTCGGCATCCTTCACGCGCGGGAAGCGGTCCTGATTGGCCTTGACCCAGCGCGGCGGATAATGCGACATGCCGTTCTTCCAGCTTGCCATCCAGAGGAAGATCAGCCGCAGATGGTTGGCGCGGGCGGCTTCCAGTTGATAGTCCACCATCCAGAAGTCGAACTTGCCTTCCTCCGGCTCGATCAGATCCCAGGAGACGACGCTCAGGATGGTATTGAGATTCATTTGGGCCAGGCGCGGCCAGGCCGATTTCATGGTTTCGACATCCGTGGAACTGGAATTGGCCAGTTCGCCGGCCACGCAGATGAAGGGCCGGCCATCCACGATGAGCTTGGTCATGCCGTCGCGTTTTTCCAGGCGGGGGATGTCCCCGGCCGCGTTGGCGGAGCCGGAGATGAACCCGATCACGCACGCCAGCAGCCAGCAAATTTGATTCGTCTGTCTCATGGTTAAAGCCTTTCCGCATAGAGGTGTAATACAAACCATAAACTGTCAGCAATTTCATGGTTGCCGCGCCGCCCCTTCCTTGACGTGGCGCGGGCAGGAGAGAATCGGTTTTCGCTCGCCCTCATTCTGGCCGCATGGTGTGAGACGGGCCGCCGGACGTCAAGCGGCAAATTCTGCGCGAACCATCAAGACACCCCCGGAATAAACCGCCGCTTCACCCGCCGGCAATGGCGGGGCAATTAGCGTTGACATCGCTGCCGCGGCTTCCCACCCTTCTCCCACCATGAAAATCCCAACGAAAAACCTGTTGCTGTGCGCGCTGCTCCTGACAACCTCGGCCTACCCCCAAGCCGTTCCCCACCTGGAAAAGCGGGGCGCGGCGACGCAGTTGATTGTGGACGGCAAACCCTTTCTGGCGCTCTCGGGCGAGCTGGCCAACACGGCCCCTTCGGACCTGGATTACATGAAGAGAATGATGCCCATCCTGGCCGGCCAGGTTCATGTCAATACGGTGCTGACCGCCCTGGCCTGGGCGTGGATCGAGCCGCAGGAGGGCCAGTACGATTTCCACTTCGCGGACGCGGCCATCGAGAACGCCAACCAGTGCAATCTCAGGATCGCCTGGCTCTGGTTCGGCAGTTGGAAGAACGGCATGTCGAGCTTCGCGCCCGCGTGGGTGAAGGCGAACCAGGACCGCTTTCCCAAGGCCCAACTCCAGAACGGCAGCGTGGAAATTCTCTCGACCTTCAGCGAGAACAATTTGCAGGCGGATGCGCGGGCCTTCGCGGCGCTGATGCGCCATGTCCGCCAGGTGGACAAGAATCACCGGGTCATCATGGTGCAGGTCGAGAACGAGGTGGGAATGCTCGGCGATTCGCGGGACCGTTCGCCGGCGGCCAACCAGGCTTTCGGCAAACCCGTGCCCGGGGAATTGATGGATTATCTGCAAAAGCACAAGGACAGCCTGCTGCCGGAATTCCGAACGATCTGGGAGGCCGCCGGCTTCAAGACCTCGGGAACCTGGGAGGAAGTTTTCGGGAAAGGCATGAAAACGGACGAGATTTTCATGGCCTGGAATTATGCCCGGTACGTGGACAAGGTGGTCGCGGCGGGCAAGGGCGAGTACGCCATTCCGATGTTTGTCAACGCCTGGCTCCCTGCGGCTACCGACAGGGGGCCGGGCGATTATCCCAGCGGCGGCCCGCAGGCTCATAACCACGACATCTGGCGCGCGGGCGCCCCGCATGTGGATATGCTCTGCCCGGACATTTACATGACCAACTTTGCCGAACTGGCCGCGCTCTACAGCCGCTCCGGCAACACCCTGTTCATTCCCGAGTGCGCCGGAGACATCCACGGGGCGGCCAATGCGTTCTACGCCATCGGGCAGTTCAAGGCGGTCGGTTATTCGTCCATGGGCATCGGCGAGTTGCAGCGGCTGACGACCTTCCGCGCCGGCGAGGCCGGGTCGGTGGCTCCCGCCAGCGTCACCAACCTTCCGCTCCCGCAAGCTTACACCACGCTTTCGCAACTGGCCCCGCTGGTGCTGGAGCATCAGGCCGACGGCACGATCGCCGGCGCGTGGCTCAACAACCAGACCCCGAGTACGAAAATCAAGCTGGGCGGCTACATCCTGAACGTGTCCCTTTCGGGATGGGGCCGGAGCACCGCCTCCGATGTTCCGATGGGCTACGGCATCTTCATGGCGACGGCCACGAATGAGTTCCTCATGGCCGGCGACAACCTGCTGGTCACCTTTTCCGCCGACACGCCCGGACCGGAGTTCGTGGGGCTGACCGAGCAGGCGGCCGGCCGCTTTGAGAACGGCAAATGGATGGTCACGCGCTATCTGTCCGGCGACGACTCGACCGTGCGAAAAGACCTGGCCAACGCCGTGGCCGAGCACCAATCCGGTTTCGGCGTGCGGCTGATGTCGCAGCCGCACCTGTCGTTCGCCGAGCGCGCCATCCAGCGCGTCAAAGTGTACCGGTACAAGTAAAAAGGCGCGGTTCGGGCTTTGACGCGTCGCCTCCCGTGGCATAAAATGCACAAATGAGAAGACACAACATCACCCTGTCGGGGCCAGTGAGTGAAATGCTCCAGGCCCAGGTCAAGCAGGGGCGGTACAAAGACTTTTCCGCCGCCCTCCAGGATGCCGCCTGGAATTTCTTCATCGGGCCGCCCAGCCGTTATGAAGAGTATGGTGTCACCAGCGCAGAAGTCGAAAAGGCCGCCGGGCGCGACCTGGCTGCCATCCGAAAAGACCGCAAGGCCGGGAGGCTCAAACCCTGGAAGCCCGGCCATTTTCTCTCTTTTGACCCAGCATGAGTGTTGCTGAATTGCCCATTCCGATTGACCGCGAGCAAATTGCGCGTTTCTGCCGCGAACGCGGCATTCGCAAATTGAGCCTGTTCGGTTCGGTGTTGCGCCGCGATTTCGATCCGCGGCGCAGCGACGTGGACGTGCTGGCGGAATTTGAGCCGGGGGTGCTGAAAACCGTCGGCTTCCAATATTTCGGATATGGCGAGGAATTGGCAGCCATCATCGGACAAAAGGTGGATTTTTGTTCGCGGTTGCACCCGCTCATTTTTGGCCGGGTGAAGGACGAGTTGTTTCCGGTTTATGAGCGCGCCTGACGCAGATTTGACGTTGCGGCAGATTCTCGAGGTCTGTGACAAAGCTCTCGAGTTGAGCAACTCCACGACGTGGGAGGAATTTCGAGGCGACTGGCGCAAGCAGATGTTGGGCGAGCGATTGGTGGAGGTTCTTGGCGAGGCCGTGAAACGGCTGCCGGATGAATTACGCAACCGGCATCCGCAACTGCCCTGGAAAAAGATTGCCGGCACGCGGGATCACATCGCCCACGGCTATGAGAGCGTGGATTACGACGTAATCTGGGGCGTGCTCGATGTTGAGGCGGGCAAGTTGAAAGAGTCTGTACAGGCCATTCTCGCAAAGGAATTTCCCGAAGCTCCCCTGCCGTAAGTGCGCCAGAGGCGCAAGTGTGCGTTCGTTCGGCGCGGATTTGGATGGCAGATTTTCGCATCCTTTTCCATAGGCCCATCGAAGGACGAAGTTCCAGCAATGGCTTCTACAATTTCCTGATCAATTGCCGTCGCAGCGTCCTTCCTTGTGGGCAAGGTCATTTGAATATTTGATGACCAGTCGCAACCACTTAATGATGCCTAATTACAGGACTGTTTCCTTTGAGCCATACTGGGTTCCCGAGATCATTATACAATACCCCGCATCCAACGGCAATTGCGTCCAATTTCCGCAGGGCCTTGCCTCATTCAGTCTTGCGTTTCGTTGTAAATTGCGTGTCCGCCGCAAGACGCTCACAATAATGCCGAATCGCATTTCCGACTCCTGCCAAAATTGGTCTGGCGTAAATGCATTTCATTTCGTCTGAACTATTAAGCATCGGACCAGCTCTATCTCCAAGAAGCAGTCGCCAGCCACCGTAGCTCTCCCCCCTGATGCAACAGCCCACATCTGATGTCGGAGTAAAACTTATTATCCATCTTCGGCTTCCCGTTTTTGCCTTTGCGTTCGAACGCGGGGAACGCCTTCAGCAGATCGCCAAATGCCGCATGCTTCTTAAAAAAAGCCGTGAATTCTTCACCTCCATTTTGAAGCTTTGATACGCCTTTCATAAAGGCTGATAGGGATTCAATCGAGAGACACGCTACGGTAACCATCAACCAACCGGAAGCCTCGACATGGCAGCGATTAGAGGCCATCCATGCTCCCCTATTTAAGGAATATCCGAGGGGCCGAAAAAAGCGAGAATCAATCGCGTTCTGATTAATGCGGCAATACTCTCACGTTTGTAGTGTTTCTTGAGATCAACATATTTCTTAATTGAGTACCCTGGGGCGATCTCGATTTCGTCCGCCTGCTTGGGTCTATTGTGGCATTGTCTCATAAAACCTCTCAATGAACTTGAGGATATGCGCCCAGAATGTGCAAGGCCTCGCCGCGAACGAGGGAGAGTTGCTCGCTCAATTCCACCAAGGCCTCCAGCTCTTCCCTTTCGGATTCCCGCAAAAGCCCTTCGTTGTTGCTGTCCATGAGTTCTTGAAGACGACGGTCCGCCTTCGTTGGAAAACGCAGCTTTCCAACCGCCTCTATCCAGTCAACTGGCGCGGCAATTGTTGAGTTCACGCGATCAGGATAAGGTGTCAAGGCCTGGCTGTCAACGACGCCGGAGAAATCCGTTATCACGTTCAGAAGAATATCTTCCAATCCACATCCTTGCCGGTGGGGGCCTTGAAGTCCACCAGGAGCAGATTGCCTTCGGTCTTTATCGTGGCCGCTATGCCGCCGCTCAACTCCACGCGCCGGGCGCTGAATCCTTCAGGGACATAAATCCGCAACTGGTAAGGATCGTTGGCCACCGCGCGGGATGTCCCCCGGAGCATCCGCTGCGGGCCGTCGTAAGCCATGTCCTTGATGTCGAAGGCCATCTGCCGGATGTGCCGGCTGGTCGAAATCAGCACCGGCCGGTTCTGCTTCTCCACGATGCTGTAGATGTCGCAATCGTACGGGCTGACCGGACGCGGCACGAAGGTTCCCTGGAAGGTCCCGATGAGTTTCTTGCTCCAGAATTCATAGACGATGTACTCCTTGGCCGGGTCCAGGCGGAGGTCCTTCGCCGCGTCCAGATCGGCGGTGAAGTTTTTCGCCTGCTCCCGCGTCGCGGGGGTGGTGTAAGTGAAGCCTTCCCGGGGCGTTTTGCCGGTGTAATTGAAAACGGCAAGGACATTCCATTTTCCAAAGGGCCGCTCCACCGGCATGTTCCAGATTTGGGCCGGCTTGCGAACAAACAGGTCCACGGGATAGGAAACATCCGGCGTCGGCGGACTGATCCGTTTCAACAGTTCTATCCGGTCATCGGGGTAGGTTTCGTTGAAGGCTTCCTCCAGGAAGAGCGTGCTGCCGGCGAAGGCGTGGAAGTTGGCGCTGACCTTGGCCTGGCCATAGTTGAAACGCCCGGCCGATTCGTCGGTGGGTTGGGACTTGAACACATGGAAACCGTCGCCGTCATTCCAAAAGACACGGCCATTGTAAAAGAACCGGATGGAACAGCCTTGCAGCGATTCGGTGAGCCATAGACGCCAGCCGTCGCCTTCTTCATAACCGTGGTCGGCGTCATTCGACACCCGGCAGATGTCAACAATACCGTAGGTGTGATCCACCGCGTTCATGTTCGAGCGGATCACCCGGCGCGGAGCCTTTTGGTCTATCACCTCGCGCCACGGGGTTCCCGCCGCCCGATAGGTTTCCAATGCGCTCATGAAAGGGTCGTACTGCCCCGGCCACTTGTCCCACCAATCGGCGAAGTCCATCTCCGCCCGCCCCGTCTCTTTCTCATGGCCGACAACCCATGCAAACGCGCGCTCGCGCTCCAGCCGGATGGTCAGAGGATTGGAGAAATCTATGACCCTGGTTGCCATGGTCATTCCGTAGTATCGGGCATGGATCGGGAGATAGCATTCGTCCGGGTAACCGCCCCGGCCGGGACTCCCGCCTGCGGGTTGAGCGCCCGCTGCCGGCTGGCCCCTGCCGCCGCGCGGGGCCGGGGTTTGGCGGTCTCCCCCCAGACCGTACAATCCGAAACTCCCCTGTCTGCCGGGTCCGCCAAGCCCCCAGTAGAAATCGTTGAGTCCATGTTCCTTGAAGAACCTGTCCGCATTGGCCTCGCTGCCGCCGGACAGATAGCCGTGGAAACGGCTGAAGTTGTTGGCGACCAGTTCCGGGTCGTTGAGATCCATCGGCCGCCGCTGTTTGAGTCGTATGTCGTGCGCCAGAGCGATTAGATCCCCTTGGTGCTCCATTGCGCGCAACGCATCCGTATTAAAGCAGAGGAGCAGCTTCTCTCCGGCGAAACTCTTTCCCGGCGGCATGGTCACTTTGTAGCTGCTATAACCCCGGATTTTCATCCGGTCGGAAGTTTTTCCCTGCCAGCCCGCCGTCACTTCAAACCTCGATGCCCCCTTGAAGGCCGTGACATGCCCCAACAACAGGCTGTTGCCCGTGTCCATGTCTTTGAGGACATGATTGACCTCGTACATTTTGGGCGTGATGAAACTGATGACCGGGGCCAGGTCGTAATACTCGCGATTCTGGGACATCGTTCCCAAACTGGTCCATCTTTCCGTGGAGCCGCCGAGCCGCGCATCGCTCGAAACGAAGCAGTCCATGTCGTCCAGGTCCACGGCCCGGCCGGTGCTGTTCGAGCGGCCCAGGCTGACCAGGATGTCGTTGCCGGTTTTGCTGGCGGAGATCTGGCAGTCGAAATCGAGTTGCCCGGGCTTGGTCCCGCGCAGGGTGACGGTGACGAACGATCCGAGGTTGTTGGAGTCGTTGTTGTTGACGGAACTGGCCACCGTCCAGCCTGAGGCGTCGTCACCGGGCAGGAAGTGAACCTCGTTCAGTTGCATGGGCGTCCCTTTGACCTGCGCCGACCAGCGGCAATTCGTCGCATCGAAAGAGAGCCGCAGGTTCGGTGTGTCCACCGTGAATGCCGCGCCGTCCTCCGCCGCCGCCCCGATCGCCAGGGGCTGGACCAGCAGGTTGAAAGAGAGCAGGAGGGAAATGCGAATCATCGTGTTTCTCACAGGGAGTTCTTTCTTTGGGGAGAACGCCCTTTGCGCCCCAGGAACCGGCTGGCCGGAATTTCCTTTTTGCCGCGCCGCTCCTGGAAGGACGCCGCGCGGGTGAGGAGGAATTGGTTTCCGTTCTCACTCATTCGGCCCATGCTGCCGGACGGGGGATGCGGATGTCAAGCCCTTCGATTTTTTGCGGTCAATCGGCGATCCAGTTGCCGATAATATTCGTGCCTCCCAGTCCGTCTCTTCCCTTGGAGTAGAGATCGTAACTCGCCGGGTTGCGTCTGCCCGGAACTTCATAAACCTACGGGCTGCCGGGAGCGCCTCCGCCCCGCTCCACACGACCGGCCCCGGCGGGAGCGTCCGTCGGGCCGGGATTGCCGCGCCGTCCGCGGCCCCCGGCCCCGCGCGGCGGCCGGCTGGCGAAAGCGGCCACGTCTTTGGCCGCCTGGGTTTCCACTCCCGGTTTTTGCAAAAATCCAAGATCGCGGAACCAGTCAATAAAACGGAATTGCCAGGTGCCGTAGGGCGTGTTGAGCCGGTCCGTCAAGCCGCCGGTGGAACCGCTGCCGGGGTGGTGGCCGTTGCCGTAAATGTGCATTTCGATGTTGGGCGCGCTCGCCGCCAGCATGGCGGCAAAGTATTCGTCGGCCCAGACGGCGTGCTGCTGGTCGCCCGACCCCGCGCAGGCGATGAAAGCCGGCGGAACATTTCGCGGAATGGGCGGAGCGGCGCCCCGGGTAAAAGGCGACGGGCCGGGATAAATAATCCCGACAAAATCCGGCCGCGAAGAAACGCCCGCCAGCGGATTGCCCGGAATGTCGTTCTTCTGGTCGAACTCGTTGAACTGGATGGCCGCCGGGGCGGACAACTCGGCCCCCGCCGAAAAACCCATGATCCCGATCTTGTTCGGATCAATCTGCCAGTCTTTGGCATGGGCGCGGACCAATTTAATGGCCTGGAGGGCGTCATAGACCTCGTCCGTTTTGGGGTTGTAACCGTCGCGGCGGAGGCGGTTTCGGAGAATAACAGTATTGACTCCATAGTTGTAGAAAAAGGGGACAAAATCGGACGCCTCCGACCCCACATTGAGCGTGTTGTGTCCTCCCCCCGCCGCCAGGATGACGGCCGCCCCGGTGTTGAGCGCCCGCTCCACGGTGTGGACCTCGATGGAGGGGTTGTGGATGTTGACAATGCTGGCAATGCGCCCCGGCGCGCCCCCGGTCATGCTGTATTGCTCGGCCTCGCGGATGCGGTTGGTGTTGAGGTAAGGCGAGTCGGGCGGATACAGCGTGACCACGACGCCACCCGGCAAGATGGGCTGCGGGGCGTAGGGAGCGCCGTTCGTCGGCCCCGGCCTGGGCACGCCCAGGGGAGCCGGCAGGGGAGGCAGCGCGGCGGCGCCGGCACCTGCGGGCGGCGCGGGGTCTTGCGCCAGGGCGGAGGCCACCGCCAGCGCCGGCCAGAGCCGCGGAACGATAAGGGCTGGATTTCTTTTCAGAATGATTGCGGTTTTCATCAGATTAAACAATGTTGCGACTCGCCGAATATACCCCAAGCCGGCCTGTGTGCCAAGACCTGAAATGAAGTGAAAACAACCGCATCGTGATGCCCCAAGAGGGCTTGCCAGCGCGGGGCGGCGGGGGTATAAGTCTTGGCGCAAGAAGGAAGTTATGAGCATCATTAAAAGCATTTCAGGCCACAGGCCCGTCCGGCGCGCCCTCATCCCGCGCGCCATTTTCGCCTCGCTGCTGACCGCCGCCGCGCTTTGCGGTTGCGTCCGTTATGACATGACGCTGACCAATGGAGGGGCAGTCACCAACGTCCGGAAACCAATCCTCGACAAGCAGGGCGCTTCCTGGATCTATATCTCCCACGACGGAAAGACGAACTCCATCTCCGCCAGCCGCGTCGTCAAAATCGTTCCGCATGGGGAAAAGGATTAGAGGTCAGCCACCCGCCCTCACAAAGCGTTCCACATATTTGCCCAGCAGGTCGGCCTCCAAATTCACCTCGTCGCCGATCCGGCGCTCGCGCAACGCCGTCACGGCCAGGGTGTGGGGAATAATCCAGATCCGAAAACTCTTCACCCTCACCGCCGCCACCGTCAGGCTGATGCCGTCCACGGCCACGGAGCCTTTGACAATGATATAGCGCATGATGGCCGGGGGCGCGCTGATGTCCAGAACGTGGTCGCGGCCGGACCGTTCCCAACGGATGATTTTTCCCAAACCGTCAATGTGGCCGGTGACGAAATGGCCGTCCATCCGGCCGCCGGCGCGCACCGACCGCTCCAAATTGACGGCGGCTCCAGGCTGAAGGCTGTGGAAGTTGGTGCGCTGCCAAGTCTCCGCCAGCAGGTCAAACTCCAGCAGCCGGTCCCGCCCGCGCCGGCTCATTTTGACGACCGTCAGACAACAACCATTGACGGCCAGGCTCCCGCCGGGCTTCAAACCGCGCCCGCACAAGCGCGCGCGCACCCGCAGGCGGATCGAGTTCCCGCCCGGCGCGATGGATTGGACGCGTCCGCTTTCTTCGACAATTCCAGTGAACATGAGTTTTCTCCGCGGGTTATTTTGGCCCTTGAACGCGGGCGATCAACAACAAATCGCCGCCGAGCCGCCGCCATTGGACATCGCGCAGGCGGAATTTGCCGGCGCGCCCCGGCGCGCCGTCGCCCGCCACGGCGGTGGGCGCCTGGCGGCCGCCCAGGATGAGCGGAGCGTAGAAGAACACGACCCGCTGGCACAGCGGCATCCACAGGGCGTTGGTTTCGCCGCCGCCTTCCACCAGGAGGCTGGTGACGTTTTCCCGGCCCAGGGTTTGGAGCAGCCAGGGCAGGCGGATGCGCCCGCGCCGGGCGGGCGCCACCAGCACACGGGCGCGCCGGCGCAATGCCGCCAGCCGTTTGGACGGGGCGGATTTTGTCACGACGAGGGTGGTCATACGCGCGGAGGGACCGCGCAAGATCCGGGCGGCCAGGGGAGTCCGCCCGCGCGGATCGAGCACAATGCGGCGCAGGGCCTTGCCGGCAAAACCGGGCAGGCGCAGGGTCAGGCGGGGATTGTCCTTAATTATGGTATTGACTCCGACCAGAACCGCGTCCGCGCCGGCCCGCAGCCTCATGGCAAAGGCGCGGGCGGGTTCGCCCGTGATCCATTTGGATTGCCCGGTGACGGTGGCGATTTTTCCGTCCAGGGACATGGCGGCCTTGACTGTGACAAAAGGGGTGTGGCGCGCGATCCAATGATTGAAGGCTTCGTTGAGCTGCCCGCATTCGGCGGCCAGGACGCCGCGCGTGACAGAGAGGCCGGCGCGCCGGAGAATGCGGAAGCCCCGTCCGGCGTGTTGGGGATTGGGATCGGTCGCGCCGGCCACCACCCGCCGGATGCCGGCGGCGAGGATGGCTTGCGCGCAGGGCGGGGTGCGGCCCTGGGTGCAACACGGCTCGAGCGTGACGTAGAGCGTGGCGCCTTTGGGGTTGTGTCCGCGTTTTTGGGCGTCGCGGATGGCTTCGATTTCCGCGTGCGGCTGTCCGGCGCGCCGGTGCCATCCCTGGCCGATGATTTGGCCGCGCCTGGCCAGAACGGCGCCGACCAGGGGATTGGGCGAAGTGTGGCCATAAGCCCGTCGCGCCAGGCGCAGAGCCAGACGAATGAATGTAAGGTCCGTGAGCACGAACTGGCGAAGTCAATTGCCGTGAAGCCGGGATCACCTCAAGCCGCCGCCAGCTCCGTTTTGCGTTTCGACGCTCTTGCGGCGTATCTCCGGGCTTCGTGCGCCCCGCGTAACAGGCAGGCGGAACTGATGTCGCAGTCCAGCTTCGGCCAATGAACCGAGGAGTGGCAAATCTCATAGGCGGCGCGTTCCTGGGGTGTCGCCAGCAGGAGCGTCGGATAAAACGCCAGTGGCACGCTGACAGACCGTCCATCCTCCAACTCGAAGGTCAGCCGTTGGGTGGTGATGCGCACCGCCGTGACATCTGGCGGCGGAGTGTTATTCAGTTTCATCCCAAGCCTTCAATAATCTGGTTTCATGCCGTTGTAAAATCCGCGCGATTTCCCGAAGTTCCGCTTCGCGAAATCCCTTGTTCCAACTCAACTGCACCGGCCCGATCCAGAACTTTGCCTCGCCGCCGCTTTTGTGAACATGAACATGGGCCGGTTCATCAGGTTCCGAACTGTAAAATCCAATGCGATACCCTTTCTCTCGCAAAATCGTCGGCACTTTGGAACATTAAGCCATGTTCCTTCCGCTGACAAGCACCGCCTGCGGGTGGCGGGCTTATGGCCAATTCATGAAGGCCACTCATATTTGCTCGAATTGGGGCTGGGATTGGACCGCGCAATACCAGAGCCAGTCTGGAGCGGTGGAGTAACCGCCTGACGGAATGGCGGGCATTGCAGTTCAAAAGAATATCTTGATTAGGGTTGATTTGGCTTGATTGTGAAAGGCGTAGGGGTCAGTCCTCGGAATCGCGTAAACTTGCGTCTGAAATGCGAAAATAAATGATTCGGAGGACACCTGCCCTAATGGGTGACAGAGGTGGACCCCTAAAATTAGACCACGGGTAAGTTTCGATTTTTGCCGGTTTGCTGTAGATAAGAAAGCGCAGACTTATGAAAGCAAAACGGAAACGACACAGTGCGGCCTTCAAGG
>JBEKIA010000059.1:0-17798 GCA_050011995.1 Verrucomicrobiota bacterium
CCGGCCTGTAAATCCACAGGTGTGATGGACTGCCAGAAGTAGGAATACTGCAGGTCCGTCAACCCAACACTTGTCGACGTTATTAAATTACCTGTGGAATCATAGATTGCCACCGTTTCAGCAGCTGTTACTCCAAGGGTATCGTAGAACCCCAAGGCATCCACTGAGATACTGACGTTTGGAGTAAAAACCATCCCCAGATTGAGCGGGTAAGTGAAGGAAGGCAGACCCGCCGGCTCCTGAAAGGCCGGATCGACTGTCTGGCCTTGGATCAAACCAGTGGAAGTGGCATAGGCGGCCGAAACCACAACCAATAGAGCCAATGTTCTGTTCATTTTCATACTTTTATTCATTTCACCGACGTTGTTTTCACGATTTGCGATCTCACCGCTGTCTGCTTTTTTCGCTCGCTCAACTTCCGCAATTAATGTCTTCACTGTCTATAGCAGGGCATGTGCCATAAAAATGGTGGTTGCAATCCATGAAGAACATATTACACAAAGCATTCTAATTATGGCACTTGCGTATATTTCTATTTTGCCACCACCTCACCCCCGAATATGAATTTTCCCCCCGATATGTAACCATTTCCGACATGAATTTCGCTTTTTTATACGCAATATCCTGAATCGCAACTACTTACACACAGAATCGGCAACCGTCGGAAATCATTACAGAATTACACAGAGTCGATATGCCTGGTTCCACCGTCTTGAGAGTATTTTCACTTTCTCTGGTTTGGGTCTTGACCGTTTTCTTGCCTGGGCTCTCAATCAAAAGCTGAAGTCCATTCTTCCGATGGATTCAGTTCAATTCCCGAGCCCGGAAGCAATCCCATCGGCCACATATTCGGCGATTTCTCCACCAATGGCCAGGGACGCGGTGGCCGCCGGACTCGGCGCGTTGAGCACATGCAGGATGCGCGGACGGCGCGCCAAGCTGAAATCGTGGATCAATTCCCCCTCCGGCGACATGGCCTGCGCGCGCACCCCCGCGCCGCCGGGGTCCAAGTCTTCCAGGCGGATCTCCGGCACCAACCGCTGCAATGCCTGGCAAAACAACTGCGGGCTGAACGACCGCTTCATTTCCTCCCAGCACATGCGCCGATGTTTGTTCAGAAATTTCCACAATCCCGGAAAACTCAGGGCGTCATAAAGGTCCAGCGGGTTGAGATCAGTCTTGTGATAACCTTCGCGCGCAAAGGCCAGCACCGCGTTGGGTCCGGCTTCCATCCCGCCTTGGATCAGACGCGTAAAATGCACTCCCAAAAAAGGAAATTGCGAATCGGGCACGGGATAAATGAGGTTGCGAGCCAGGAATTGCCGCTCCGGCTTGATTTTGAAATACTCGCCCCGGAAGGGAATGATGCGCGCCTCCCGTTTTTCCCCCGTCAGGGCTGCCAGGCGATCACTCTGCAAACCGCCGCAAGCCACCACATAATCCGCCTCCCAATCCCCCGCCGTGGACCGCAAGGTCCAGCCGCCGGACCGCTCCCGCATTCCGATGACTCTGGCACGCGTGACCACCCGGCCTCCGCCTTCTTCGATCTTGCGCGCCATGACCCGGCAAACCGCGGGATAGTCAACAATCCCTTCCTGCGGCACATGGAGCGCGGCAATGCCGCCGACGTGCGGTTCGATCTCTCGCATTTGCCCGTGATCCAGCATCCGCAAGCCCCGCAACCCGTTCTGTTGGCCGCGCTGGTAGAGATCGCGCAGCCGCCCCAACTCGCTTTCATCCACCGCTACCACCAGTTTGCCGCAAATCTCGTGAGCAATACCGTTGTCCCGGCAAAAAGCCGTCATTTCCTGAATCCCGGCCACCGCCAGGCGCGCCTTGAGCGAGCCGGGTTTGTAATACAGGCCGGCGTGCAGCACGCCGCTGTTATTGCCCGATTGGTGCCGCCCGACGCCGCCCTCCTTTTCCAGAACCACAATTCGGGAACCGGGAAAACGCTCGGCCAGCTTCAGCGCCGAGGCCAGGCCGACAATGCCACCGCCGATGATGATGAATTGTTTCAAGCGCACGCGAACCCTTCCGCAGGAGCATACGCGCCCTCGCGCGCTCGTGTCCAATTAAATTGTCTGGACTTTGATTTTTGAGGCTTGTTCTTGTTGAAAAATCCAATTCCGTTGCAGTTGTTGACCGCCTCATTTCTGAATTCGCGCCGATTGAAACCGCTGTCTGGCCAGAGTCAAATAAAGTCCAGCCTGCAGCCGAACTCCTGGCTTGGTGAGGTTGAAGGCCGAGCACGAACCATCCCTTATGTTGGAGAGCATTGCGCGAGCCAAAAATTACGAGGTCAAACGGATGAGGCGGTGTCGCTTCTTTCTTAATGGCCATGAATTATTAGATCGGTGGCTCCTGGGCCGCGCGGGCCGGACCATAAAATGGGTCAACTATAGTTTGTCCTGTCAATCAAAAGCACTTCAAGGGGGCCGGCGTACTATTGTAACTAAAGTTGGAGGGGGCAGCAGGGCGGGCGCGTATTATCGGAAAGCGGGTTCCCCATGATCGCGTCCCATGACCGATGGCGCTGAGTGACGGCAAAGGCGGCCTGGAAAACCGCGGCACAAGTCCGTTTCTGCGCAAGATTTTGCCCTGGGTGGCATCGCAGGGTTTGAACAATGGGTGACCCAATTTGAGGCTGGCCTTCAAGCAGGCAGCCAAACGCATGGCGGGCACCCGTTGCGGGTCCGCCGAAACGGCAGCCTATTGCGGCGACATTGGCGGCGTCCAGCGGCGGTCATGGGCCGCCGCCAGAGGCGCAGGCGCGAAGGCGCGCAAGGGCGGTGGCAAATTGAAGATTTACAATTGCAATTTTTCAATTTGTTGTTGTTTGGCGTCTTGGCGTCTTGGCGATGGAAGTTCTTTTATCCGTGAAATCTCCCGATTGGGAATGGGGATGGTTCCCCTCTTCGGTTGCGGCGGGCCGGTCCGGGCGTTTTTCCGGTTCACTATGGTTTCTCAAGCTGTAAAGGTGGCTAATATGGATGGCTTTGCAAAAATCCGCGAAAATCCGCGTTTTTCTCTTGACAATTTGCGCTTATATGCTAATCTTTTGCGCGTGACGACATGGCATGCAGGGCTGGGCGGGGACGGGACGAAGGCCGGGCTTTCCCGAACCACCCCTCGCGGGATCCAAGTCAATCCAAGTGATTAAGCCCCAAAAATGGAAGCAACACTCATGAAAGAAACATCAGACAATCGGCCATGAACTTTAGCCGCCAAAAAGCGCAATCCCGAAAGCTCTCGGGGCAAGAAGGCGCAAGAATCCGGGGTGGATCACCGCGAAATACGCGAAATACGCGAAAACAGAGTTGCTTTTGTTCGCGTCTTTCGCGGTGAAAATTTTCTCTTTTGGGAATTTTGAGCCTTTTCGCGGCAAATCAATCGAAGTGCCTGTAGATGAAGCATTTGCACGCCACATTGAGTTTTCCAGGTCAAGCCCAATCAAGGCTAATCAAGCCTGATCAAGATATTCTTTGAATCACAATGCCCAGCACTCGGTCAGGTTATGACTCCACTATTCCATTTGTTTTTTCGTATTTCGCGGTCCAAAAGCAGACCCGATTTGAGGGAATATGAGATCCCAGGACCTTCATGAATTGGCCCTGAGAATTCCTTTCTCTTTGCCCTTTACACCCTGGCCGGCATTCTCTAATAGGTAGGCGCGCCTTTTTGGCAAAAAAATTATGGCTGAACTTATCGGAAATCTCTTGGTCGGACAATCCGGCGGCCCCACCGCCGTCATCAACGCCAGCGTCGCCGGCGTCATTCAGGAAGCCCGCAAACAGGGCTGCATCCGCGGAATTTACGGGGGCCTCAACGGCATCCTAGGCATTCTCAAGGAGGAAATCACCGATCTCCATCGCGAAAACCCCGCCACCATCGAGGCGCTCAAACACACTCCCGGCGCCGCCCTGGGCACCTGCCGCTATAAAATTGACTTCAAAAAGAAACCGGCCAAGGCCGCCCTGGAAATGGACCGCCTGTTCCAGGTCTTCATCGCCCATAACATCCGCCACTTTTTTTACGCCGGCGGCAACGACTCGCAGGACACCGCCCACAAGATCCATCTCGAAGCCCTCAAGCGCGGCCACGACATGCGCATCATCGGCGTGCCCAAGACCATTGATAATGATTTGCCCCACACCGACCATTGCCCCGGTTTTGGCTCCGTCGCCAAATACAACGCCTGCACGGTCATGGAGGTGGCCGTGGACATCGGCAGCATGGCCACCGACGACGGCGCTTGCGGCGTCATCGAAGTCATGGGCCGCAGCGCGGGTTGGATCGCCGCCAGTTGCATCCTGGCCCGCCGCCAGCCGGCCGACGCGCCGCACATTATTCTGTTGCCGGAGATTCCCTTCAACGAACAGGCCTTTCTGGACAAGGTCAAAGCCACGGTGGACGCGTTGCGCTACTGTGTGGTCGTGGTGGGCGAAGGATTGAAAAACCCCGACGGCACGGAGTTCAGCGCCGACGCCTCGCGCTTGGATGCGTTCGGCCACCCGGTCCTTTCCGGCGCGGGCGAGCGCCTGGCGGAAGTGATCCAACAAAAGCTCCACACCAAGACCCGCTCCATCAAACTCGGTTACGCCCAGCGTTGCGCCGCCCATTATGCCAGCGCCACCGATGTCGCCGAGGCCGTGGCTTGCGGCGGGGCCGCCGTCCGCGCCGCCGTGGAGGGCCGGAGCGGAATGATGGTGAAAATCGTCCGCACCCAGTCCAGCCCTTATCGCTGGACCACCGGCCTGCAACCGCTGGAAGACATTGCCAACGTCGAACATGTCATCCCGCGCGATTGGATCAGCGCCGACGGTTTCTTGCCCGCGGAAAAATTTGTGGAATACGCCCGGCCCCTCATCGAAGGCGAAGTCCAGGTGCCGACCGAGGGCGGCCTGCCCCGCTTTGCCGTGCTGGAAAAGCACCGGCTCCCCCGCCAACTCCCCCCGCGGGCGTAGCCAATCCGGCGGCGGGTGTGTAACAATTTGATTCTAAGAGCTTGTCCGTAAATAATTCTCCCGTGACACGAATCCAATTGGGACGGTGTGATTCTCTGGGGAGCGCGGGCGTCTCGCCCGCCGCTTTCGGCCTCCGGCCGAAAGCATTCCCCTCGGAATGCAGTCGGCGGGACGCCGACCGCGGCGACCGGGACGGTCGCGCTCCCCAATCCTAAACGGATGGCCGCCTATGGAGAATGGAGAGGCGCCGGCTCACTGGAGGTCCTTGGTGGAATGACCGATCCGGAAAAATTGTTGTGCGAGTTGATCGCGCTGCCCAGCGTGAACCCGGCGTTTTTGCCCGCCGGGGATCCGCGCACCGGCGAAGGCCGGGTGGCTGAGTTTCTCGCCGCCACCGCCGCCCAAGCCGGACTGGATGTGGCTTTTCAGAATGTCCAACCCGGCCGCTCCAATTTGCTCTCCACCCTGCGGCCCTCCGGCCAGTCCCGCCTTCGCCTCCTTCTCGCCCCGCACCTGGACACCGTGCCGGCAACGGCCGATGGACAGTATGCGCCGCGGCTGGAAGGCGCGCGAATTTGCGGCCGGGGCGCGTGCGACACCAAAGGCTCGGTCGCCGCCATGCTTACAGCCTTGTGCCAACTGGCCAAACAGGGGCCGCGCCCGGCGGAAACGGAAATTGTTTTCGCCGGCCTGGTGGACGAAGAACACGTCCAAAGCGGCTCGCGCGCCCTGGCGGCCAGCGGGTTCCAAGCGGATTTGGCCATCGTGGGCGAGCCGACCGGCCTGCGCATTGTCACCGCCCACAAAGGCAGTCTCTGGCTGGGTCTGGCCACCCGCGGCAAATCGGCCCACGGCGCCCGGCCCGAGCTGGGCCGCAACGCCGTCCATGAAATGGCCCAAGTGGTTTGCCTGCTGGAGACCGATTACGCGCGCCGCCTGCGCCGCCGGCGCCATCCGTTGCTGGGTCATGCCACCATCAACGTCGGCGTCATCGCCGGCGGGACGCAGCCCAACATTGTGCCGGCGGCGTGCCGGATCAGCGTGGACCGCCGCACCTTGCCGGGGGAAACGGAAAAATCCGTCCGCGCGGAAATGATGGCGATGTTTCGCCGCCGCAAACTGCGCGTCACAATCGCCAGCCAGAAGCAGGCTCCCTGCCTGCCGATGGAAACGGACGCCCGATTGCCGCTGGTGCGGCAATTTTTTCGCGTGGCGGGCCAGAAAAAGGCGGCGGGGGTGGATTATTTTTGCGATGCCTCGGTGCTGGCGCAGGCGGGCATTGCCAGCGTGGTCTTCGGGCCGGGGGACATCGCGCAGGCCCACACGGCGCAGGAGTGGATTGCGCGAAAGTCACTGGAGGGGGCGACGGCGCTGCTGCTGAAGTTTTTGCGGTCGTTGCCATAAAACCGATGAGCTCCAAATCCTCCTTTTTCCGCCAGGGTAGCTGGATGGTCATCGCGACTTGCATCGGGAGCATTTTCATGGCCGGAGTTCAAATCGAGGCGATGCATGGCAATGTGATGGAAGAATCCGATTGCAAAACCTTTATTGCGCTGCTGCGGTGGCTGATGGTCTTTGGCTCGGTGCCTTCGGCGGCCTTGCAGGCCATTTTTGCCCAGCAGGCTGCGGCGGCCCTGACCGATGAAACCAGGGGGGAATTGAACGCGTGCGTCCGCGTCCTGCGCAACACCACTGTGATTTTTTCGCTGGCCGTCGCAGCTCTCGTTTGCATTTTTGCGGGACTGGTTTCCTCGGCGCTGGGACTCAATAATCCGGCGGCGTTGCGCGTCACCATGTTGGCCGTGCTGCCGGTCATCTGCTGCCCGATTTACAAAGGCTTGCTCCAGGGCTTGCACCGCTTTGCCCTCCTGGGCTGGCTGCCGGTCATCGAAGGCGCCGTCCGCCTCGGAACTTTTATTTTGCTCGTCAAGTGGCTGCAGGGCGGGGCGGCGGGAGGGGTGTGGGCGGTATTCATAGGGCAATACCTCATCCTCGCCATCGCTGTCTGGCAGACCCGGGATGTCTGGAGCGTCAAAACCCCGGCCGCCTTTTCGTGGAAACACTGGCGCATCCTGGGCGTGCCGCTGACCCTGGGCATGGGCGCTTATGTCTTCATGTCCATCCAGGTGGATGTTTTGTTTACCACCAGCCTGTTCATCAATTCGACCAATGTGGCCTTCTACAATTGCGCGATGTTCATTGGTTTCGCCATGACCCAATTCGTCGGCCCGATCAGCGCCGTGATGTTCCCGACGATTGTCAGAAATCTGGCCCTTTCCAAGAAGAGCAACGCATTGGGACTGACGCTGGCGGTAACGGGCTGCTTTGCCTTTCTGGCAGCCATTGGATGCACCCTGTTTCCGAAACTGCCGATAGCCATTCTCTTTCCAGCCAAGATGCAGGCGGCCGTCTTGGTGCCGTGGTTCGTTTGGGCGCTGGTCCCCCTGGCCCTGGCCAATGTGCTCATCCAGAACTTGCTGGCCCGCGGACGATTCGCCGCCGCGCCATGGCTCTTTTTGGTCCCAATTTTATACGTGCTGACCCTGATGGCGTTGGCGCCGGTCCTGCTGACGCTGCCGGACGACTTCAGCGCCTTCAAGGTCATCATCCAAACCATGGGTTTTTTCTGCCTCTTGCTCTTTGGCGTGGCGGCGTGGTTCACCTGGCACAAACCGGCTAACGATGCTTCGGATCGGGATTCGGCGGCGGCGCGTTGAGTTTGCGATACAGCCAGTTTTCCACCGGGGTGAATAGTTTGCGCAGCGGGTTGAGCCGCGAATAAATCATTTTCAAACGAATCACCGACAGAAGCATCGTCAGCGAAGTCCGGCCCAGCGCCACTTTGGAACCGGTCTTGTCCGTCCACTCCGTCGGCACTTCCAAAACGCGGAAGCCCTCGCGCTTGAGCAAGTAAAGAAGATTGATGTCAAACGCCATGTCGGCAATGCAGAGGGAGGGGTGGATTTTTTCCACCGCCGCCCGCCGCATCAATTTGGCGCCGCATTGCGTGTCCCGGATGTTCATCCCGAAAAAGAACTGCACAATGCGGTGGAAAACGCGGCTGGCAAACTGACGCCGCCCCGTTTGCATCTGGTGCAGCACCGCCCCGGGCAGCCAGCGCGAGCCAATCACGCAATCCGCCTCCCCCGTGTGCCGGATCAGGTCCAGAAACGCGGGCGGCGCCGTGGCCCCGTCGGCATCCACGTACCCGATCAAATCGGCCCGGGGTGCCAGGCGCAAACCCTCGATCAGCGCCCCGCCCTTGCCAATCGGGGCGGGAAATTCCAGCGCGCTGACTTCGGGAAATTCCGCGCCCACCCGCTGCACCACTCCCAGGGTGCCGTCCCGGCAGCCGTTGAGCACCACCACCAGTTGGAATTTGCCCTGATAATTCCGCCGGAAGAACTCGGCGTAGCTGCGCAAAACCGGTTCGATCCGCCCCTCCTCGTTATAGGCGGGTATCAGCAGCAAAACACTGGATTGAACCTCGGCCACGGGGGACTATTTACCCAAACGCCCGCGCCGTGTCGAGGGGAGAGTTTGCCGGGTGGTTGTCCTAATTTTGCTCTTAATCTTAATCGTAATCCTCATTCGGAAAAACCAAGGAGATCGAGAGCAAGATTAAGATTATGATTAAGATTACGATTAAAATCAGGAAACTCCCCCTTTGCCGCTTGCCAGCCGCTGTCTGCCGGTTAACCATTCCCCCGTGAACCTTCTTTTCATTGGCGACATTGTGGGCGAGCCGGGGCGGCGCGCTGTCAAACAACTCCTGCCCCAATTGCGCGCGGACCTGCGGCTGGACATCGTCGTGGCCAATGGCGAAAACGCCGCCGGCGGCGCGGGCATCACCGTCAACACAGCCAACGAAATTTTCGGCGCCGGCGTGGACATTATGACCACCGGCGACCATCTCTGGGACCAAAAAGAAGCCGCCATTCTCCTGCAAACGGAACCGCGCTTTTTGCGCCCGCTGAATTATCCGCCCGGCGTCATGGGCCGGGGCAGCACCGTTTGGCATTCCGAAAATTCTCCCCCGGTCGCCGTGCTCAATCTGCAAGGCCGCACCTTCATGCCTCCGCTGGACAATCCATTTCTCGTTGGCAAGACCGAGGCGGAGCTTCTGCGCAAGATCACCAAGCTCATCTTCGTGGACATGCACGCCGAGGCCACCTCGGAAAAAATCGCCCTGGGCCGCATGTTGGACGGCCGCGTCAGCGCCGTGGTCGGAACCCACACCCATGTGCAAACCGCCGACGAACAAATCTTCCCCGGCGGCACCGCTTACCTGAGCGACGCCGGTTTCACCGGTCCTCACGACAGCGTCCTGGGCCGCGAAATCGAGCCAATCATCGAGCGTTTCCGCTCCAACACCCCGCAAAAATTCGACGTGGCCAAAGGCCGCATTCTCCTCCAGGGCGCCTTGATTGAAATAGATGCCGTCACAGGCCGCGCTTTGAGCATTCGCAGAATTTCCGAGCCGCTGCCAGACAATGCCTAGGCAAACTTCACAGTGGGATTTTGGCGGCGAACTCTTTCCTCCCGAGGCGACGCGGCGCGTTTTCTCCGTCAGCGAATTGACGGCGGACATCCGGCGCGCGCTGGAAAAACACGTCGGCCAGGTTTGGGTTTCGGGGGAAATCACCAACTTCCGCCAGCAAATGTCCGGCCACATCTATTTCACCCTCAAAGACGCGGGCGCGCAGTTGAGCTGTGTTCTTTTCCGCGGCGACGCCGTGGCCAATCGCGGCGCGCTGGCCGATGGAAAAAAGGTGATTCTCAAGGGCCACATCACCGTTTATGAAGCCCGCGGCCAATATCAATTGCAGGTGCTGGCCGTGGAACCGCAGGGCGTCGGCGAGCTCCAGGCCGCCTTTGAAAAACTCAAGGCCAAGCTCGCCGCGGAAGGGCTTTTCGCGCCCGGACGAAAACGGCCGCTGCCCCGCTTCCCGCAGCGCATCGGCCTGGTCACCTCCCCCGCCGGCGCGGCCATCCGCGATGTCCTGCAGGTGATGCGGCGGCGCAATCCGGCGGTGGAAATTATTTTGACACCGTGCGCGGTGCAGGGCGCGGGCGCGGCGGCGGAAATCGCGGCGGCCATCCGGCTGCTCAACGAGTGGTCGCAACAATCCCCCGCCCCGCTGGACTTGATTCTCCTCACGCGCGGCGGCGGCAGCCTGGAAGACCTTTGGGCCTTCAACGAGGAAGCCGTGGCCCGCGCCATTTTCCATTCCGCCCTGCCGGTCGTTTCGGCGGTCGGCCACGAAATAGATTTTACCATCAGCGATTTTGTGGCCGACTCGCGCGCCGCCACGCCGAGCGCGGCGGCGGAAATTCTGACCGAGGGCGTTTTTGCCGGGGCGCGCTGGATGGCGCAAGTTCCGGCGCAACTGGGCGAAAAGGTCAGACGCCGCCTGCTGGGCGAGCGCCGCCACTTGGAGCAATTGGCCCGCCGCTTCCAATCCCTCCATCCGCGCCGCCAACTGGCCGCGCGCCGCCAGCAGGCGGACGAATTGCAAATGGCGGTTTCGCGCTGCGCGCGGCGCTCACTGCAAAAACTGCGCCACGCCTGGCAGGCTGGGCGCGACCGGCTCGCCCGCGTCCGTCCCGGCCGGATGCTGGCGCTCCGCCGGGAATGGCTCCAGGGCCGGCAACGCCGCTTGGGAGAGCAGGCGCGCCTGCGCCTGGAAAACTTGCGCCAGCGAACCGCGTCCCTCACTGCGCGCCTGCAACTCCTCGGCCCGGAGCAAGTGCTGGCCCGCGGCTACTCCATCACCCGCGACGCCGCCACTGGCCGCATTCTCCGCGCCGCCGCCGAAACCGCCCCCGGCCAACGATTGACGACGCGCCTTCAAATCGGCGAAGTGAGCAGCACGGTCACTGCTGTAGCGGCGGTCTATGACCGCCGCCGAAATCTTCCAGATTAAGTGTTGCAGAAGTCGCGTCCCGTGGAAAAATCAGCCGCTTCCGGGCCCGCGCCAGCCACTATGGTTGTCGTGGCCACAAAGCGATGGCCGATGTGGTCCACCATCACGCCAAATCCTTCCAATGTTCTCACGCCCAACAGAGTCATGTCGCCTGATTCCGCGAAGACCACTTCATCGTTGGTTTCGTAGCCCTCGGCGCTCAGGATGGCGTAGCCAACCTCCCGTTCCACCTTCTGCTGCGTGGCCGTGGCAAAAATCCGCTTCCGGCGCGGGGTGATGCCAGCGCTTTTCAGAACCTCCCCTGGAAGCCAAGTCAGCTCCGAGCCGGTGTCCACGAACGCCTCCAAGGGCTTGGTGGCCAACTCCTCACGTTTGGGATTGCGGGCGATCACATTGACTTTGAACATGCTCATGGCTGAAAGATTACTTCATTCTCCCGCCGTGGCAAGCCGGGGTGCTGTAATAATTCGGGAAACAGGGAGGACTTGCGCAGGTTCTTTGGGGAAACGGAGAACGACAAGAGAAAACCTCTGTTTCCTCTGCGCCCTCCTGTTAAGATATCTGTTTGTTGATTCTGGCCGATTCAGCCTGGAACCGGTCGGCGAGTTGCGTGTTCTCCTGGAACAGCGAGAATGCCTGGCTCTGGCGTCACAAGGTGGCGGCTTTCGCGAAACGAAACGGCGTGGCGGACTTGGACGGGATGCGGAGAGCATTCGGGCCGCATTGGGCTTATCGGCGTTGCCGGGAGATTCTAGCCGAACCATTGGATGGCATTGTTTTTCCGTCCGAATCGGCTGCCATGAAGGCCCTGGACACTGATATGCTCATGGCCCGATACAAGGCGCAGCAAATCATTGAAAAGCTTCAGGTGAATCGGACAGAGCTTGTCCAGAATGAATCGTTCAACGGCTGGCCGGTGTGGGCGGTGCCCGCTTCGTTCGGTGAAGCCGTGGCCGAAACGCCATTGAATCCTGGAATGTTGCGGCAGGGCAGGAAAGAGCGCGGGAACTGCGATTGTACGTCCTGCGTCTGGAAGTTGTGGATGACTTCAATTTGGGCAGAAACTACCCCGATTGATGCGGCCTTGCCCTTGGCCGTTTCAGTTCCCCATTCACGGTTGCCTGAGATTGGCGTCAAAATCATCCACCCGCAACGGCCTGCCTTGCAGCGGCCTTCCTTGCGCGTTAAGGCGCGTGGCATAGGCATTGTGTATGGCATCCGCCGCCATCTTGGAGGTTTTCGGGTTGGGGTCATTGAGGAGCGTCTTCAGAGCCTTGACTCCTTCCTCCGTGCGATTTAACGCCAAAGCACGAATCGCGCCGGCCCTCTCAGGTGAGTCGCCGGGTGTCCTTGCGAGCGTCACCAACTGGGGGCTCAATCCGTCATCAGGGAACGTTCCCGCAAGGCACACGCCGTAGAAAGTGTCTCTTTCATTGGTCGAGCCAAGCAATCGTTCAATTAATGGCCTCACGTCTTTGGCATCAAAATCTTCCGGTAGCAGATGCCTTCCCGTCGGGGTCTTGAATTGGCTGTTGCAGCCGTTCACAATGGCGGAAGCCAGCGGCGACCAAATTTTAGGATCAGGATCGTTGAGCAGTGTTTTGAGCGTCCTTGCGCCCGCGTCAGTGCGATTCCACGCCAACGCCTTGATCGCCTCGCCCCTGCCGCTGACTTCAGCGTTGGTGTCGCTGGCGATGGCGATGAGCCGCGTCGTAAAGGCATCGTCGTAGTACTTGGCCGCCAATCCCGCGCCAGCCCGCCATTCGAGCAGTTGGTTCGCTGCCAGCGCCCGCTCAATCCGAGGCTTTATCTCCTTGTCACTGAACTCATAATCCAGGAGCAATTCATTCATGACGTTGTTTTTGGCAGCCGCCTCAAAGATAGTCTTCCAAGTTGCTTCCGTACGCGGCATGTAATACATCAGCGCCGCAGGCGCCCAATAACCCCCGGCATCGGACGCGACGCCAGGTTCATGCGCAGACATGGCATGGAGCAACGTCGGAATAATTTCAGGACTGCAAGTGTACATCATCTTGACCAACGAATCCTCTACTGCAAAAACGAGCGGCATCCTATTGGTTACCGCCCGGTTCGACAGCCGCTCCTCAACCTGATTGGTCAATCCGTTGATGTAAGCCTCCATCTCCGCCTTTGTGCGCGGTAACACGGTGATGCTGATCGGAGCGGAGCGGACCGGTGTCACTGGTTTGTTGGGATAAGCGATGACATGGTCAATCCCCACGACTTCATATCGCCCAGGCTCCTTGATCAAAGCCCAACGATTCAACGGAATGATCTTGGAGAAAGCTTTGCCAGGGTGCAGGACACCCGCGCGGCCAGAGCCTTCTGAAAACCTATTCGATGTGTGCGAAAACGGATCGGGAACCCTAGCGCCAAAGCGCGACTTGGCAACAAGCTCGTATTCATCAATCCGGAAGCTCCGGTCCACATCGCTATCATATTCGTGGTCCTCCTTCCCGTGGTTGCGGATGATGAACTCGATGGGAATCTCGTCACCCACTTTCAAGACGCTATTTGTGCAGCGAATCTCCAGCGAGATCCCCGATTCGTTCTGAGATTGCGACTTGCCGGGGTGCTGGAAGAGGAGAGCAACGGAAATCAACAGCGCCAACGCGACCGCTCCGGTTTTCCACAGGCTGGAAGCGCCTGCGCCGGTGGGCTTGTCGGCGTATGTAATCATACTCACGCAAAGTAAAAGGTTGCACTGCGTTTTGCAATGCTCGTCTTCCCACGTTACGCTTTTGTGTGGCATGGCAGCGGGGTTTCGTGAGAGGTTTGCATGGCCGCGTGTCGGCCGCCAACCTGAGAAGGCTAACGAAACTGCTCACGAGCGGCGAAGCCCTGCCTTGGTGGTGGCGGCATTGACGCCAATGTTGCGATGGCAGCCGGGGCGCAATCCTGTGGACAATGACGGCGCGACCAGGCACTTGTCGGGGCTGGGTTTTCGCGCGTTGGCGTTCCTTCGCCGGGCCTACGGCGGACATGTCCGCTTGGCTCCCCTGCCTTGAGCAAGCCTGATGATCGGCCTTCGCAAAGCCTATGGCGGGACAGGCGGCACGGGAACGAGGCGCGGGGGAAATTCTGCATTCTGATTCGTTGCGGGTGGTTTCCACCGCGTGGTTTCCAAGCCTTGACGCCGGGTCTTGGTCGTGGCAAGTTTAGCTAGTGAACAGTCGTTTGCAGCGAGCCGGCGCATCCGGAAATGGGAAGCAATGAATGATGAAAAAAAGCCATCCTCACCGCATACGGGATTTTTCCTTCGGCATGGACCTGAAGTTGACGGCGGAAATACACCGCGACGGTGAATGGTATGTTGGATTCTGCCCGGAAGTGCCGGAGGCCAACGGGCAGGGGAAGACATCCGAAGAATGTGTCCAGAGTTTGAAAGAGGCGATTTTGCTTCTGATGAAAGATCGGCGTGAAGATGCCGCCCGAAAGCTCCCCAAAGGCGCTCACCTATTGGAACCGGCTTGAAGCGCCGTGAACTCATCCGGCACCTTGGATTTCATTCTGCACCAAGGATGAAAATGTCCTTGTGCCCTCGGAGAGCAGTCGGCCCCAGAGCTTGTGCTTTTTCGCGCCAATCCCGACCAATAATTAAAACTGTTTTTCGGGCGGAAATTGTGCTTTGCTGGGAGGCATGAGTTCGACGTCACGACTTGGAAAATCGCCCTGCGCCGCCCCCGGTTTTTCCCTGCTCGAACTTCTGTGCGTGCTGGTCATCCTCATCATCCTCTCCGTGATGTTGGACAGCCGTTTGTCCGGCTCCCGCCGCCGCACGGCCCTGGAATTATGCCGCAAGAATCTCCAGACAATTTCTCTCTCGCTGAACATCTACGCCAATGACAACGGCGGCGCCTTCCCGTTCCTCAAAGACGCCCCCGCTTCCTCGGCGCCGCTCAGCCTGCTCCTGCCCCGCAGCACCACCGAGACCGAGATGTTCATCTGCCCCGGCAGCGGCGACAAGGCGCTGCCCGAAGGCGAATCCTTCGCCCAACGCCGCATCAGTTACGCCTATTACATGGGCCGCTCCACCAACCTCAGCCCGGACGCCGAGGCCATCCTGTCGGACTGGCAGGTCAACACCCTGCCCAAAACCAAAGGCCAGCCCCTCTTTTCCCCCGACGGCAAAAAACCGGCCAACAATCATGACAAGGACGGCGGCAATCTTCTTCTTGGCAACGGCGGGGTCCTCCATTCCGGCCCCGCCGCGGCCCGCGATCTGCCCATTCCGCCGGGCGTCGCATTGCTCAATCCCGCGCCATGAGTGATCTGTCACTTTTTTGGCGGCGGTTTCAGATTCATAATCTTAATCTTAATCCGAATGAATTGTGATCAGCGGTTGTTCCAAGATTAAGATTAGGATTAAGATTAAGATTGGGAACTGGAAACATGAACATCAAAATAGAATGCGCTTGCGGGACGCGTTACTCCTTCGACGTGGAGCCGCGCGACGGCCTCATGCCCTGGGCGGTGCAGTGCCCCGCCTGCCACGCCGACGGCACCGCCGCCGCCAACCAAATCATCGCTGAAGGGTCCGCCGCGCCTTTGCCGTCAACGCCGCGCGCGCGCCTCCACCACGCGCCTTCCGGCGAACCGTCCTCCGCCGCTCCGGAGCCGGAACCGGCGGCCCCGCCCGCGCTGGACCTCGCCGCCTTCAAGGCCCGGAAGCGCCATGCCGAAGAGCGGGCTTTTCGCAAAGGCCTCTGGCTCATGGCAAGCGTGGCCGTCCTCGCCCTTGCTCTGGCGGGTGGCTGGGGCTGGTACGCCCTGGCCGGCTCCAAGCCGCATCTGGCCGCGTCGCTGAAAATGGCGGACGCCGCGCCGGCCCGGATGCGGTTTCTCGGGCCGGACAAAATTCTGATTGTCACGCTGGCGCAAGCCAGCCTGCGCGATCTTTCCCTGAAAAAAGTTTTGTGGTCCGCCAGCCTGGGCGCGTCCCCGGCGGACCCCTCCATATCCGCCGGAGCTTCCGCCCCGCCGGTTTTCGCCGACCATGGCCGGCTCTGGATTTGCCTGGCAGACCAGGTCAAATGCCTGGACCAGGCGACCGGGGCTGTCAAACAAACCGTTCCGATCACCGGCCGGTTCGTCAGCTTTGCCCCCGCCGACACCAGCCTCCTCGTCGTGTCCGCCCCGGATGAGACGCGGCGCATCGCCCTTCGCATCGAGTTGTCCACCGGCGCGTTTACCAGCCAGGAAATCACCGTCCCGCGCAAGGAAAAACAGACCCTGCCCGACGATCTTCCGCCCAATGTCCTGCCCACCGCCGCCGTGCTGACATCGCAAATTCTGGAGGAGCAAAAATTCAACAAACCCCTCGACGCCATGAGCAGCGAGTTTTTTTCCGCGGGAAAAAACCTGGTCGAACTGCGCGTCAAATTGCTCCAGGCCAAAGTCACCTACGTCCAGAGCATCAAACCCCGCAGCTCCTCTCAACTCAACGGCCAAACCACCGCCGGGTCCGCCCCCGGCCCCATTGGCGAGGAAATTCTCAACGACCTCAAGCGCAGCCAGACCGGCGGCGTGCGGCCGGTGGATGAGAGCCGTTATGAAGTGCGGTTGCGGCGGTGGATCCAATCGCAGCCGGTGGAATGGAAGGGCGAAGTCACCGGCGCCCCCTCCTTCTTTCCTCTCTCCACCGTGGACCTGCTGGTCGCGGGCCAGACGTTGGCTGCCTTCGACAAACAGAACAACCCGCTCTTCGAGAGCAAACTCAGCTACCCGGTGAGCGAACGCTTCACCACCGGCGATCTGGCCGGCCGCCTCCTGCCGGCGGTGGAACAGGGCAACACCCTCTATTTTTTTGACCAGGGCGTTCTCACCGCCTTCTCCCTGCCGGCCGGCGAGGTCCGCTGGCGTCTGCCCAGCTTCGGCATCAGCGCCATCCAATTCGACGACTTCGGCATGCTTTACGTGAATTCCACCAAAGCCGGGCCGGAGGACATCCAGTATTCCGACACCATCACCTTCGACAAAATCCCTCCCGTCCTCCTCAAGGTGGATGCCGCCTCCGGCAAAATCCTCTGGAAAGCCGAGGATCGCGGCGACCGCTGCCTGGTTTCGGGAAAATTTCTCTACTGCGAAAGCGTGCAGCAGGGCGGCGCCGGCATCGCCGCCGCCCTGGGCGACGCCCTTAACGCGCCGCCCGGCAACGCCCCCGTCTATTTTCACCTTTACAGAATGGACCCCGCCACCGGCCAGGCCCTCTGGAGCCTCTACCGCGAACAACGCCCGGAAAACCTCGCCATTGAGGGCAACCGCATCCTCCTTCGTTTCGGCAACGACTTGGAACTGTTCAAATTCCTCGCCTTTTAGCTTCTCCATGAAAGCATCCAGAAAAGTCCCTGGAAGCATCAGGAGCACCGGGGACGAAAAGCCCCGGCCCGGCGGGCGCGACTGGCTTTGGGCGCTGGCTTTGGTCTTTGCCACCCTGCTGGCCTTCCTTCCGGCGCTGCGCGCCGGATTCATCTGGGACGACGATATATATGTGACTGAAAACCCGTTGCTCACCGCCTCCGACGGCTTGCGGCGGATCTGGTTTTCGCTTGATTCCCCTTCGCAGTATTTTCCGCTGACCTACACCACGTTTTACCTGGAGCGCCTGTGCTGGGGCTTGAATCCGGCGGGCTATCACGCCGTCAACCTCCTGCTTCATGCCGCCAATGCGCTGCTGGTCTGGCGGCTTCTGGCCCGGCTGCGCCTGCCGGGGGCGTGGCTGGCGGCGGCGCTCTTTGCCTTGCATCCGGTGCAGGTGGAGTCGGTCGCCTGGATTACCGAGCGCAAGAACGTGCTGATGGGCTTTTTCTTTCTGCTCTCGCTGCTGGCGTGGACGCGGTTTGTGGAGGAAACCAGCCAAAGTCCGTGGCGGCCCTGCGTCAGT
>JBEKIA010000060.1:0-17729 GCA_050011995.1 Verrucomicrobiota bacterium
GGCCTGCCGCAGGCTGATCGGGCTGGCGACAATCTTGGTGATCGTCGCGTCGTAATCGCACCCTTTGCGGTCGTAGAACACGCCGTTGCGCCCGACCATCAGGTTTTCATCGTCCCCCTGCGAAACGACGGCGACGATGCCCAGCTTTTCACCCGTCCCTTTGCGCGCGCAATCGCAATAAGCCAGATAAGCGCCGGAAAGCCCCGCCATGGAGGCGTGCCGGGCGGCGTCCTCCACTGTCAAACATAGGAAACACGCCCGCTGGTCCAGGTAGAGCGCGCCGCACTGGAAAATCGCCGGGCCGCCCGCGACGTAGAGGTCGCTGAAGTTGACGAAGTTGCGGCAGAGGAGGAAAAGGTCGCGGACGCAGCGCAACAGTTTTTCCACATTGGCCACGTTGGCCGCTTCCGCCTCCAGCGCCTTGTCCCTGGCGATCAGGGCGTTGACACTCTCGCGCGCTTTGCCGGCGAGCAGCGCCCGGACGCGCGCGACGCCGAGTTTTTCCACCGCGCCGCCGGCCTGGGCGGCCTTCCAGGTTTGGTAGGGGGCCAGCCTGGCCTGCAGGTCCGCCCAGCCGGCTTCGGTCAATTCGGAGCGGTCGCCCAAAAGCGGTTGCACGGCGGCGGCCAGCAGCGCGGCCACGGCGGCGGCGTGGGCCGGATTCAGACCGGTCTTGAGCGGCAAGGCCTTTCCGGCGGCGATCTGCGCCAGCGGGAACCCGGCCAATTCCCTCGCGTCAATGGTCAGTTCGCGCGCGGCAATCGGAATATATTCCTCTTTCGTGCGATTGAGAAAATCGAGGGCGCGCGGATCAAACGCCGCCACGCGGCAGCGGCCGAAATAATCGTCCACCTTGGGCTTGATGGCCTGAACGGCGGCAGCGGCGGCGGCGGTGTTCGCGCCGGCGGGCAGAATGGAGGACGCGTCCGCCTCCGCCTGTTTCATCCATTGATCGAAGGCGGCGCACGCCTCGAAGAATTTGTCCGCGCGCTCCTGGTCAATGCCCGGTTTGCCGGAACGATCGTTAACGGGGCCTATGCAGCCGGCGATTTCGCTGATCACGGACGCAATCGCCGGGTCCTCGGCGCACTGCGGCACGATGACGCCGTCGCCGTTGAACAGAGCGGAGGCGAAGACACTGTTGGCGTCCATCGCCTGCGCCAGAGTCACGGGCGCGCCGGCGGGTTGGCCGAGATGGGCCAGAATGCGGCGGGCGGAGGCCAGGATTTGTTTGCCGTGGGCGGCGCCGTCGTTGATGGCGTCCAGGCTGAGAGAGTCGCCGCCCCGGAGGAGCGTGTCCGGGCTTTTGAGGGCGCCGCCGGCCCATTGGATGGCGGCGATGAGTTCGGGCGCGCGGATGCGGCCATCGTGATCGGTGTCAATCAGGGCGGCGGTCTTGGGATCAAACTCCAGCCCGGCAATGGGGCAGGCCAGCGCGACCCACAGTTTTTGGTCGAGCTGGTCCAGGCTCATCAGATCGGCGCCGGATTCCAGCCGCACCTGGTCGAAACCGCCGGCGCGGTAGAACCGCCAGGGATGAGTTGTCGCGGTGGGGGTCATCACAGGGCCGGTCATTTCGTCTTGAACAGATTGCCCGCGACCAAGCCGTCAATTCTGATCCAGATTTTCATCATGCGAATGCCACAAGTAACCCGAAATTCCCGGTTGTGCCAGCAAATTTCAAGCGACTCGCTGTATCGGGCTGCCAGTCTTCTTCTTTTTTTGGGTTGAATCGCGCCTGGGCCTCGGATAACGATTTGCGATGAAAGCACGAACTATGAAAACCACAACACCCATTGGCGTTTCCTTCCTGATTGCGTTCATCACCCTCGGTCATTCTCTGCCGGGCCGGGCCGCGCCGCCGATCCATGTGGACACCAGGAGCCTGCTGGTGCAGGTGGATGGGGACAACGCCCGCTGGTCGGCGCAAGTCAAAGGGACGCCGATGCAGTTGAACGAGGTCCACTTTCTTCCCGGGGACGACGCCTCGGGCTGGACCATCACCAGCGCCGTCAACAACAACGACGCCAACCTCTACGGGTCCTTCGTGACCGTCACCCTCAAAGGGACAAAGCCCGGCCAACTGGATTTCGAGTATCAGGTTTCCGCCAGCAAAACGGGGAACGACATCCTGGTCAGCCTGGGCCGCTCGAACAACACGGGCCAGGCGGTGGATATCGGGGACATGGATTATTTTGTGTCGAATGATGCGCGGCTGGGCGGCACGGCGGACAAATGGATCGCCCTGGGGACCTGTTCGCGCAATCGCGACTATTACGACCTTTGGTCGGTGATTAACCTGGTCACCCCCAAAACTTACATGGTCAATCATGTGGTCCGGGACAGCGACACGGGGAACAGCCTGCTGATGGGGCATGTGACCACCATGAAGGGCGCGTCCAGGTTCGATGTCGCCTCGGTCTGGCTGGGGACCGGGCCGGACCGGATGCAGGTGCGGGGATACTGCAGCTACAAAGTGACGATGCCGCCGGGGAAGAGTTTTCCGGGCGAGAAGCTGCTGATTGACTTCAGCCAGGACGCGCTGCGGGCCATGGAGCATCAGGGGGACTTGATCGCGCTGGCCAGCGACATCCGGCTGAAAGAGCGGCGGCCGATCAATCTCGAAGACCCGGAATGGGTTGCCAACGACTACAGCCGGTTCCACGGTTATATGTCCGGCGGGAGCGAGGCCGGCGCGAGGCGGTTTTTTCAGACCAACGGCCTGTTGGATTTCTACTGGGGAATGGGCGCCGGCAGCGGGGGGAGTTTTGGCATTTACGGCGCGGGCGGGAGCACGCAGGGGCGCCCCTACCGGCAGAACAATTTTCCGGCGGATTGTTTTCTCCCGATCAAGACGGTAAAATACGGAGGCGAGAAGGTCATTGATTTTTCCAATCCCAAGACCATCCAGATTGAGCATGACCGGGCGTTCCAATGGGTCACCGGGCATGAGAAGGAAACGGGCCGGGCGGAGATGGATTTTTCGGACTGGTGGGACAAATGGCAGGGGCAGCACGACCCGTACATGAGCTCGCTGGAGACCTACCACGCGGCGGGCCTGCCGTGGCGGGAAGCGGCGGACCAAAAGGCGCCGCGAAAGGTCATTCGCTCCAACATGAACGTGGTGGATCATTCCTACGGGATTGTGGATATCTGCCGGACCTCGGAGGATGCCGACGGGGGTTACGAGCTGGGAGCGAGCTACAAGCACTTGTTGACGGAATCGCTCTATGGCAGCGCGATCCGTTTCTTCTACAGCGGGCGTGTGTTTTGGAACGACGGAGACGGTTTTCACATTTACAAGTTCAACCCGAGCTGGGGATCGGACGGCAGGTTCAGCTATGGTGAGGGGAAGGTCAGCGCCAACTTCCATGCCATCGCCTGCAATGTGCTCTTTGTGTCGGAGGCCTTCAACGAGAAGTACCCCGACGACCGGATTGAACTGTTGAAGCGGATCAGCCCGCCGACGATGGATGTGTCCTATCCGGTGGATTTGTTTGTCCGCAAGCCGGCGCAGATCTGGAACATGCCCATCGAACGGCCCTTTGGAAAGTGGTCCGTTCTGGCCGTTTTTAACTTCTCCCACACCATGCAGGCCAGCACGAACGCCCCGCAGTTCACGACTTCGCTGGACGCGGCGAAGGACCTGCGTTTGGAGGCGGACAAGGAGTACCTGGCCTACGAGTTCTGGAGCAAGAAGTTCATCGGGACCTTCAAGGGAACCTTCGCCATCCGCCCGCTCAACCCTTATGATTGCGACGTCTACAGCATTGTCGAGAAGCAGAACCGGCCCACGCTGGTGTCCACCAGCCGGCATGTGCGCAACATGGCGTTTGACATCAAGGACCTGGGCTATGACGGGCCGCAGCGGACGCTCAGAGGCACTTCACGGGCGGTGGCCGGGGACCCTTACCAGTTGCGCATTTATGTCCCGGAGGGCTTCAGCGCGCAGCGGGTGGAGTTGAGCGACGGCCTCGCGGCGGCGATGAAGACGGAGGGGAGCCTGCTGCTGGTGGACTTCACAACGTCCACCGGCAAGGATGTGGAGTGGAAGGTTGTTTTCTGAAATTATTTTGAACATAAAGCCGGCCGTGCCGCTCCCATAGTGTGGAGAAGGAATGCTGCTCGGCAGTGGTTTGGCAGAGGGGTCGTGCTGGTAATGAGGTTCGAGCGGCTTGGAAGTTGGCCTCATTACAGATTGTGCGCCAGGTGAGCGCTCTCGGACCCCATCACCTTGAGAGCCGGGCATTGCCCCGGCTCTCCTTTTTTATTCCAGGCCCAAAATATTGACACCGGGGACGGGAGAAATTAGAATGGTGGCACCATGAAACATCAGCTTGATTTCGAGAAGCCGATTATCGAGTTGCAACGCAAGCTGGACGAACTCGAAAAGCACGCGGAAAACCATTCCATGGACATCCGCTGCGGGGAAGAGATCGCGGCGATGAAAGTGAAGATCGCCGAAATGCGCCGCCAGATTTTTGCCAACCTCGGCGCCTGGGACCGCGTCAAAATCGCCCGGCACCCCAAGCGCCCCTTCATGCTGGATTACGTGGCGCTGGCCTTTGCGGATTTCGCCGAACTGCACGGGGACCGGCTTTATGCGGACGATCACGCGGTGGTGGGCGGTTTGGCCCGGCTGGATGGCCACAAGGTCATGGTCATTGGCACGCAAAAGGGACGGGACACCAAGGAGAACATCCGGCGCAACTTCGGCTCCGCCATGCCCGAAGGCTATCGCAAGGCCCTGCGCTTGATGCAACTGGCGGAGAAATTCAGTTTGCCGGTCATTTCGCTGGTGGATACGCCCGGGGCATTTCCCGGCATCGGGGCGGAGGAACGACACATCGGCGAGGCCATTGCCGTGAATTTGCGGGAAATGATGATGTTGGACACCCCGATGATAGCGGCGGTGATTGGCGAGGGCGGATCGGGGGGCGCTCTGGGGATTGGCGTGGCGGACCGGGTGCTCATTTTGGAAAACGCCTATTACTCGGTCATCAGCCCGGAAGGTTGCGCCGCCATCCTCTGGAAGGAGCGGTCCGCCGCGGCCAAAGCCGCCGAGGCGTTGAAGATCAGCGCCAAGGACTTGCTGTCCCTGGGGCTGGTGGATGAGATCGTGCCGGAGTCCCCCGGCGGCGCGCACAACGACCCCGCCGAAACCGCCGCCGCGCTCAAGGCATCTTTGCTGCGAAACCTGGAAGATTTAGAAAAACTCACCGGCCCCGACCGCTTGAAACAGCGTTACGATAAATTCCGCGCCCACGGGCGGTTCACCGAGAAGATAGAAACGCCCGCCATGAATGGGGCGGCTTCCAAGGCGGCCTTGATCACCGCGGCAACCGGGGCGGCGAAGGGCAAAACTCCGTCCCTCCCGTCCTCCGCGCTGTCATTCGCGCCCGGGAACGCGGTCGCGGCCGTTGCCGCCATCCAACTTTGACGATGCTCCCGGCATTGACCTTCGAGCCGATCTGGAAGGAAAGAATCTGGGGCGGGCGCAACTTGGAGAAGCTCTACGGCAAGGCCCTGCCGCCGGGTTTGCCCATCGGCGAATCCTGGGAAATCAGCGACCGGCCCGGCGATGAAAGCCTCGTTGCCGCCGGATCGTGGAAAGGAAAGACCTTGCATCAAATCCTGGAGGAGCAGCCGGCGGAATTGCTCGGGCCGCTCCCGGAGATGCCAAAACGGTTCCCGCTCTTGCTCAAGATCATTGACGCCCGCGAAAAGCTTTCCTTGCAGGTTCATCCGCCCGCCCTCCAGGCCGCGCAAATCGGGGGAGAGCCGAAAACGGAGATGTGGTACGTCGTCCAGGCGGGACCGGCGGCGGAGTTGTTCGCGGGACTCAAGCGCGGCGTTACCCGCGCCGAATTTGAGAAACAACTGGCCCTCGGCGAAGTGGCCAACTGTTTCCACCGCATCCCGGTCAAAGCCGGCGACGCCCTGTTTCTCCCCAGCGGACGCGTTCACGCCATTGGAGCGGAGACGATGATTTTTGAAATCCAGCAAAACTCGGACACCACCTACCGGGTCTTCGATTGGAACCGGCTGGATGCGAAGGGCCGGCCGCGCCAGCTTCACCTGGCCGAGTCGCTGGCCAGCATTGATTTTGCCGATTTCGAGCCGTCGTTGCTGCCCGCCGCGACTTTCCCCGGCCATCCCGGAACGATCCGTCCGCTGGTCCATGACAAACTTTTCCAAGTCAGTCTGCGGCGTCTGAAATCGGGCGGCGCGCTGGCCGCGGGCGGCGGGCGGATGACCATCCTGGCGGTGGTGGAAGGCGCGTTGCGAGTCCACGCCGGCGGTCAATCCACCGCGCTGCCGGCGGGAGGATTTTGTCTCATCCCGGCCTGTTGCCGCGACGCGATGGCGCAGGCGGAGGCGGACGTTGCGTTCTTGCAAGTTCAATTGGGATGAGCCATGTTGCGGCGGGGAAATTTCTCTGAAAAATGAAATCGTTTTTAGTGCGCTGGATTATCACGACGCTGGCCGTGCAGGTGGCCGCCCAGATCGTGCCCGGCATCACCTGGGACACTTGGTCGGGCTTGCTCATCGCGACCCTCCTGCTGGGCCTGCTCAACGCGGTGGTCCGTCCGGTGCTGATCTTCTTTGCGTTGCCGTTGGTGGTCCTGACGCTGGGCTTGTTTATTTTTGTGATCAACGCGCTGCTGCTCTACTGGGTGGGTCATCTCAAAGACTTTCATGTGGCCACCTTTGGCGCGGCGTTATGGGGTTCGGTCATCGTCAGCGTGGTAACGATGCTGCTGAACTACCTGACCGGCAACAACAAGTCCCGGATTGAATTCCACCGCGCCAAGCCCCCCCGCCCGCCCCCCTCCGACGACGGCGGCGGCCCGATGATTGATGTGTGATCGCAGCGGATTTCAATCCCAGCCCCGCCAGGGGCGGCATCTTTGTAGCCCGCAGACCGACAGGCATTCCAAGCTCCGGACGGAGCGAAATATGCCGCTCCTCACGGAGCTGGGATCTGTTTTCCTCGTCCAACTACGGAGATTTCGCGCCTGACGGCGCTTGAGTTCGTTTCCATCTTCCAATTGTAAGAAAAGGCCGCGCAAAACGGCTAGTGTATAAAAAAATGATAAGTGTAAAGGCTTATCATAATCAAGAGCAAAATCGGCGTTTGCGACAACTTTTTTCAGGAAGGAGGGCGATTCAGGCGCGAAATCCGAGAATGTCACGGGCCTGTTTCAAAGCCATCCGTCCCATTCGTCCCATTCCGGGCGGGGCCGGTTTGACACCGCGCCAGCCTCTCCGTACCCTCCCTCCATGTTCGAACTGTCCGCTCCCTACCAGCCCGCCGGAGACCAGCCCGAAGCCATCGCCCGGCTGGCACAAGGCGTTCTCTCCGGCGCCCGGCAGCAAACCCTGGTCGGCGTCACCGGCTCGGGCAAGACTTTCACCATCGCCAACGTCATTCAAGCCGCCCAAAAACCGGCCCTGGTCATCTCGCACAACAAGACCCTCGCCGCCCAGCTCTACGCCGAGTTCAAAAGTTTCTTTCCCAAAAACGCCGTCGAGTACTTTGTCAGCTACTTCGATTACTACCAGCCCGAAGCCTACATCCCGCGCACCGACACCTTCATCGAAAAGGATTCCAGCATCAACGAGGAAATCGAGCGCCTCCGCCTCTCCACCATGAGCTCCGTCCTGACCCGCCGCGATGTCATCGTCGTGGCCAGCGTCTCCTGCATTTACGGCATCAGCAGCAAGGAGGACTACGAGGCGCTCATCCTGCAAATTCGCGCCGGCATGGAGCTTTCCCGCGACCTGTTTCTCCACCGCCTGGTGGATTTGCAATATTCGCGCAACGACGTGGCCTTCGAGCGCGGCCAGTTCCGCGTCCGCGGCGACGTGGTGGAGCTGCGCCCCGCCGGGAGCGAGGACGGTTTGCGCATCGAGTTCTTCGGCGAGCAAATCGAGCGCATCAGCCGCTTCGATCCGCTCACCGGCGAAACCTCCGAAACCCCGCCCGCCGTCATCATCTTCCCCGCCAAACAATTCGTCACCTCCGGCGACAAAATCAAACGCGCCCTCCTCGCCATCCGCGAGGAAATGGGCGACCGCATCGCCTGGTTTGAGGCGCGCGGCAAATTGATCGAAGCCCAACGCATCAAAATGCGCACCGAGTACGACCTGGAAATGATGGAGGAAATGGGATTCTGCTCCGGCATCGAAAACTATTCGCGCCATCTGGGCGGCCGCCCGCCCGGCTCCCGTCCCGGCACGCTCCTGGATTTTTTCCCCAAGGATTATCTCCTGGTCGTGGACGAATCCCACGCCACCGTCCCCCAAATCGGCGCCATGCACGCCGGCGATCGTTCCCGCAAAACCGTCCTGGTCGAGCACGGCTTTCGCCTGCCCAGCGCCCTCGACAACCGCCCGCTCCAATTCTCCGAATTTCAATCCCTCCAGGGCCAGACCATTTACGTCAGCGCCACCCCCGCCGATCAGGAAATCCGGTGGTCCGAGGGCCGGGTTGTCGAGCAAATCGTCCGCCCCACCGGCCTGATTGATCCCAAAGTCACCGTCAAACCCCTCCAGGGCCAGATTGACGACCTGATGGAGGAAATCCGCGTGCGCGCGGAAAGAAGAGAGCGCATCCTGGTCACCACCCTCACTAAGCGTTCCGCCGAGGAACTGACCGATTACCTGCGCGATCTGAGCATCAACGTCCGTTACCTGCACAGCGAAATTGACGCCATCGAACGCGTCGAAGTGCTCCGCGCCTTGCGCAAGGGCGAGTTCGATGTCCTTATCGGAATCAATCTCCTGCGCGAAGGCCTGGACCTTCCCGAAGTCTCGCTGGTCGCCATTCTGGACGCCGACAAGGAGGGGTACCTGCGCAGCGCCACCAGCCTCATCCAGACCGCCGGCCGCGCCGCCCGCCACATTCACGGCGAAGTCATCCTTTACGCCGGCGTGCTCACTCAAAGCATCCGCAAGTTCCTGGCTGTCACCGAGTACCGCCGTCAAAAGCAGATTGCCTACAACCAGGAACACCACATCACCCCGCGCAGCGTCAGCCGCGCTGTGGAAGACAGCCTGGCCGTCTATCAAAGCGCCCGCGACAAGGCCGAGATGCTCCTCCACGAAGTCAGCGGCAACCTGGACCTGACGCAAACGCTCCAAGATTTGCAGGGAGAAATGATCGAGGCCGCCAACAACCTCCAATTTGAGAAAGCCGCCCTCCTCCGCGATCAAATCCGTGAACTCAAGCGCGGCCTGGCTGGCGCCGCCCCCGGCGGCAAAACTCCCCATCCATCAGTCACCTACAAATCCCCCCGCCGCCAAAAAAAGCAGCGCGCCTGACGGCCTGGCTTTTCCTGTTCTTCTTGGTCCATGTTGGTCCCTATCCGATATCGTGCGTCCGCGATGGTGGATAACGGCAGGGCGAGACTCTGTAGAGCCGAAACTCGATTTCCCGGGGAATGTCACGGCTCGACAGAGTTTCTACCGTCGAAGGGAAAGGAACCAGGGAGTCGCCGCCAGGCCGCTCCAACTGGCGGGCTTGTGGCTGGCGAGGAATACTTTGCGCAGCGTTTCGTCGTAGGGCGTCAGCGCGGTCCACAAGACGCCGGGGGTGTCCTTCCAGCGCGGGTCCGCCGCGCCGCCGTCCATGCGTTGGAAGGCCGCGCCCTCCATTTTCTTGTTCCACATGAAATCGCGGTTTGTCGCGATCAAACGGGCCATGTCGTCCTGGTCAAACACCAGGCCGTGCTCGCGGGCGCAAACGATGGCTTCGACATCAATGCCGTAATAACCGCCGTTGGGATGGACGCCCACCCAATGTTTGGGCGAGCCGTCGCTTTTGTAATCCCAGGGGCCGGCCGGCTCCCAATAATTCCAGACGAAGTATGGCCCGTTGTCGCGGGTCTTCATGCGGGATTTCATCAGGCGAAACCACTTTTCCGCGCGCGTCTTGTAAGTTGGCTCTGCCGTGACATCGTGCAGCGCCAGAAGCCAGAGGGCGACGGCGTTGGCCTTGTTGTCGGGATGAGAGAAGCCGGTGGCGGGATCGTTTCTCTTGGCGTAGCCTTCGGACCACTTGCCGGCCATGTGCGCGCGCACGCCCTCAATGCCAAAGGGCTGGACGATGGAAATGACGCCGGCGGCGGCCGTTTCGCGCCAGACGCCGCGCTGGTCCCATTTCTCGAAGACTTGTTCGGAAAGTTTGAGGTAGCGTTCCGCCGTGGCCTGATACTTGGGCTTGAGCGCGGGGTCTTTGAGAATTTGGCCGGCCATCAAGGTGACCGGCCGCAGCGCCATGGCCTCGCCCAGAAGGCTGTCGGCCAGGAAAGAATTGAGCTGGTCTGTGTCCGTGCCGGCGGCTTCCCGTTTTGGCCAGCCGATGAAACCATCCGGCTCGGTGACGCCGCGGCGCAGCCAGGAATCGGTCCAATCCATCAACCGGTCAATCCACTGGGAATCGCGCGTGGCCAGCCAGCCATAGTAAAAACCGTTGAGGAACGGGCTGATGAGCCAGCCGATTTCCTCCCCCAATTCCTTGTCGCAATAGCGCGAGCGCTCGTCGTTGAGGATATTGTTCCGCCATTGTTCCAGCCATGATTGTGCCAGGGCCGGTTCCATCCACGGCGGGGCGCCGCGGGCCGAGGCCGCCCACGCCGGGCGGCCGGGAGCCTGGGCGGCGGCGAGGGCGAGGGCAGTGCCGGAAAGGTTCTTGAGGAATTTGCGCCGGTTCATGGCGTAACTTGGCGCATTCATACCAGGACAATGTTGCCGATGGCGGCCATAAGACAAACACTTTTTTGGCGGTTTTCCGCGTTTGACTTGAGGGACGGGAAAATTTAGACTAGGGGGAAATGTTGGTTGTTGAACCCAGTCTGGCTGCCGCTCCCGCGACAGCGCCGCCGTCCAAACCGTTGCCGGGCTGGAAACAGATCGTGCAGTCGGTGGAGCCGTTTTTGCAGGTTGTGGGAGAGCGGCTGGCCGCGCAAGTGGAGGAGTTTGAGCCGCAAATCGCCGCTTATGCCCGATACGCGTTGAGCGCGCAGGGAAAACAGTTGCGCCCGGTGCTGGTGGCCCTGAGCGGGGAGGCGTGCGGAGGTTTGAACGACTCCCATCTGACGGTGGCGGTGATTATCGAAATGGTGCATCTGGCCACGCTGGTGCATGACGATATTATTGATGAGGCGGATTTGCGGCGGGGCAGGCCCAGTCTGGCGGCCAATTGGGGGATCGAAGTTTCGGTGCTGCTGGGCGATTGCCTTTTTGCCCATGCCTTGAAGCTGGCCGCCAGTTTTCCCACGCCGGACATTTGCCGGGAAGTGGCCTTGGCGACCAACACGGTTTGCGCCGGGGAGATTTTGCAGACGCGGAGCCGGGGGAATTTCGAGGTGGCCCGCGGCCATTACTTCAAGGTGCTGGCGATGAAAACGGCGGAGCTTTTTGCCTTGTCCTGCCATCTGGGCGGGCTTCTGAGCAAGGCGGCGGGGCCGCGCCGGGAAGCGTTGCGCCAATACGGCCTGGCGCTGGGCACGGCCTACCAATTGTACGATGACTGCCTGGATGTCCTCGGTTCCGAGTCGGCCGCCGGCAAGTCGCTCGGCGCGGATTTGGCCAAGGGCAAAATGACGCTGCCGGTCCTGATCGTGCGGGACCGCGCCACGCCGGGCGACCGGGATCAATTGCGGGATTGGCTGCAAAATGGGGACCCGGCCTGTCTGGCCGGCCTGGTGGCGTTGATGGAAAAATACGGCGCGTTCGCCGAATGCCGGTCCGTGATTCAGCACTATTTATCCGCCGCCCGGCAGGCCGTGGCGGCGCTGCCGGCGTCGGACGGGCGGGCCAAGCTGGCGGGATTGACGCATTTTTTGGCGGAACAAACGGCCGCCCTGGGGGTTGTTTATTAGAACCAATTGAATTGGCGAGGCCAACTACCGCCTACGAAAGCAGAACTCGAAAAACCGATGCGCGCGCTGCCCATCCAGGAACCGGACCCCGCCCCGGCCGCCCAGCCGGAGGAGGACTGGGCGCTGGTTCGCCGCGCCCAGCGGGAAGACACCGCGGCCTACGACGAGCTGGTGCGGCGCTATCAGGAACGCATTTACGCCACCATTTATCACATGACGTCCAATCACGAGGACGCCAACGATCTGGCCCAGGATGCGTTCATCAAGGCTTATCGCGCCCTGAAATCGTTCAAGGGCGATTCGAGCTTTTACACCTGGGTCTATCGCATCGCCGTCAACAAGACCATCAACTTCCTCAAACAGCGCAAGAGCCGGGTGCAAATGAGCCTGAACGACATGGATTTCAATGCCGAGCACGACCCGGACCTGGTGGCGTTGGTCTCCCACAACACCCCGCGGCGGGACTTGGGCCTGGCGGAATTGCAGGAAAAATTGAACGCCGCCCTGCAAAAACTGTCAGAACATCACAGAATGGCCGTAGTCTTGCACGACATCCAGGGAATGTCCCACGAGGAAGTCGGGGCGATCATGGATTGCAATGTGGGCACTGTTCGTTCGCGGTTGTTTTACGCGCGGCAGCAGTTGCAGGCTTATTTGGCCGATTATCTGCGATAAACAGCATGGATCACCCATCCAATCAAACCGTCCCGGTGGAAAAGATCATCGCCTTGAAACGCTATGAGCGGCCGCCGCCCGGTTATTTCCACTTGTTGCCCGGCCGGATTATCCACCGCATCGAACAGGGCGAAGGCCGGGCCGGCTTTTGGGAAACTTGGCGCCTGGTGTTCCGCGTCCGGCCCGCGCTGGCTTATGCGCTGGGTCTGACGGTTTGCGGCGCGCTGACGGCGGGACTTTTTTTCTCGCCCACGATGGAACAGCCCGCCGGCGCCGGCGAGTCCGCGCCCGAAAACCTGTGGGCCGACGCTTCGCCCGGCGATTCCGCGGCCCAGGACACCGCCTTGAGCGAGTCCCGCTGGCTCGGCAGCACCAATCCGGTCACAGCGGCCCAAACCGCCGACACCTTTTTCCCGGCGTCGGAAGCGCGCGCCATCCCGGTTTCCCTCTTCGAGTCCAATTAGTCCCCGGATTTTCTCCTTGAACTTGGAAGCGCGCGCTGTAAAGTCGCGGCGAACCATGAACAGGGCAATGTACCCCCAATCTCCCGGCCGGGACGACCCCGCGTCTTTTCCGGCGGAGAGGGACGGCTCAGGCCCGTTGTGGAAATGGCGTGACAATCCGCCCGCGGCGTGTATTGTCCAAAAACGACCGCCCAAAAATCACTACCCATTACCGAGCAATGAATAATCCAGAGCAACCACCGGCAGGCCAGCTTCCCTCTTACATCACCAGCGCGACCCCCAACCCCGCCGAAAAGCGGGCGCCCTGGTACGCCAATACCGCGCCGACTTATGCGGGCATTTTTCTCTGGTTCGTGTTTTGGCAGGACGCGGTCAACGCCCCCAACGCGGGCGGCATGCTCTCGCAAGGAGTGGCCTGGGCGCTGGTGAGCCTGGTGCTGGCCGCGTTGGTCTGTCATTTCCTGTTCTACCTGGTTCCAGGTTTGATGGGCATGAAAACCGGGCTGCCGCTTTATATCGTGGGCACGTCCACCTTTGGCGCGCAGGGCGGTTTTCTCATGCCGGGGTTCCTGATGGGCTTGCTGCAATTCGGCTGGGTCGGCGTCAACATCTTTTTTTCGTCCAAGTTGCTGGCTTCCTGCCTGACGCTGGCGAATGTTGATGTGCCGTCCTGGATCATCATGGTGGTGTGGGGTGTGCTGGCCGGCTTCGTCGGCCTCAAGGGCATACAATATGTGGCCAAGGTGGCCACTTACCTGCCGCTGATTCCTTTGGCCATCCTGCTGTTCCTCCTGGCCAAGACGGCGGGCACGATTGGCGATTTCGACCCGCAGAAGTTCATCGCCCTGCACAAGAGCCTCACGCCCAATGCGCCGGAGGCGTTGAGCCTGTTCGGCGTGCTGGCGGCCATGATGACCTTTGTGGTCGGCTTCTTTGCCACGGCGGGGGCGGCGGGAGTGGATTTTGGCACCAACAGCCGGGACAAGAAGGACGTGCAGATGGGCGGCCTGGTGGGCGTGGCCCTGGCCATCATTGTCACGGCGGGCATTTCGATGCTGGTCGTGGCCGGCACTTACGGCTCGCCCGAGTTCAGCGCTGGCGCGGTGGCGGTGGCCAAGGACACAGCGGCCAAGGCGAATCCGCCTGCGACGCCGAGCCTGATTCTCCAGACGCCCGATCTGATCACGATCCTGAGGCACAAAAGCGCGGGCGTGATTATGTTCCTGCTGGCGCTGGCGGCGTTTCCGGCGGCGTGTTTCTCCGCGTTTATTGCGGCCAACAGTTTCAAAACCACTTTGCCCAAGGTCAATCCGTTCGTTTCCGTCGGCATCGGCACGGTGGTGAGCATAATCCTGGCGGTTACCGGCGTGGCTGGCAACGCGGTTGGGGTCTTCACGATCATCGGCGCCTCCTTCGGTCCCATCTGCGGCGCGATGCTGGTGGACTACCTGCTGGCCGGCTGCAATTGGCCCGGCCCGCGCGCGGGCTTCAATCCGGCTGGCTGGCTGGCCTGGCTGGCGGGCTTTGTGGTGGGCATCCTGCCTATCGTCAAGATTTATCCGCTCCCGGCCGCGCCCGTCGCCGCCTTCATCGTTGGCGCGGTGGTTTATTTCGTGTGCGCCAAGCTGGGCCTGCAATCCCAGGTCATTCCGCTGCCGGCCAAGGCGCCGGCGGCGCCCCCGGCGAAGTAATTAGGCAGGGCAAACTTCCAGCCTGCATACTTGATACTTGGCGCCCATTTGCTTGGGTGGCACAGGCGACCCGCCTGTCCCGGTCGGCGACTCGCCGGCCGGAACCGGGATTGACGGATTATAGTCGTGAGGCCGCGCTATTCCCTCAAGCCGCATTCGACCTTTCGCCGGGCCGGTGGCCCGGCGCGACGGGTCCCGATGGAATCGGGATGCCACCCCGGAAAAGACTCAGGCAAATATTCTCATTTTTCGTCTAAGAAATAGCGGCCTGGCGTGTCATATAGGGTGAACATGGTGTCCACCCAAAGAGCCGGAGGACGCCGGGCAGGCCGGAGGATCGGAATCTGATCCTCCAGAATCGCCAGCATGGCTTTAATGCAACCAGATCAGGCCAGCGCAATGCCCGGATGCGAAACGATTGAGGAGTTGTTTGCCGCCCTCGAATCGCCCCTGTTGAGCTATGCCTTGCGCCTGTCCGGCGGACTCTGCACGGCGGAAGACCTGGTTCAGGAAGCGTTTATGAAATTGCAGGCCCAATTTAAGGACGTGCGCGAGCCGCGGCGGTGGCTTTACCAAACCGTCCACAACCTCGCCCTGAACCAGCGCCGCCAGGCCCGGCAAATCATTTCGCTGGACGCCAGCCGCCCGAACTGCCCCGCCGGAGCGGGCGAAGCCGCCGATCCCAAGCCCTTGCCCGACGAGCAACTGGCCCGCATGGAAGGCATCGGCTTGGTGCGGCTGACCCTGGAAACGCTGGACGCGCGCAGCCGCGAGTTGATCCGGCTCAAATTCACCGAAGACCTGTCTTACAAGGAAATCGGCGCGCAGATGGGCCTGAAGGCCGGCCATGTCGGTTATTTGCTGCATTGCGCGCTCAAAAGCATGGCCGATGAACTGGCCAGAAACGGAGTTGTGCCATGAATACGGTTTTTGCCCCGATTACGAATAATCCTAATCTTAATCTTAATCTTAATCTTAATCCTAATCCTTTTGCGCTGCGTTGGACGGAAGAGATTAAGATTAAGAAGGGAGTTGTGCCATGAAAGAGGATTTGCCCCCCGATAATCGCGCCGAACTGGAAGCCAGGGTGACGGCCTTGCTGCTGGGCGAATTGTCCGCCGAGGATGCCGCCGCCTTGCGCCAGACTATCTCCCAGGATGCCGCGCTGGCGAAATTGCACGAGCGGCTCCGGCAGACCCTGGACTTGGTGCGCGAGACGGCCGCCATTTCGGCAGGCGAGATTTCAGAGCAAACCGCGCCGCTGAAACTCAGCCCGGCGCGGCGCGAGGCATTGCTGGCCCATTTCAAGACGATTGCCCCCAAGGAACTGGCCCGGCCCCGCGCCCGCAGAGTGTCGTTGATTGTGGAGTTGGCAGCCCTTGCCGTCATTGGGCTTATCGTGGCAGGAATCTATCTTCCAAAACTCACCAATGTCGGTGAAATCACAGCTCGTCGTGGGACGAGCCGTCGCCTTTGGTCAGAGGATAGCGGGGACACCGTTGCACAAAGCAGCGGGCACAGATTGCGGGACATGCCGGCGCGCCCCGGGACACAGAACCGGGACGGCTCTGCCACTTTGGCATCGTCCCCAGTGTCCACGGCGTCCACGGCGTCCACCCCGTCCACCCAGCCGCCTGTGGCGATGAAGCGCGCCCGCTCGACCCCTGCGATCGAAGCGGATCGAGCCGGCGGAAACGTCATCGAAAGCCCCCTTCAGGGAGCGGGAGCTAACCGGGTGGTGAGGGCCTATTCGTTAAGTCCCTCCGGGGAAGTCGTCCGCACCCCATCCTCTGGAAACAATTCGGGCGTGGTGGATGAAGCAAGCAAAGCCAACACGGTTGCCATGTCCGGGGGGAACATTTTCGCTCCCGTCTTGGCACCGCCCGTCGTTGCGGCAAGGCCCGCCAGCCCGCCAAGAATCCCCATCTACACGGGGAATTCACTCGAGAATGGCGATTTGATAGAGACAGATGTGGATAGAATCGAGGCCGTCCCTACACAGGAGAAAACCGACGGAGTTGACTCGCCCCTGAAAGCGGCCGGTAATACCACCAACGCCGAAGTATATTTTCTGAAGTACGCCGATGCCAAAGCAGTTGCCTCCGAGTTGAAGGATGTTTTCAGAACGAAAGACCAGACGGCGATGGCAGGCAACCCATTCGCCGCCTTCCTCGGCCGTGGCGGCCGTGGCGGCGACACCAGCGATGAAGGCGGGCGGGCGGGAGAACACGTCAACGCCGTCTCCGACGACCGGAACAACGCGGTCATCATCAATGCCCCTGCCGCCCTTATGCCGGGCATCTCCAACGTCATTTCCCAGTTGGATATTCCGCAGGAAGACACTACCCAAACCAAGCTCTTTTATCTTACCAATGCGGATTCGACCGCTACGGCAAACGAACTGCGCGCCCTTTTCCCGGATTCAAGCCAGTCCAGCCTTGCCCAAAACAGCGGACGCAGGGGAGCGGCGCAATTTGGCGGCGCGGCGGTTGCCTCGCCAGGCTCCGATGGCGGCCCGCGAAGACAGGGCACCGTCAATGCGGTGGCCGATCCCAGCACACAATCGCTCCTGGTCACCGCCTCGCAAGACACCCTGGATCAAATCGAGCAAATAGTGGGTGTGCTGGACTCCAGCCCGAGCGGCCATGCGGAAACTTACGGGAACACATCCGCCAACAGTGGCGGGGACGTTTCGCTGCCGCAGCGCGGCTTGTCCGCGCAGAATGGAAGGTCCACCAGCACATCGAGTCAACTCAAGGCCTTGCAGCAGAGGATGCAAACCGCCGCGCAACAATCGTCCGTCAACTCCACAACAACCATCGCCACCAGCCGTGGCGGCGGCGGAGGAGGCAGTTTCGGCGGAAGGACTGGCGGTGTTGTCGGAGGAGGGATTGGCGGCGCAGGCGGCACGATGGGGAACAGCCTCTACGCCACCCAGGGCCAGGTCGGGCCGGCCACTTTCACGATTGATCCCATTTCAGGCAATGTCACTTACATCACCGCCCCGGAAA
>JBEKIA010000061.1:0-27388 GCA_050011995.1 Verrucomicrobiota bacterium
CTCCCCGCCGCCGCCCTCACCGACACCGGCAACTTGCATGGCGCGGTGGAGTTCGTGCAGGCGGCAAAGCAAGCCGGGATCAAACCCATCCTGGGCGCGGAACTCCGCGTGGACGGCCGGCCCCTGCTCCTTTACGCCGAGTCCGCCCGGGGCTGGCACAACCTCTGCCGCCTGCTCTCCAGAAAGGCCGAAGGGGAAATGCCGGCCGACGAAGGCGGCGTCGCCGGGCGCCAGCGCGCTTCCGTGGCCCCCGCCTTCCTGCTGCAAAACTCTTCCTGGCTGGAGGGGTTGATCGCCGTCAGCCCGGACACCCGGCTGGCCGAAATGTTTCCCCGCCGGTTCTACGCCCTGGTCACCGCGCAACCCGTGCCCGCCGAATTTCCGGCGGTCGCCTGTCCCCCCATCCACTACGCCGCGGCCGAGGACCGCCCCAAATACGACCTGCTGCAAAGCATCCGCACCCTCACCTTGCTGCGCCAGGCCCATCCCGACAAACGCCCCGGCGGCCGGTTCCATTTCCGCGCCCCCGCCGAAATGGCCGCCGCCTGCCGGCCGCATCCCGAATGGCTGCGGCACACGCAGGAGATCGCGGAGCGTTGCGACTTTGACCTCCCCTTCGGCAAGCCGCAATTCCCGGCCTTCACGCCGCCGGACGGCTCCCGGCCGGGGGAATTTCTGCGGCGGCTCGTGCTCGAGGGTCTGGGCCGGCGTTATGGGAGGCGGGCGGACCAGTTCTTTGCGCAAGTGTCGGAGGAACTGGCCATCATCGGCGAAGTCGGCTACGAGGAGTATTTTCTCATCACCTGGGATTTTCTCCAGGACTGCCGGCGGCGCGGCATTGAATGGATAACGCGCGGCAGCGCGGCGGACAGCCTGGTTTGCTACTGCCTGGGCATCAGCGGCGTTTGCCCCGTCCGTTTTGATCTCTACTTCCGCCGTTTCCTCAACCGGGAGCGCATGGCCCTGCACAAACTCCCGGACATTGACATTGATTTTGCCCATGACCGCAAGGACGACGCGGTCCAACTCATCTTCGCCAAATACGGCCCCGAACATTGCGCCGCCGTCGGCGGATTCTCCACCTTCCAGGCGCGCAGCGCCTTTGCCGAAGCGGCCAAAGTGCTGGGCGTGGCGGAACGGGAAGTGAGGAAGTTCACCGATCATTTCCCGTGGAGCTTTGGCGGCGGCTGGATCCCCGATGAACCGGACCCCGCCGGCGGCGCGGGTTTGATCGCCCTGCTGCGGGCCAGCCCGGAGAACCAGGACCTGCCCCTGGACGAAGAACCGTACCGGACGGCATTGCAAATGGCCGAGTTCCTCGCCGGCGTGCCGCGCCATCCCAAAATGCACCCGTGCGGAATCGTGCTCTCGCGCCAGCCCATGCACGAACTGACGCCGACCTTCCTCTCGAACAAGGGCTGCCCCACCACCCACTTCGACATGGACGCGGTGGAAGCCGTCGGGCTGGTGAAGATGGACATTCTCGCCCAAGGCGGCCTGGCGGCCATGCGCGACGTCCAGGCCATGCTGGACCGCCGCGGAATCGAAGCGGACCTGGACCGGTGCGTGGCGCGGAATAAAACCGGCGGCCGCTTGCTGGCGGGCGACCCGCAAGCGCGCGAGCCGTGGCAGGATGAAAAGGTTTGGGAGATGATCGCCGCCGGCAATGCCCGGGCCGTTCATCACATCGAAAGCCCGGCCATGACCAGCCTCTGCCGCCAATGCAACGTGCGGGAGATTGACGGCCTGATTGCCATCGTCAGCGTCATCCGGCCCGGCGCGGCCAACGAAGGCAAAAAGCGGGCCTTCACGCGGCGTTATCAAGGACTCGAACCGGTGGCCTATCCCCATCCGTCGTTGGAGCCGTGCCTGCGCGGCACTTGCGGCCTGGTGGTTTATGAGGAGCACATTCTCCAGTTGTGCGAGGCCTTCGCGGGTTTGCCGCCCGGCCGCGCCGACGTTCTGCGCCGCGCCTTGAACAAACAGAAACGCGCCGTGATTGAGGAGATTCGCGGCGAGTTCTTCCAGGCGGCGCTGGCGCGCGGCCGCTCCCCGGAAAAGACCGCCGAAGTGTGGGAACTGGCCGCCGGCTTTGCCGGTTACGCTTTCTGCAAAGCCCACAGCACCGCCTACGGGGTGGAGGCGTATCAGTCCGCCTGGCTCAAGCGCTATTTCCCCGCCGAGTTCATGGCCGCCGTGCTCACCCACGGCAAAGGCTTCTACCATCCCCTGGTCTATGTCCTCGAATGCCACCGGCTCGGATTGAAGCTTCTGCCGCCGTCGGTCAATGAACCCGGACCCGCCTTCGTACCGCATGGCAGTTTCATCCGTGTGCCCCTGACGAAAGTCAAGGGACTCGGCGCGCGCGCTGCCGGCGCCATGCTGCAGGCCCGGGAGGGCGGGCCGTTCGTGTCCCTGGCCGATTTCTTTCGCCGCGTCACCCCTTCGGGAGAAGAACTGGAAGCGATGATTCGCGCCGGCGGCTTCGATGAATTCGGCGAAACCCGCGCCCGGCAATTCTGGCAGGCCCGGCATCTCCTCAAGACCTTCGGCGCGGGCGTCCCGCCGGACCAGGGCTGGCTGGTTCCCCCGCCGGGACTGGAAAAGCTGCCCGCCATCCCGCTTCAGGAGCCGGCCCGCCTGGAGCGGCTCCAATGGGAAACCGATCTCTTCGGTTTCGCCGTCAGCGGACATCCCCTGGAATTGTTTCCAGACATCGCCTGGGACACCTACTGTCCCGTCCGCCGCCTGGGCGAATTTATCGGGGACACCGTGACGGCCTGCGGGCTGGTGGTCGAGCAGCGCGTCCATCATCAAATCACCGGCGAGCCGATGAAATTCCTGAGTCTGGCCGACTGGACCGGAATCATTGAAACGGAACTCTTTTCTCAGACCTACAAAAGTTATGGCCTGGCCACCGTGCGCTATCCGGTGCTGGAAATCGAAGCCCGGGTGGAACCCTTTGAGAACCGGCGCGGCTTCACCCTGCGCGTCCTGCGCGCCGGCAAACCCCGCCGCCGCTGTAGTGGCGGTCTGTGACCGCCGCCATTTTGCAATCCGTCACTGACGTGGAGGGGAAGGCAGGGCGAGACTTCTGCCGAGCCGGGGCCGTTCAAAAATTGGGATGCGCCCCAACTTGCGGCTAATCGCATTAAAGGCTTGATTTTGGGTGCTGTTGCTGACATCCTCGTTTTCGAATGAAACGCGCCCCCGTGTGGCGTCGTGGCATTTGAACGTCGTGCGGGCTTCCAAGATCGCATTGCTTGCAGCGGGTATTTCGGCCATATTGGTGGTTGGAATCTTCGCGGTGCGGTTGATTTTTGCCTGGCATCATCCTCCATCCGCGGCGCCCGCCGCGAGCATCACCCTCCTGGGCTACACGAACATCACACGGTCGAACCCCGACAGCAATGTTTTCGTCTATCCGGGGCGAGGAGAATGGCTTCTCGCACGAATGATATTGAAGAACGAAGGAAAAGGGAGCATCTTATACAAAGCATGGGGTGATGAACCGTATGGCTGGGCCAACGCACAGACTGGACAAGGATTGACGAATGGCTTCTTAGCCCCACCTTTTACGGGTTTATTTGTAGTGCTGGCCCCAGGCTCGAATGCAGTGTTTTCGGTATGGCTTCCCGCAGATACTTCGCGCTGGCAATGCGGCTTTTCTGTCTACACTCCAAGTGTGAGGGAGCGTGCTGTTTGGCGCATGATTTCATGGAAAAAGTTCCAGAATAGGTCATTGAATTGGTTGTGGTGGCCGTGTGTTTGGTCTCTGCCATTGTTGCCGGACGAGAGTGGGCCGGAGGTGGAAGTCAAGAGTAGATCGCTTGAAGTTGACAGGGGTACCGACAGATCGCCGCGTGACAACCCGGATGCAGCGAACCCGGCGAACACGACTCCGTTGCATTCCGCAACCCGGTAGCACGGGTTCGCTCGTCTGGATCGGATGTCGAACAGGTCAGACCCGTATAATCGCCAAATTATGGTTGCTGCCGTTAACGCGTTGACAATTGGTCAATTAACTGAAGGGTTCAAACCACAGGGAGAGGGCCTCTTTGGCGTTGGCGATGGCTTCCTCCTCGGTATCGCCCGCGGAGGCGCAGCCCGGCAATTCAGGAAAGACGGCGGACCAGCGCCGGGTTTCCTGATCAAATTCCACCAATAAGCGCAATTTCATGCCCAAAATTACCCGGCCTTTCACCGTCTGGCAAGCCCGGCATCTCCTCAACCTTCGGCGCGGCTTCACCCTGCGCGTCCTGCGCGCCGGCAAACCCCGCTCGAGTTTCTTGGGCGAGGCACGGATTCTTCCGGTCAATCCCCTGTTGCGGGATTGATTGAAAAGGGTATATTTTCTTTGGTATGGAAATCACATTGCCGCCTGAGCTTGAAGCTTACGTGGATCAACGCGTGCGCGGAGGCGCGTTTGTTTCGGCCACGGAACTTATTGAGGAGGCCGTCCGCCGCAAAATGGAAGAGGATTCGTGGATGGAGCAAAAGGTGCTGGAGGCTGAACAGAGCGAACTGTCTCCTCTGACGCGCGAGGATTTGCAGTCCGTGCGCCGCCTCCTCCGTCAACCGCGTGCGACACGAGCTTCTTAAGCGCAGCCGGTTCCTGGCGGATTACTGTGGTAGTGCTCAAACCATTCATTTGCCCAATCATCAGCGGAGTTCCTTTGTTTTTCTCTGTCCTACACGCCCAAGCCCTTCGGGGGAAATGGGCAGGCAAAAGGCCAGAAAGCACACCAGAATGTGGACCTCGATGCGCAACTCGACGGCTCGCCGGCATCGAAAGAACTTGAAAGGAACGCAGCCGGAAGCTAACCTTCAAACATGAGCGCGACCGTTCAATTTTTGACCAATGAAAAAGGGCGGAAAACAGCCGTGGTTCTGGACATTGACGATTATGAAAAGCTGTTGGAAGACTTGGACGATCTGGCCGTCATTGCCGAACGGCGCGGGGAAGAAACCATTCCTCATGGCGAGTTCAAGAAAGGGCTGAAACGCCATGTCCTTTCGCATTGAGTGGAAGAAATCCACGCGCAAGGATCTCCGCAAATTGCCCGCCAGCGCCGGGGAACGCATTGTGGAGGCCGTTGAAGACCTGGCGGAAAACCCATTTCCTCACGGGGTGGAAAAACTGAGCGGGTCGCAACACGCCTATCGCATTCGTCTCGGCGACTATCGCATTGTTTATGAAGTCGTCATGGATTTGAAACTGATAGAAATTCAGCGCGTCCGGCATCGAAAAGATGTCTATAGGTATTGACCTGTGTGGTAGGGGTTCAATACCACAGGGAAAGGGCCTCCCTCACATTGGCGATGGCTTCCTCCTCGGTATCGCCCGCGGAGGCGCAGCCCGGCAATTCAGGAAAGACGGCGGACCAGCGACGGGTTTCCTGATCAAATTCCACCAATAAGCGCAATTTCATGCCCATAAATTACCCGGCCTTTCACCACCTAGCAAGCCCGGCACTGCCCGCCATTTTCTCCTGTCCCTTTGGCGTCGCTTCATGAATAATGGCCCCTGAACGCGTTTTTAATTACAACGAATGAACCCGAAGACCGTCAAAGCAAAAGATACCGCCGCCAGCCGCTGGCTCTCCTACCGGCCCGAAATTAAAGTCGTGGACTGCACCATCCGCGACGGCGGCCTGATGAACAACCACCATTTCGAGGACAAGATCGTCAAGGTGGTGTACGACACCTGCGTCGCCGCCGGCGTGGATTACATGGAACTGGGCTACAAGGCCTCGCGCAAAGGCATCAAGCCGGGCGAGCACGGCTGCTGGAAATACTGCGCGGAGGAGGACCTCCGGCGCATTGTCGGCGAGAACAAAACCAGCCTCAAGCTCGCCGTCATGGCCGACGCCGAGCGCTGCGATTATCACGAAGACATCCTGCCCAAAGAGCAGTCGGTCATCAACATGATCCGCGTGGCGACCTACATCAGCCAGATTCCAACGGCGCTGGACATGGTCCAGGACGCGCACGACAAGGGCTACGAGACGACCGTCAATCTCATGGCCGTTTCCACCGTGCCGGAACGCGAACTGGACGAGGGCCTGGAGATGCTCGCCGCCTCCCCGGCCCGGGCCATTTACGTGGTGGACAGTTTCGGCGCGCTCTACAGCGAACGGGTGCAGTATCTGGTGAAAAAATATCAGCATCGTTGCAAGCCCTCGGGCAAGGAGGTGGGCGTTCACATGCACAACAACATGCAACTGGCCTTCGCCAACACCATCGAAGGCATCATCCTGGGCGCCAACTTTCTCGACGCCACCATGGCCGGCCTGGGCCGCGGGGCGGGCAATTGTCCGATGGAATTGCTCCTGGCCTTCCTGCACAACCCGAAGTACGAACTGCGCCCCGTGCTGGACTGCGTGCAAAACCACATCGAGCCGATGCGCGCCCAACTGCTTTGGGGCTACGACCTGCCCTATCTGCTCACCGGCATGTTGAACCAGCACCCGCGCGCCGCCATCAAGTTCAAGGAAACCGAACGGAAAGGCGCCAAGGGCGACATCCTCGAGTTCCACGACTCCGTCACGGACCAGGAATGAACGAAATAGAAATTCAGCGCATGAGGCATCGAGAAGATGTCCATAGGTTTTGACCTGGAATATGAACCTTCCGAATTATCGGGTGGAACCCCATGCGAACCGGCGCGGCTTGGGGTTTTGAGGGTGGTTGGCTGCAACCATTTCGTTCCAAACGGAGCCAACACGAGGAGGCTCGGCTCCTGAGCCGCTCGCTCGACGCTAACGGCAAACCCCGCCGCCCTCATCGCCGCCGCCACCCACAAGGTTGACATCCGCCCGAATACCGATATTCTGATCCCGTGATCACTCGGCTTTACGCGAACAACTTCCGCTGCCTCGTCGCCTTCGAGACTCAATTCGAGTCCTTCGGCGTCATTTGCGGTCCCAACGGAGCCGGCAAAAGTTCGATCTTCGATGTTCTCAAACTCATCCGAGATCTGGCTACCGGGGACAGCTATCTTGGAGGCGAGGGTGAGCGGGACATCAAGCGCCTCGAATTCACCAACTGGCTTGATAGCACGAACCAGGAATTCGAACTCGGCGTGGCGGCGGAGGGGCACTCCTTCAATTACTTGCTTCACCTCGAGCAAGTTGCCAGCGACGAGAAACCGCGCATCGTGCGGGAACAGGCCACATGCGACAACCGGGAACTCTTTGCCCGGGATCTTGATGGGGTTCGGTTCCAAAAACAGAGCGGCATCACCTCGGGCTTTCCGCTGGACTGGCGCCAGGCCGCGCTGGGATCCATCCAGCCAGCCGGAGACCGGCGCGAAATCCAGATTCTCCAGCAAGCAGTCACCAAGCTTTTAATCTTGAGGCCCAGCCCGCGGGGCGTGGAGAAAGAAAGCAAGGGCGAATCTGGGCGTCCCGATCTCTACTTAGGCAACCTCACGTCCTGGTACCGTTCTCTGTCTCAGGAGCAGGAGTGGACGGACTCCTTGCGTCACTCCCTCCAAGACGTGTGGCCCGATTTCAAGTCTTTCCGACTGGTGGAGGTTGGGTTAAACGCCAAGGCCCTGCAACTCCGATTCGAAGGCTCGAAGAGCCGGGATTCGGTTCTTTTTTTCGATCAACTCTCCGATGGCGAGAAGGCCCTCGTTGGCCTCTACATGGTACGGGCCGCACTGGCCACCGGGGCGTCGCAAACCGTCTTGATTGATGAACCCGACAATTACGTGGGCTTGCCGGAACTTCAACCTTGGACCTCATCGCTGAGAGAATTGCTGGATGAGAACCATCAAGCCATCCTTGTTTCTCATCACCCCGAGATTCTGAACAATGCGGGCAGCGATTTCGGTCGCTACCTTTGGCGGGACAACCATACATCCCAAACACGCATCGGTCCTCTGAAGGCCCCTGCCGGGCTTGGTGCCGGCGAAGCAATTGCGCGGGGGTGGGTCCGTGCCTAGCCGCACCCAAATCATGTGCCTCCACGAGGGGAATGAGAGGCGGAGCATTGACCCCATTTTCATCCGCACTCTCTTGAAGGCGCTTGATCCTGCATGGATTCGCCCTTGGCAGGGCAATAACATTATCCGCACAAATGCTTGCGGCGGGAGAAGCGACTTGATATCGAGGATGTCCGCAGAACTCCGGGCTTGCCTGGAGATGGGGGGCGATACGACGTTGATGGTCTGGGCGGATTTGGACCATGACATGGATGATGGCGAACAGTTGAAGGCCAGATTCTGGACAACCGCACAGCAGGATGGAATTACAAGGGATCAATTTGACCAAGTGGTTTTCGTATTCGCCAAGGATCGCCTTGAGAACTGGATCGAGTTCCTCCTAACGGGCGCGACCGATGAATTGAGCGAGGGTCCAAGGCAGAAGCACGATAAACTTGTGGCGGATGCCGCCAGGACGCTGGCCAGCAGGTGCTCGGGGCGGGTACTGGGGCCTCCGATGCCACCTTCGCTTCAGTGGTCGTGTCAGAATTGGCGCAACTTGGCGGAAAGAATGAGGCGCTAGACCTTCCATAGCAGAGGTCAATCTCCGGCTGAGAAGCCCGGCTGAATCGAAATCACGGCAGTTGGGTCGCGCCCATCAGGAAACGGTCGCACTCGCGGGCGGCGCCGCGGCCTTCGTTGAAGGCCCACACCACCAGGCTCTGGCCGCGCCGGGCGTCGCCGGCGGCAAAGACGCCCCGGATGTTGGTCGCGTATTTTTCAAACTCGGCCTTGACGTTGGACCGGGCGTCGCGCTCGACCGCCAGTTGTTCCAGAAGCGATTGTTCCGGCCCCAAAAAGCCCATCGCCAACAGCACCAGTTGCGCCGGACGCGCCTGTTCCGTTCCGGGAACTTCCCTGGGCGCAAACCGCCCCTTCTCGTCGCGCTGCCATTCAATTTGCACGGTATGCACGGCTTGGACGCGGCCCTGTTCGTCGCCCTCGAATTTTTTGGCGGTGGTGAGATACACCCGGGGATCGCCGCCGAATTTGGCCGCCGCCTCCTCCTGGCCGTAGTCCAGCTTGTAAACCTTGGGCCACTCCGGCCACGGATTGTCGCGCGCGCGCTCCAGCGGCGGGCGCGGCAAAATTTCCAGTTGCGCCAGGCTCCGGCAGCCGTGCCGCAGGGCGGTGCCGACACAATCGGTGCCGGTGTCGCCGCCGCCGATGACGATGACGTCTTTTCCGGCGGCGGAAATGGGGGGATGCGTATGGCGGCCGTTGAGCAGGTTTTGCGTGTTGGCCTGGAGAAATTCCAGGGCGAAATGGACGCCTTGCAGGTTGCGTCCTTCGATGGGCAGATCCCGCGGTTTGGTCGCGCCGGTGCAGAGGATGACGGCGTCGAATTCCCGCAGGAGCTTTTCCGCCGGATAATTGACGCCCACCTCGGTCCCGGTCAGAAAAGTGACGCCCTCCTCCTCCAATTGTTTGACACGGCGCAGCACCAGCTTCTTGTCTAGTTTCATGTTGGGGATTCCGTACATGAGCAGCCCGCCGGCGCGGTCCGCCCGCTCGAAGACGGTGACCGAATGGCCGGCGCGATTGCTCTGGGCGGCGGCGCAGAGGCCGGCGGGGCCGGAACCGACCACCGCCACCTTTTTGCCCGTGCGCGCGGCCGGCGCGTCCGCTTTGATCCAACCCTCCTCCCAGCCTTTGTCGGCAATGGCGCATTCGATGTTCTTGATGGTGACGGGCGGGGAGGTGATGCCCAGGACGCAGGAGCCTTCGCAAGGAGCGGGACAGACGCGGCCGGTGAAGTCGGGGAAATTATTGGTTTTGTGGAGGCGCTCCAGCGCCTCGCGCCACAGGCCGCGATAAACCAGATCGTTCCATTCGGGAATGAGGTTGTGGATCGGGCAGCCAGAGGCCATGCCGTTGAGGAGCGAGCCGGTGTGGCAGAACGGAATGCCGCAATCCATGCAACGGGCGCCCTGGTCGCGCAGCTTGGCTTGGTCCATGTGCTGGTGGAATTCGTGCCAGTCGCGGAGGCGTTCCAGGGCGGAGCGGTCCAGCGGCAATTCGCGCAGGAATGTTAGAAATCCTTTCGGGTTACCCATGTTTTGTTGGCATCCTCATTGGATGGAGTTGACCGGGCGTTTGCTGTTTATCCGCCGCCGATGCGCGCCAGGTCCCTGGCGTTGGCTTCGAAGGCGGCCATGACCGCTTCCTCGCCGCTCAACCCCGCCCGCTCGGCGGTGGCGATGGCCTGAAGCATCCGCTCGTAATCCTTGGGCATGACTTTGACAAATTGGGGAGTCAGCTCCTCCCAAAGCGCCAGGACGCTGAAGGCCCGCTGGCTGCGCGTGTGCTGGCCGTGACGATGAATCATGAGGCGGATTTCCTCGATCTCCGCCGGGTCCTGCAGGCGCTGCAGGGTCACCCCCTGCAGGTTGCAGCGCCGGGCAAAATCCCCGGCTTCATCCAGCACATAAGCGACGCCCCCGGACATGCCGGCGGCGAAGTTGCGCCCGGTGGAACCGAGCACCACCACCCGCCCGCCGGTCATGTATTCGCAGCCGTGGTCGCCCACCGCTTCCACCACGGCGTTGACGCCGCTGTTGCGCACGCAGAACCGCTCGCCCGCCATGCCGCGGATGTAGGCTTCGCCTTGCGTCGCCCCGTAAAGCGCCACGTTGCCGATGACGATGTTTTCCTCCGGCACAAAAGTGGAGCCTTCCGGCGGATAAACAATGATCTTGCCGCCGGACAGGCCCTTGCCCACATAATCGTTGGCGTCGCCTTCCAGCACGAAAGTCATGCCTTTGGGCAGGAAGGCGCCGAAGCTTTGCCCGGCCGAACCCTGGAAATGAATCCGGATCGTGTCCTCGGGCAAACCCGCCGCGCCGTAACGGCGCGTCAGTTCGCTGCCGACGATGGTGCCGACCACGCGGTTGACATTTCGAATCGGCAGGGTGGCGTTCACCTTTTCCCCGCGGTCCAGCGCCGGCTGGCAAATCTGGAGCAGGGTGGTGTTGTCCAGCGCCTTGTCCAGGCCGTGGTCCTGCGGAATCTGGCAGAAGCGGCCCACCGCGTCCGGCGCTTTGGGCTGATAGAGAATGTTGGTGAAATCCAGGCCGCGGGCCTTCCAATGCTCGATGGCTTCCCGGGGTTCCAGCAGGTCGGCGCGGCCCACCATGTCGGTCAATTTGCGCACGCCAAGCTGGGCCATGATTTCCCGGACCTCCATGGCCACGAAGCGCATGAAATTGACGGCATGGGCGGGATCGCCGGTGAATCTTTTTCGCAATTCCGGCTCCTGGGTGGCAACGCCCACCGGGCAGGTGTTGAGATGACAGACCCGCATCATGATGCAGCCCAGCGCGACCAGCGGCGCGGTGGCAAAACCAAATTCCTCCGCCCCCAGCATCGCCGCAATCGCCACATCGCGGCCCGTCTTGAGCTGTCCGTCGGTTTCCACCGCGATGCGGCTGCGCAGATTATTCAGGACCAGCGTCTGGTGCGTTTCCGCCAGCCCCAGTTCCCACGGAATGCCGGCATGCTTGATGCTGGTCTGCGGGGAGGCGCCTGTCCCGCCGTCGTAGCCGCTGATGAGCACGACGTCGGCATGGGCTTTGGCCACGCCGGCCGCCACGGTGCCCACGCCCACTTCGGCCACCAACTTGACGCTGATGCGCGCCCGCTGGTTGGCGTTTTTCAAATCGTGGATCAACTCCGCCAAATCCTCGATGGAATAAATGTCGTGGTGCGGCGGGGGGGAAATCAGCCCCACTCCCGGCGTGGCGAAGCGCACCTTGGCGATCCAGGGAAACACTTTCCCCCCGGGCAACTGACCGCCCTCGCCCGGCTTGGCCCCCTGGGCCATCTTGATTTGGAGTTCCTCGGCCTTGACCAGATACAGGCTGGTCACCCCAAACCGGGCGGAGGCCACTTGCTTGATGGCGCTGTTCCTGGAATCGCCGTTCGGCTCCCGCACGTAGCGCGCCGGGTCTTCGCCGCCCTCGCCAGTGTTGCTTTTGCCGTTGATGCGGTTCATGGCGATGGCCAGGGTTTCGTGCGCCTCCTTGCTGATGGAGCCGTAGGACATGGCGCCGGATTTGAAGCGCCGGAGGATCGCCTCCACCGGCTCCACTTCGTCCAGGGGGATCGGTTGGGAAGCCGGCTTCAATTCCAGCAAGCCGCGCAGTGTGCAGGTCTTTTTGGCCTGGTCATTGACCTGGCGGGAATAATCTTGGAAGGCCTTGTAGCTGCCGTTGCGGCAGGCTTCTTGCAGGGCATGAACCGTTTGTGGATTGAACAGGTGGATTTCCCCGTCCGCCCGCCATTGATATTGCCCCCCGGCTTCCAGCACATGGCCGTTAACCTGGCGGCCGGGAAAGGCCAGTTGATGGCGCGCCTGCACCTCGCGCACGATGACGTCCAGACCAATCCCCCCCACCCGCGAGGCGGTCCCGGTGAAATACTTTTCCACCACCGACGGATGCAAGCCAATCGCCTCAAAAATCTGCGCGCCGCGATAACTTTGGATGGTGGAAATGCCCATCTTGGAGGTCACCTTGACCACGCCCTTGACGGCGGCTTTGACAAAGTTCTTGCAGGCGTCCTTGTGGGTGATTTTGGTGAGCAATCCCTGCCGGATCATGTCGTCCAGCGTTTCGAAGGCGACGTACGGATTGACCGCCCCCGCCCCATAGCCGATGAGCAGCGAGAAATGATGCACCTCGCGCGGCTCGCCCGATTCCAACACCAGCCCGACCCGCGTGCGCGTGCCTTCGCGAATCAGATGATGATGGACGCCGGCCACCGCCAGCAAGGCCGGAATGGGCGCCAGCGCGGCGTCCACTCCGCGATCGGACAGAATCAGGATGTTGGCCCCCGACTCGACCGCGCCGCTGGCGCAGGCGCACAAATCGTCCATCGCCTTGGCCAGCGCCGCCTCGCCGCCGCCGGCCTTGAAAAGGATGGGCAGGGTGCAGGACTTAAAGCCGGCCTGGTTGATGTATTTGAGCCGGGCAAATTCCTCGTTGGTCAGAATGGGCGTTTTCAGTTCGATCAAATTGCAACTCATCGGCTTGGGCTTGAGCAAATTGCGCTCCGAGCCGATGGTGGTCTCCGCCGAGGTGACCAGTTCTTCGCGGATGCAGTCAATGGGCGGATTGGTCACCTGGGCAAAAAGTTGCTTGAAATAATTGTAGAGCAGTTGCGGCTTGCTGGACAAAACGGCCAGCGGAGTGTCGTTGCCCATGGAGCCGACCGCTTCCACGCCGTCGCGCGCCATGGGCGCCATGAGGATGCGCAGGTCTTCAAAGGTATAACCGAAGGCCTGCTGGCGTTGCAGCACCGTCTGGTGCGGCGGTTCGGGAGCATGGACCGCCTCGGGCACGGCCGCCAGTTCCAGCATGTGCTGGTTCAGCCATTGCCGGTAAGGCTGTTGGGTGGCAATCGTCTGCTTGATCTCCTCGTCCGCCACAATCCGCCCCTCCTCCGTGTCCACCAGAAACATCCGGCCCGGCTGGAGCCGCCCCTTGAGCAGCACCCGTTCCGGCGGCACCTCCAGCACGCCCACCTCCGACGCCATGATGACCAAGTCGTCCTTCGTCACGTAATAGCGGGAGGGCCGCAGCCCGTTGCGGTCCAGCACCGCCCCGATTTTCTTGCCGTCGGTGAAGGCAATGGAGGCGGGGCCGTCCCACGGCTCCATCAGGCAGCTATGGTATTCGTAGAAGGCCTTTTTTTCGTCGCTCATGGTGGCGTGGTTGGTCCACGGCTCCGGAATCATCATCATCACGGCGTGGGGCAGGGAGCGCCCGGCCAGCACCAGCAGTTCCAGGCAGTTGTCGAACATGGCCGAATCGCTCCCGTCCGGGTTGATCACCGGGAGGAGCTTGGGCAGGTCGCTGCCGAACAAGTCGCTCTGGAACATGGCCTGGCGGGCGTGCATCCAGTTGATGTTGCCGCGCAGGGTGTTGATCTCCCCGTTGTGGGCGATGTAGCGGTAGGGATGCGCCCGGTCCCAACTGGGAAAGGTGTTGGTGCTGAAACGCGAGTGGACCAGCGCCAGCGCGCTCTCCAGGGCGGTGTTTTTCAGGTCGGGAAAATACTCCTCCATCTGCTCGGTCAGCAGCATTCCCTTGTAAACCAGGGTGCGCGCGGACAGGCTGGAAATGTAAAATAAATGCCCGCCCCGCGCCGTTCCGTAACGGATCGTCCGCTCCGCCCGCTTGCGGATGACATAGAGCTTGCGCTCGAACGCCAGGTCATCGCCCAGCTTGGGGTTGCGCCGGATGAAGGCCTGCTGCACGAACGGCTCCCCCGCCTTGGCCGTCTCCCCCAGGCTGGCGTTGTGGGTCGGCACCACCCGCCAGCCCAAAAACTTCTGCCCTTCCTCCACCACGATGTTCTCAAACATTTTTTCGCAGGTCCGCCGTTCGTTGCCGTCGCGCGGCAGAAACACCATCGCCACCCCGTAATCGCCCAGCGGCGGCAGCATGATTTTTTCATTGCGGCAGACCTCCTTGAAGAAAAGGTGCGGCATCTGCATCAGAATCCCGGCCCCGTCCCCCGTATTGGCTTCGCAGCCGCAGGCCCCGCGATGGTTCAAATTGATCAGAATACGGAGCGCGTCGCGGAGGATCTGGTGCGATTTCTTGCCCTTGATGTGGACAACAAACCCCACTCCGCACGAGTCATGCTCATATTGCGGGTCATAAAGGCCTTGTTTCGGAGGCCATCCGCCAGGCGCTCCGGGCGTATTGGGTTCCGAACTCATCGGCTCGCGGTCACTTTCATCACTATATTCATGCTATTTTTTACTCGATTTTGCCAAAGGCGCAACAACGGAGTGAAAACCTTTTTTGGCGCCGCCGAAAAAATGACGCGCATTTCCGTTTGACTTGCCGCCGCAAAAGGCCATAATCCCCCCAAGCCGACGTATGCCAAGACTTGTTATTCTCAGCGAGGGATTGACCGGAAGAGCGCACGAGCTGAAGGTGGAAAAAACCACGATCGGCCGGGTGGACGACAATACTTTCCCCATCGGGGAGGCGTCGGTTTCCAGCCATCACTGCGAAATCCTCCTGCGCGGCTCCGAGATCGTCTTGCGCGACCTCAATTCCACCAACGGCACTTTTATCAATGGACAACAGCTCACCGGCGAGGCCGTCCTGAAACCCGGCCAGATCATCCGCCTGGGGCAGGTGGAAATGCGCCTGGAAGATGCCGGGGCCAAACCCCCCGCCTCCAAAAAACTGCCCGATCAAACCATGGTCATCCCCCAGGGCGTCAAATTGGGCCAGGACACCTCCACCAAAATCGTCGCCTTCGACAACGCAAAAAACGGTTTTGCCAAGAAGAACGACATGGGCACCAAAATCTTCATCGCGGTGGCGGCCCTGGTCTTCCTCGTCCTGATCGCGGTGATTATTATTCTGGTCAAGAAAGCCGGCTGATCCTGTCCGTTCCGGGGCGGGGGCCGCTCTAAAGTCTGGAAAGCTGTGCCGTCACCGTCGCACACCGGCGGCATAAAAAGTCGGCGGCGGATTGCCATCCGCCGCCACACTTGCGCACCGTAGCGGCTTTCGGCAGAAAGCCGCTAAATTTCCATGCCCCTGGTGGTTTAGACGCAACCTTAGAGCAGCCCTGGTTCCGGGGCGCTCCCGGCCATTTCTCCCTTCCCATGGGCTTTTCCCGGCCCTGGATCAGCGCCCTTCCTGCAACCACCGCGCCGCGTCCGCCGCCGCATACGTGATGATGAAATCCGCCCCGGCCCGGCGCATCGCCAGCAACGTCTCCAGCGTCACCGCCCGCTCGTCAATCCAGCCCCGGGCCGCCGCCGCCTTCATCATCGAATACTCCCCGCTCACCGCGTAGGCCCCTGTCGGAATGCCAAATTCCGTCTTGACCCGGTACAACACATCCAGATACGCCAGCGCCGGTTTGACCAGCACCATGTCGGCGCCCTCCTGGATGTCCATGGCCGCCTCCCGCAACGCCTCGCGCGCATTGGCCCCGTCCATTTGGTAACTGCGCCGGTCCCCGAACCGGGGCGCCGATTCCGCCGCCTCCCGGAACGGCCCGTAGTAAGCCGAGGCAAATTTCGCGGCATAAGAAAGGATCGGCGTGCCGCTGAACCCGTGGCGATCCAACTCCCGCCGGATGGCCGCCACCCGCCCGTCCATCATATCGCTGGGCGCCACCACATCCGCGCCGGCCTCCGCATGGCTCAACGCCGTGCGCGCCAGCAAGGGCAGCGTCAGGTCGTTGGCCACTTCGCGTCCGGGTTCCTTGCCCACAATGCCGCAATGCCCGTGGCTCATGTATTCGCACAGGCACACATCGGTCACCACCAGCAACTCCGGCAATTCCTTCTTCAGCAGCCGCGCCGTCTGCTGCACAATGCCGTTGCGGGCATAAGCGCCCGAGGCCTTTTCATCCTTCGCCTCGGGAATCCCGAACAGCAAAACGGCCGGCACCCCCAGCGCGTGCGCCTTCTCCGCCTCCCGCGCCGCCTCATCCGGCGAAAGTTGAAACACCCCCGGCATCGAGGCCACGGGATGCCGCGCCTTGCGCCCGCTCCGCGCAAACAGCGGCAGCACCAACTGCCCCGCCTCCAGCGATGTCTCCCGCGCCATCCGGCGCAGCGCCGGCGTCCGCCGCAACCGCCGCGGACGGCAATTCGGAAAATGCCCGGTCAATCCAAAGCTCATGCCTGCAACCTTAACCCAAACCCCCGCCTCCGGCAATCCCCCGTCAGCGCCCCCATTCGCCTGGCTGCGTTTCACCTCTTTGGCTTCCCCTCTTAATCTTACCGTTTCCATCCAACCCGGCCATTCTTCAGAAGTCATCCGAGGACGGCTTTTTCCCTTTTGCCGCCCCGCCAAAAGAGCTACCTTGCCACCATGCTCAAAAAAGCCATCACCGTCTTCGCCCCGATCGCGGCGATTCTGGCGCTGTGTCTGTTCTTTGGCGCCTATTCCCGCACCGGCGGTCTTTTCAGAAATCCCCTGATGGCCAACACCGCCACCCTGTTGCGCCAGGTCCAAACCCTTTCCCAGTTGGTCACCGTCAAATACGTCCTGCAAAAGATCGTGGATGTGCAGGATGTCAAATGGTACGGCGACAACCGCGTGCTCCTCATCGCCCACGGCATCATCAAGGCCGGCATCAACCTGGACAACCTCCAGCCCTCCGACATCCAGGTCGCCGGCAAAGAAATCACCGTCACGCTGCCTCCCCCCGCCATCACCGATGTCTATTTGGACGATCAGAACACGCAAGTCTATGAACGCTCCACCGGCGTCCTGCGCGCCTTCGACAAGGACCTCGAACAAAACGCCCGCAAACAGGCCGTGGAGGAACTTCGCCTTCTCGCCATCAAGAGCGATATTTTAAAGGACGCCCAGGACCGCGCCCAGGCGCAATTGACCGCCCTGTTTCTCCAAATCGGCTTTACCGGCGTCCAAATCAAGACGCGCTGACCGTCCAATCTTCCGCAATACGTCACTGACGGGAGGGTAGGGCGGGCAGTCCTCTGCCCGCCGCGGCGCTTGCGCCGATCCTGCTGGTCCTGCCCGCCCTGGCGGCCTTTTCCTGTCAAGCACAAGAAGGGCCGCCCGACATTATCGGCCCCTCCGCCGATTCCTCCTCCTGGAGCGTGGACGGCACCAATTACTTCGCCGGCGGCGTCCTCGCCAGCAACCAAAACTTCCTCGTCTCGGCCGACCGCGCCTCCGTCGTCAATCTCACCGGCGAAGTCCAGGCCGAAGGCGACGTTCTCATCCTGGATCATGGCCGCATCTGGCGCGGCACCAACGTCGTTTACAATTTCAACTCGGGCGAAGTCCGCGCCGGCGCCTTCAAAACCGCCGGGATGCCCTTCAACTTCTCCGGCCAGTACCTTTTCGGCGACACCAAAAGCCAGGTCTATTCCGCCGCCGATTCCATTTTCACCACCGACGACTACGCCAAACCCATCTACACCATCCACGCCCGCTCCATCACCATTGTGCCCGGGGAATACTTCCAGGCGCGCGACGCCACCCTCTATTTGGGAAGCGTGCCCGTTTTCTATTGGCCCTACTACCATCGCAGTTTGGGCAAACACCCCGACAATTTCGAGTTCGTGCCCGGTTACCGCAGCACCTACGGCGCGTTTCTTTTGAGCGCCTTCAACTGGTACGGCAAAAGCAACCTCGACGGCACCCTCCATTTGGACGAACGCACTTCCCGCGGCCTGGCGGCCGGACCGGATCTTCTTTTCCACCTCGGCGACTATGGCGAGGCGGCCTTCCGCTATTACTACACCCATGACCAGGACCCGGAAGCCGACGGGCTGATCGTTCCTCACCTGGGACCCAGCCGCCAGCGCATGAGTTTTGACTACAGCAACGGCCTCTCCACCAATTTCACTTTCAAAGCCATCGCCAATTACCAGAGCGATCCCCTGGTCATCCGCGACTTCTTTGAAAGCGAATACCGCGCCGACGTGGAACCGGCTTCCTACGCGGAAGCCAATCAACTCTGGCCCAACTTCACCCTCGACGCCATGGCCCAGCCCCGTCTGGTCAACTTCTTTGAAACCGTCGAACGCCTCCCCGACATCAAGCTCACCGGCTTGCGCCAGCAACTGGGCGCCACACCCATTTTCTACCAAAGCGAATCTTCCGTCGGCTACTTCCACCGCGCGTTTTCCGACACCAACAACCCCTCCACCAACTACTCCGCCACCCGCGCCGACACCGTCCACCAGTTCACCCTGCCGGAGACCTTCTTCGGCTGGCTCAACGTCACCCCGCGCGTGGGCGGGCGCTACACCTACTACAGCGCCGTCGAAGGCCCGCCCTCTCCCGCCAACGCCCAAACCCGCGGCGTCTTCAACACCGGGGTGGATTTCTCCCTCAAAGCCTCCCGCGTTTACCAGGGCGTGGACAGCTCCTTTTGGGACCTGCGCGAATTGCGGCACATCCTGGAGCCGGACCTCAATTACGCCTACGTTCCCGCCCCTTCGCGCGCGCCCTCCCAACTGCCGCAATTCGACACCGAATTGCCCGGCCTGCGCCTGTTGCCCATGGAATACCCGGATTACAATTCCATTGATTCCATTGACAAGCAAAACTTCCTCCGCCTGACGCTGCGCAACCGGCTCCAGACCAAACGCGACGCCGGCGTCGAAGACTTCATCAACTGGGCGGTCTATGGCGATTGGAACCTGACGCCCGGAACCAACCACACCGTTTCCGATCTCTACTCCGACCTGGCCTTCCGGCCCCGCAGTTGGGTCATCCTCAACTCCTCCTTGCGCTACGATCTGCCGGATCATCGTTGGCGCGATGCCATCAACTCCCTCACCCTCACCCCCAACAGCGCCTGGAGCCTGGCCCTGAGCTACCGTTACCTGATGAACAACGATCCCGAATTCCTGACCGCTCCCGGCCAGTCATTGCCCGGCCACAATCTCTTCGGCGTCAGCGCCCGCTACCGGTTGAATGAGAACTGGAGCTTTCACATCGCCGAGCGTTTCGAAGCCCAGGACGGCACCCTCCAGCAGCAAGACTACACCCTCTGCCGCGACCTGCGCAGTTGGACTGGCGCCCTGGACTTTCGCGTCACCGAAGGCCCCGGCCAGCCCACGGATTTCACCGTCGCCTTGACACTCTCCCTCAAAGCCTTCCCCCGTTTCCCCCTCGGTTCCGACAGCGACCGCCCCCTGGACTCGACCCGCCCCTACTCCACCGCGGGCTTCCCTTATTAAGGCAGCGTGAACACCCTTTGCGCCGGCGGCAAAACGGCTGGGGAATGCCCGGCGCTAAAACTCCCACACCACATGCGCCATCACGTCGAACCGGTCGGAGCCGCTGTTCAAGCCAACGGGGATTCCCAAGCCGACCTCCATATTGCGCCTGGCCCTCCAGAGACAGCCCGGCGTCAGGTACATTTCATTTTCCGTGCCGTGATGGTTCCACTTGTTGTTGGCCCAATTGAATTCAAAGGTGGCTGCCGCGCGCGGAAACAGGACCAGAAAACCGCTGCCCAGGCTTAATTCATGCGCGGCGGGTTGCGCGTCCGCCGCGTTCGCGGGCGCGTTCACCCGCTGCACAAAGCCGGCGCCGATTTCCGTAAAGACCTGGGTGCGATGCAGCTCTGGAAAGTCCCGGGCCAGGATGACAGCGGGTTCGTATTCCATGAACCCCTCGCTCAGGTCCTTGTTCACGTCGCCCACCGGCGCTTGAAGGGTAAACCGCGGGGCAATGTGGAACAGGGAACCGCCGATGTTCATGAAACTGTATTGGGTGCCGGCTTCCAGATCGCCCACGCCGCGCACGACCGAATGGTCCCGGGGAAAACGTTCCACCAAGCAGTCCCAGCCCCCTTCCACCTGCCAGGAGTCGGTCAGTCCATATTCCAGGGATACCGGAATGGTCCAGGTGTCGCCGCCGGCATGGTTTTGATAAGCAGAGGCCAGTTCCACCTCCAATTCTCCCACCTCCTGCGGATAGACGACATCCGTTTTGAAAAGTTCTTCAATGGGCCTTTTTTCGCGATTGGTGGACCCGCCGGCGTCGTCGTCATCGGCGCGGGCGGGAGCCGGCGAAAACCAAATAACCAGGACCGCCAGCAATCCGACAGCCCGCCAGACCAGCCCGCATCCCCTGCCGATGGCCGCCGGAACACGAGGCAAAGCCATAGCCCGGCCGTGTTGAGGTTCCTCGGGGAGACATTGCAGCATCATTATCTCACTCCTGCTTTTGCGGCCGCCTCAGGATCTATTTTCTTCAGGGCGATATGGGCGGCGCGGCGGGCGTCGTCGTCGTTCGCCTTTAATAGGGGAACAATTTTCGGATAGGCTTCCCTGGCCAGGCTGCCATAGTTGCCGAGGGCGGTGGCCGCTTCGTCATCCAGATCCTTATTGGTGAGGTACGAAATGAGCAGTGGAATGACCAGATCAGCCTCGCTGTGAATATTTCCCAATGCCTCAATGGCCGGTTCATACAATCTGGCGTCCGGCCCCTTGAGCACCTGGATTAGGGTCGGCACGGCCGCTTTGGCAGGCGGACCGAAGTTGCCGATGCGAACCGGCGCAAGGAATTGGCGGTCTTCGGCCTCGGTGAACCGAATCTGCACTCCGGGAAGGACGTTGAGGGTATCAATTAACCACAACCGGAGTTTGGAATCGTTGGTATCGTGATGCATTTGCTCCACCAGCGCGGGAATGATCCGCGTGTTCAAGGCTTGATAAGCTTGGTTGCTGGAGGCGGCGTCGTGGCTCTTCAACTGTTGCCCCCAGTCGTTCAGGGACTTCCCCGCATAGAGCGTTTCGTGATCCCCCAACGACAGGCTCAACACCCAAATCACCCCGGCGAAAATGAACAGGCCAATCACCACACCAATGGAAAGGCGGGCGATGCGTTTTTTCACAAGGGGCAGCCTGGTCCCCGCAACCGAATACGTCAAGCCAATAAATTGAATCAAGCACTGCGGCCAGGGCTGCTCTAAGGTTGCCTTTAAACCACCAGGGGCATGGAAATTCAGCGGCTTTCTGCCGAAAGCCGCTACGGTGCGCAGGTGTAGCGGCGGATGGCAATCCGCCGCCGACTTTTTATGCCGCCGGTGTGCGACGGTGGCGGCACAGCTTTCCAATTTTTGGCAGCCCTGCGCTGCTTCGCCAAGGCCCGCCTTGCTCTTTGGGCGGGCCGATTCTATTTTGTCGCCGGTGCATAAAATTGCTTTTGAATTGGGGCCGCTGACCGTCTCCTGGTTTGGCATTTTCGTGGCGGCCGGCTTCTTGTTTGGCTTGTGGAACGCCAGCCGCCGCGCCTTGCGGGAAAACCTCAACCCGGAAGCGATTTTCGACTGCGGAACCTGGCTGCTGATTGGAACCATTCTCGGCGCCCGCGCGCTTTACGTGGCGTCCTACTGGTCCGAGGTGGTGGATACAGCCCGTGAGTACGGCCATGCACCCATTTGGGAGATCTTCATGGTGCAACATGGCGGGATTGTCTATTACGGAGGGCTGATCGGGGCGTCGGCCGCTTGTGTCGCTTTCGCCTGGCGCAGGCGTCTTCCGCTCTGGCAACTGGCGGACATCCTGACCCCCGGCGTGGCGCTGGGTTCGTTTTTTGGCCGGTGGGGCTGCCTGATGAATGGCTGCTGTTATGGCCGGCCTACCGGTCTGCCGTGGGGCATCCAATTCCCTGTCGGCCACCCGACCCACCCGCTGGACGATGGCTTGCCCCACTTTGTGCATCCGACGGAGATATACGATTCGCTGCTCAATCTGGCCTTGTTCGCCGCTCTGGCCTGGTTTTACAAGCGCCGCAAATTTGACGGGCAGGTCTTCGCGCTTTACCTGGTCTGCTATGCGGTTCTGCGTTCCTTCGTCGAATGCTTCCGGGGCGATTATCCTCCTTCCGGCCTGCTGGCCGGACGCATCACGCCCGCGCAACTCGTCAGCGTGGGCGGGCTCCTGGCCGGGGTGCTGCTGCTTTTTCTGTTGCCCAAAGGGAAAATGACGAAGACGCCGCCTTCGCCGAGCCTGCGACGGACAGGGGAGGATGGAGAATAGAGGATGGCAAACGAATTCCATTTTCCATCCTCCATCCTCCCTCCTCGCCCCGTCTTCCTGGCCGGCCCGACGGCGGCGGGCAAATCCGCCGTCGCCCTGGCGCTGGCGGAACGAATCGGCGGCGAGATCATTTCCGTGGACTCCATGCAGGTCTATCGGGGATTGGACATCGGCACGGCCAAACCGGGGCCGGAGGAATTGCGACGGGTGCGCCATCATCTCATTGATGTGGCGGGATTGGAGGAAACCTTTGACGCGGCGCAATTCGTCCGCCTGGCGGGCGCGGCCGTGGCGCAAATCCAGTCGCGCGGCCGGGTCCCGATTTTTTGCGGCGGCACCGGGCTTTATTTCCAGGCCTGCCGGGAGGGCCTGGGGGAAGCGCCGCCGGCGGACGCGGCCTTGCGGGCGGCGCTGGAGGCGCAGCCGCTGGCGGAATTGCTGGCGGAACTGGAGAAAAGCGATCCGGTGACATTTCAAAGGATTGACAGGAAGAATCCCCGCCGCGTCATCCGCGCGGTGGAGGTGATCCGGCTGACGGGCAGGCCCTTTTCCGGGCAGCGGGCGCGATGGGAGGGCGCGGCCGGAGGCGAGGCGGGAAATCTTTTTGGCTTGACACGCCCGGCCGGGGAATTGCGGGAGCGCATCACCCGGCGCGTGGAGGAGATGTTTGCCAAAGGCCTGGTGGCGGAAACCGAATCCCTGCTGGCGCGCGGGCTGGAACAGAATCAGACCGCCCGGCAGGCGCTGGGCTACCGGCAGGTGGCGGAGCACCTGCGCGGCCGGCGGAGCCTGCCCGAAACGGTGGAGCTGGTGAAAATCCGCACCCGCCAATTCGCCAAGCGCCAGCTCACCTGGTTCCGGCGGCAAATGCGGCTGGAATGGATTTCCCTGGAAGGCCACTGCCCGGAAGCGGTCGCCGCGAACCTCGCGGCCAAATTGGCCGCCAAAACATAAACATGAATGAGGGACAACCGATAGTTCGGTGCGATTTAATTGGTGTTCGTCTTCAAAAAAGCGCGCAAAAAATGAGCCAAACTATGGGTTGACCGCTGAAACGCGCAAACTGGAAGCCGCCAGCCAACAGCGCCAAGTCAAGCGCCAGGCCGCCAGGGCGGCGCTGGTTCACACGGAGGAAGTATCGTCCTTGACAGATCAGGTTCCGTCTGAGAAAGTCGGGCCGTCCCGCGAAACAGAGGCGGGCGCGGCTGACGAGCAACCCGCCGAGGGATAACGGGATGAGGCGACGAAATAAAAACGTCTCCACTTTTTGGGGAGGCCAAAAACCTCCCCGAAAACTCTTGGGACACCTTTATTTTAGAGCCTCGACATGCCTCAGAAAACTTGGGCTTAGGGGCAGGAATCCCCAGGCTTTTTAGTCCTTACGCGTGAACTGGAAAAGTCCATTTCACACTGAACCAGGACACGGGGCCCGGAACAGTTGTCTATTGAGCACTTGGCTTGAGAATTATGAACGGTAGAATAACCACATTGTGCAGCGCGGCGCTGGTTTGCCTGAGCGCCCTGTCGCCCGTTGGAGCGCAGTCCACCGACGTCACCCTGACGGATATCGGTCCCGCAGCCCCAACGCCGGGACCGATTGACATTTCCCAGTTGTTAAATACATCGCAAAACGACGACGGGATTAATTACTACACAGACAACGGCGCCTCTTATGGCGCCTGGTGCGGACAGACCTTTGCGACGGGGACCAATTTGAGCGGGTATGTGATGAACTCCCTGGCGATCAAGGCCGCAGGAAATGGCAATGGCTTCTCCAACATCCAGCTTTATGATTTGAGGGTTTACATCTTGTCCGCCGGAGGCACCATTGCTTCCTTGGTGGCCAGCTATACTGCCTACGGAGGCGGCACTGAAAATGACTGGTTCAAGTGGGTTGGGATCCATGTCGTGCTGGCGCCCAACACCCAGTATGCTTACACCGTCGGCGGGGCTAACACGGCTATAGGCTGGCAGCACTTGGCGAATCAAGGGGGCAACCCGTACGCGAACGGTCAAATCTGCACTATCCCGTTGTCGGGTGGACCGGTCACTTATGGCGCCACTGGCACCTCGGATGCGGCATTTGACGCCGGCCTGAGTTTTTCACAGGCGGCCACTGCCGCCTCCATCACGGTGCCGCTGCAATCTCTTCGCGTTTATGCGGGCGAGACAGTCTCCTTCACCGCCACGGGCATCAACGGCACGGCTCCATTGACCTATCAATGGCAGTATAACGGCACCCATGCGACCAACGTCAGCAATATATTCGGGGTGGCGACCCCGAGCCTGACGATCAGCAATGTGACAGCGGCTAACGCAGGCTCATATCAACTGTTGGTCTCCAATCCCGGTGGCACCACTGCCAGCACGGTGGCTACTTTAACCGTCGTCACCCCGGTCCCAGGATCCTATGAATCCGCTGTCCTGGCGGATGCTCCGCTAACGTATTGGAAACTCAACGAAACCAACGGTAATCCGGCTGGCGGAGGCGTGGTGGCCTATGATTATGCGAATGGCCTCAATGGGGTCTATCAAAACGGCGCCCAAAATGGATTCGATGGCGTCTTGGGGCCTCAACCCCCGGCGTTTCCCGGTTTTCCTTCCAACAATACGGCGATGAAATCGTTTGTCTACACGACGCACTCCTACATGACGGCGTCGGCCGGGCCCTTGACCGCGAACACTGTAACCTATGCCATGTGGATTAACCCGAGCGGTCCTGTTCAGAATTGGGCCGGACTTTTGATGAGCCGGCCTCCGCCTGGGACCGGCGGCGATGGCTTTGGTTTTGGCGGCGAGACCGATGGAACCGGGATGTCGGAACTGGCCTACACATGGAACCATAATAATAGCGACACCTGGGGTTTTTCCTCCTTTTTATTCCCGCCCGCCAATCAATGGTCCTTCGTCGCCTTGGTCATTGCGCCAACAACGGCGACGATTTACCTCATCAGCAGCAAGGGCGTCCAAACCGCTGTCAACCCAATCCCTCATACAAGGGATGAGTTTGCCGAAGTCTGGCATCTTGGAGACGACGTTGATGTCGGCGAAAGCGGCGGCGTCCGGACCTTCCCCGGAATCATTTCGTCGGCCAGTGTTTTCCTTTCGTCGCTCTCCAGCAACCAGTTGGTTGCGCTCTATAATGCGGGGTTGGCGCCTCAAATGACGTGGCCTGTGCCGGCCGACATAAGCTACGGGATGGCTCTCACCCCCAACCAGTTGGACGCTACAGCGAACATCTCCGGAACCCTTGCGTACACCCCGTCGATTGGCACCGTGTTGAATGCCGGCACCAACACTCTTTCCGTCATCTTTACCCCCACCGGCGCGGTTGATCACAGCAGCGTGACCGACAGCGTGAGTCTGGTGGTAACATCCGCACCCTTGACCGTGACGGCCGCCAATGCCAGCCGCCAGGTGGGTGCGCCCAATCCCGCTTTCACCGGAACGATTACAGGCCTGCAAAACAGTGACAGCATCACGGCCACTTACAGTTCCAGCGCGACCAGCAGCAGCCCGGAGGGAACGTACTCCATCGTGCCAAGCCTAAACGACCCGAATGACCGTCAGACCAACTACACAGTCAGCTTGGTCAATGGCGTACTGGTTGTGGGCCGTCCGGCGCTGGCAATTACCTGGCCCATTCCCGACTCCATTACCTACGGAACAGCACTGAGTTCCAATCAGTTGAACGCGACGGCAAACCTGCCAGGTAGCTTTGCCTACAACCCGGTGAACGGGGCGGTGCTCAACTCCGGCCTCAATACGCTTTCCGTCATCTTTACCCCGACTGACACGAATGATTACAACAGCGTGACCGACAGTGTGAGCCTGGTGGTATCACCCGCCTCCTTGACTGTGACGGCGGCCAATGCAACCCGCCAGGGGGGTGCGCCCAATCCCGCTTTCACCGGAACGATTACAGGCCTGCAAAACGGTGACAATATCATGGCTGCTTACAATTGCAGTGCGAGCGCCAGCAGCCCGGCTGGAACTTACCCCATTTTGCCAAGCCTCGTGGACCCCAACAACCGTCAGACCAACTACACTGTCAGCCTGGTCAATGGCACACTCACGGTGACGTCGGCACACATCAGTTCCGAAGCCTACACATTTACCACGTTCGCTGGAACCGCCAGCACAGGAAGCGCGGATGGCGCAGGAACCGATGCGGAGTTTTTTGGGCCTTACGGCGTGGCGGTGGACAGCGCGGGCAACGCCTATGTGGCGGATACCTTCAACCAAACGATCCGCAAAGTGTCGCCGACAGGTGTGGTGGCGACCCTGGCCGGACTGGCGGGCAGTCCCGGCAGCGAGGACGGGACGGGGAGCGCGGCTCGATTTAATGATCCTTACGGTGTGGCTGTGGACAGCAACGGCAATGTCTATGTTGCGGACTCCGGCAACAACACCATTCGGAGGATCAGGCCTGTTGGCACAAATTGGGTGGTCAGCACCATCGCCGGGTTGGCTGGGATCCTCGGCAGCACGGACGGCACGGGGACCATCGCGCAGTTTAATGAACCTTCCGGCGTGGCGGTGGACAGGGCGGGCAACGTCTATGTGGCGGACTCAGGTAACGACACGATTCGCGAAGTGACACCGGTTGGAACGAACTGGGTGGTGACGACCCTGGCCGGACTGGCGGACATTGCCGGAAGCGCGGACGGGACAGGGTCTAACGCTCAATTTGATTATCCTTCCGGCGTGGCGGTGGACAGCACGGGCAACGTCTATGTGGCGGACTCAGGTAACGACACGATTCGCGAAGTGACGCCGGTTGGAACGAACTGGGTGGTGACGACCCTGGCCGGACTGGCGGACATTGCCGGAAGCGCGGACGGGATCGGGAGCGTCGCCCGGTTTTGGCACCCCGAGGG
>JBEKIA010000062.1:0-17356 GCA_050011995.1 Verrucomicrobiota bacterium
CGGGCGCCGAATCTTTCGCCGTATTTTTTCAGCACCTCCGGCGTGTCGTAAGCGGGATCGCTGGTGAGGGAAACCAGCCGGACCGGCGGACTGGCCGGCAGGGCCGCCTGCAACTGCGACATGGTGGCGGAGACAACGGGACATGGCCCGAGGCAACGGGGGAAAATAAGGTCCACCACGAAGATTTGCCCGCGCCAATCGGCCTGGGACCCCATTCGCCCATCCTGATCAGTCAGGGAAAAGTTAGTGACAGCGCCATAGACCGGCAGCGGCTTGGCCGGGGGCGCTGAAACCAAAGACGCTACCACCATGGCAAGCACAATCAGGAGCAGTCCGCCCCAGACCAGCAACAGGATTTTCAGGCTCGGCTGTGACATCGGGGAAGGAGGTTAAGCGGTGCGGCGCAGAATTTCTGAAAAATGTGCCCGGCAGGACGCCGGACACGGCGGGCGAGGACGCCCGCGCTCCCGAAGAAATTGTCATCGGTGTGTCGAAAATTCATTTCGCCAGAGGAATGGCCGGATGGTGGATTATTGCAGGAAAACGTAAATCCGCAATACTCCATTACTCCATCACGCCATCACTCCGTTTCCGCGTTTACTCATACCCGCCGCCGGCGGCGGCGCCGGCGCTGGAATTCTTGGCGATCCATTTGTCGTAGTCCTCCTGGGAAACGACCTTGAGGGTGCCCCTCATGCCGTAGTGGGAAAGGCCGCAAAGTTGCGCGCAGTTGATCTGGTAGGTGCCCAGCCTCTCCGGGGTGAACCACGCCGGAATGCTCATGCCCGGAATGGCGTCCTGCGTGACGCGCATCGGCTTGATGGAGAAACAGTGAATCACGTCCATGGAGGTGATATACACGACCACCGGCTTATGCACCGGAACCACCAGCTCCCCGGCGACAATGAAGTTGGATTTGAAATTGGGGTCCGTTTTGTCCAGGCCGTAGGGGTTGTCCGCGGAGACAAATTTCTTGTCTTGCCGGGCGAACTCGCCGTTGGCGCCCGGATACCAGCCATGCCAGTTGAATTGCGCGGCGATGACTTTCAGGGTGGTGACATCGCCGGGCTTGCTGCCCTTGGGAAATTGTTCCACGGCATGAGCCCAGAGCGGAATGGCCAGGCCGATGAGCAGCGCCCCTTCAATGAGAGCCACCATGGCTTCCAGCCAGGTCGAGGAATGGTTCTTGACCCCGGCGTAATCCGCCGCGGGATGGACGCGGCGGCGGAACTTAAGAAGAACCAGGAGGAAGTAACAAAGCCAGCCGGCAAAAAGCACGAGCATCAAAACGTGGACGCCCAAAATCAGGTTGTCAACGCCGCCGCCCGTGGAGGAAGCGTCCACTTGCAGCCCCAAAAAGCGTTTCAGACTCAATAAGCTGTTCATCTTATTGTGTTTGTTCCGGCGCGGGCGGTTTGGCGGTTTGCTCCGCCTGCGCGGTGGCCGCGGCTTTGCGCGAAAGGAAAACAAAAAACGAGGACGCCCCGACCAGGACAGTCACCACCACCGCCATCAAGCTGAAGATGCCGGCGTTGAGGCTGCGCGCCATGTTGGAATCGGACTTGCCGAAGCAAGCCGCGCAGGCCAGCAGGCTGGCGGGGGAGGCGAACCAGGCCCAAACCGCGGCCGCGGACAGAATTCTAATTTTTTTCATAGATAACTGATATGCTTGAGTTTTCGCAACACCGCCCGGCCGTACCAAATCATTCCCCCGCCCGCCAAGATGGAGGCGAGGCCGCCGAACAACTGCGCCGGCTGGCCGCTGGACCGATACTCGTCGAGCAGCCAGCCGCCGAAGAAAAACGCCAGCAGCACCACGCAAGTCACAAAGACAATATGGAATGCTTTCAACGACATATAACCGCGCCTTACCGCATATGTACTATACTGCCTGGGGTCATGGAATGCAAGGTCAGAAACATCAGCGCGGCGAAAAAGAACACGGTGCAGGCCATGATCGAATAGATCAATTTCTTCTCGGAAATGAGGTGCATGAAAAAGCCGGCCACCAAAAACCCCTTGGTCGAGGCGATCACCAGGGCGGCGATGATGTTGATCTCCCGGCTGCCAAAATTGATGAAGGCGGCCCAGACCGTCAGGCATGTGCCGATCATCAGCGCCACTCCGACGATGGCGTAGGTGCGCATGTGCTTCCGGGCCTCCGCCACGGAATGTCCGCCTCCGTCCGCCGCATGTTCTATAGTGGGTTCGCGCATAAATGTTCTATAGGAGGTAAAGAACCGGGAACAGGAAGATCCAGATCAAGTCAACAAAGTGCCAGAAAAGGCCGGAAACCTCCACACGGTTGATGTATCGCTCCGGGTCGGTTTTCCAAACGCAGGCCAGCGGACCCCAGATGGCAAAAATAACAATGGCCCCGCCAATGACGTGCAGGGCGTGCAGGCCCGTCAGCACAAAATAGATGGCCAGATAGGAACTGTGCCACGGCCCGTAATTCTCGATCTCCTTGCCTTTGCCGTCCGCCCGGTCCTGGATGTCGGACATCGGGATTCTCAGCTCCTCCAGCTTGACGCCCGCCGCCGGCGGGAGCATCAAGTCGGCGTGGCTGGCCACCACGCGCCCCGCCTCGAACGCGAAAAAGTTTGTGTCTTTATTGGCGCGGTCTATATGCCCGTCGGCAATCGTGCCATTCTTGAGCGGGACCTCGTAGTGGTTGAATTTGTCCCGGTATTCAAAACTCTTGATGCCCAGGAAGATCAAGGCGCACAAGATCGTGACGCCTTGATAGAACTGATAGGCCCGGAAGTTATTCATCTTCAAGGAGGCCCACCCAAAAACCACCATCACGCTGGAAAGAATCAGCACGATAGTGTTGACCGCGCCCAGCTTGACGTTGAGCAGATGCAGCGGCCAGGTCCCCGGGTCGGCGTTGACGCGCAGCAGGATATAGGACGAGAACAGGGCGCCGAAGAGCATGACTTCGGAGGCCAGGAACAGCCAGATGCCGATCTTGGCGTTGTAGAGGCCGGTATCCGGCCGGGTTTTAACTGCGTACGGAATCTCCATGAGTCAACGGTTGCGCCGTGTCCGGCTCGTTTTGGGTGGTGAAATCGCGCGCCTCCCCGGGCACGCTGTATTCATAAGGGCCGCGAAACACTTCCATCGGTTTGGCGAAATTGCCGTGCGGCGGCGGGGTGGGCGTCTGCCAGTCCAGCGTCGTCGCCTCCCACGGATTGTCGGAGGCCACCCTCCGGCCGTGGCGGAGGCTCCAGAAGAAATTGATGATAAACGGGATTTGGGCCAGCCCCAGGCAAACGGCAGCCCACAAGATCGGCCGGTTCAGGCCCAGCACGAAAGTGCTCAAGCCGGGAATGCCCGGCGAGCCGTCCGTGGCCGGCACTTCCGCGTAAGTCAGCCCGCCGTCATACATGCGGCGCGACATGCCGGCCATGCCCTGGAAGAACATCGGCAGGAAAATGGCGTTCATGAAAATGAAGGAGAGGCCAAAATGAACCTTGCCCCAAAAATCGTTCATGAACCGCCCGGTCGCCTTGGGATACCAAAAATAGATTCCGGCAAACAGCCCGAAAATGGTCCCCGGCGCCACGATGTAATGGAAATGGGCGATGACGTAATAGGTGTCGTGCAAATAGATGTCGCTGACGTTGAACCCCAGCGGCAGGCCCGTCAGCCCGCCGATGCCGAACATCGGCAGAAAAGCCAGGGCAAAAAGCATCGGCACGGTGAAGCGGATGGAGGCGCCCCAGAGGGAGATGAGCAGCGAGGTCAGGATGATGACCGACGGGATCGAGATCATCATCGTCGTCGTCTGGAAAAACGTGGCGATGCGCGTGCCCATGCCTGTCAAATACATGTGATGCGCCCAGACAATGAAGGAGAGAAAGCCGATGACCAGGACCGAATAGACCATGGAGCGGTAGCCCCAGACCGGCTTGCGCGTGTTGTTGGCGATGATCTCCGTCACAATCCCCATCGCCGGCAAAATCAGCACATACACCTCCGGATGGCCCAGGAACCAGAACAAATGCTGCCAGAGCAGGGGGCTGCCGCCGCCGCTGACATGCAGCGCCGTCCCGGACACCACCAGGCCGGTCGGCAGGAAAAAGCTCGTGCCCAACAGATTGTCCGCCAGTTGCAGCACGCCGGCGGCTTCCAGGGGCGGGAAGGCCAGCAGGAGCAAAAAGGCGGTGACAAATTGCGCCCAGACAAAAAACGGCAGCCGCATCCAGTTCAGCCCCTTGACCCGCAACTGAATAATGGTGGTGATGAAATTGACGGCGCCCAGCAGCGAGGAATTGATCAGGCAAACCATGCCCAGAATCCAAAAGGTCTGTCCATTGGGGCGGTGCAGGTCCCCCACCGTGGCCAGCGGCGAATAGGAGGTCCAACCCGACTTGGCCGCGCCGCCGGGAATGAAAAAGCTGGCCAGCATCACAAGACCCCCCACGACATAGAACTGGTAGCTGGCCATGTTGACCCGCGGGAAGGCCATGTCCGGCGCCCCGATTTGGAGCGGGGTGACAAAATTGCCAAACGCGCCAAAGGCCAGCGGCACCACGGCCAGGAAAACCATGATGGTGCCGTGCATCGCCCCGTAGGAATTATACAAATCCGCCGAAATCACGCCCATCGTTCCCGTTTTATCGGCGCTGATCATGTCCGGCCCGTGGATTTTCAGGAGCAGCTTGCCCAGGAGCGGAACCGCCTGCCCGTTATGCCCGATTTGCCAGCGCATCAACAGCATCAGGCAAAACCCGAACAGCATGAACAACAGCGCGGTGATGCCGTACTGGATGCCGATGACCTTGTGGTCGGTGGAAAAAACATATTTCCGCCAAAATCCCGGCTCTTCGTGATGCGCTTCGGGCGCGTGCGATGGTTCCTGCATGATTGGCTAATTCTGCTTCTTCAAAAACAACTTCCGCGAATTACATAGTAAGCGCGGCGGCCCGCCCGCGCAAATGGAAACCATTAGGTTTCAATGATATTCTATTTCTTACTGAATACTATCAGCGCAAGTAATAATGGCAGATAGAGAATGGAGGCGTAAAACAGCCGCCGCGCCCCGGCCGCGCTGATCTGCCGCGAAAACTCAAAGGCGCGCCACAAAAAGCCGGCCCCCAGCGCCAGCGCCCCCGCCAAATAAACCGGCCCGGCCAGCCCGAGGAAAAAGGGACACAGACTCACCAGCAACAATCCCAGGGTTTGGCTCAGGGCCTGTTGGCCCGTGCGCGTCCCCGCCGGGTCCATGGCCGGCAGCATGACAAAACCCGCCCTGGCGTAATCCTCCCGGTAAATCCAGGCGATGGCCAGAAAATGGGGCAGTTGCCAAAGGAACAGGATGGCAAAGAGCGCCCATCCTCCGCCGCTGACTTCTCCCCGCGCGGCCGTCCAGCCCATCAGGGGCGGCAGCGCGCCCGGGATGGCGCCGACGGCGGTGTTCCACGTCGTGAGGCGCTTGAGCGGCGTATAGACCAACACGTAACTGGCCAGGGTCAAGGCCCCCAGCCAGGCCGTCAGCGCGTTGACCGCCAGAGCCAGAACGGCCAGTCCCGCCCCCGCGCAAACCCCGCCGATGAGCAGCGCCGCCTCCGGCGTCATGCGGCCGGACGGCAGCGGACGGTCCCGGGTGCGGCTCATTTTCGCGTCGCAATCGCGTTCCAGCAGTTGGTTCAGGGCGGACGCGCCCGCCGCCAGCAGGGCGGCGCCGAGCAGGGTGTCGAGCAGGAGGCCGTAAGCCATCGGCCCGCGCCCGCCGGCGTAAAAACCGGCAAAGGTTGTCAATAATACCAGCATCGTCAGGCGGATCTTGAACAACTCGCCCAGGACGGCCGCAACGGACTTGTCCGCCGCGGGGGATTTCTCCAACGCGGGCGCGACGGCCAGGGTTTGAACGGCTGCTTTCATCCATTGCCAACAACTGCAACGATTCATTCTACACGAAGAATGCCAAGATGCCAGAAGTTTTTTTTGCGCCGGGCAATTTTGCCGGGACCAATTCATGAAGCGGCTGCCAGGAACAGCGCTCGCCCCGCAGGATGAGTGGCTCGCCGGAAGCAGCCAGCAGCCTTGATTGGGATGGCGGTTCATGGTCAAGTTAAAAAAAGCCCGTTGCAGCGGTGCAAGGGATCATAAAAATGGCACGCTGGGCTTGATCGGGATTTGCCGGATTTTGGCTCCGGGGAGCGCCCCCCCTCCCCTTCCGGGAAGTGGAACTAAGTGGAAACAAGTGGAAACAAGTGGAAACAAGTGGAATTAAGTGGAATTGAAGTGGAATTGTGCTTTACTGGTATTGTGAGGATGGCGGATGCCGCCTGACGGGGGAATGGGGTGATGGATTGGCGGAGTGCTGGAGTGCTGGCGGAAGACAAGAAAGCAGAAACTGGAAAGGCGGATGAGTCCCGACAGGCCGGGATTCTTCGTCCTGCCGCCCTCCAGTTCCGCTTTTGCCTTTCCCATTCTCACTATCCAATACTAAGCTTTTATGCGGAAGGTGTCAACGGAAAAATGCGGATGGCGGGGGATTTTTGCAAGGTCTTGATAATTAGGCGATTGCACATCGTTTTCTGTTCAAAAAATCCATGCCTCCGTGATCTGCTGGGTGGCGTCTTTCGCCAGTGGGAAGCCGCGTTCGCGGAAAAGCCGCCGGCATCGGGGGCCTGAACCGGCCGATGCATGCGGCTGTGGCGGCCGTCTGGGAACCTAAATTGAGCAGTTGAAATCTAACCGCGGCGAACACAGCGCGGCCAGCCGCAACTAAAGGCAATGAACCACGGATTTCACGGATTTCACGGATAAAGAATTCGCAGGTAGGGCGGCGCCGAGCCGTCCGGTCCCTGGACGCCTCGGCGAGGCGTCCCTACCCACATCCGTGTTATCCGTGTTATCCGTGGTAAAATCTTCCCGAGAATGAATGATTTTGAACTATTGTGGCACAAAGAACGCAGAGATAAGAGCTTGTGTTGTTTCTGCTTTGCGTTCTGTGCGCTCTTTTGCGGCAAACGGGCAGGAACCGGCGGCGGCGCGCGCCTGTAGCGGCGGTCTGTGACCGCCGCCGATGTCGCCGGAATCGGTCACCCGAATCGGCGGCTGCGCCCCATCCTGCCGGAGGTGAGCGGAATCGGCAAACCCATCCCCGCCGCCTGCCGCCGATTCGGCGGGAGATCAACTGCCACGGGCCATGCTTGAGGTTGGGTGCTGAAAATAATAGATCTTCCATGACCAATTCTCAATCGAGAACTCCGAAATCTTTATGTATGACTTCGCCGAAAACAGTTGGCCAGGAAAGCGCAATGCATCTTTCAATTTGACGACGCCGCCGGCGCGGCCTGACACCGGAAGGAAATCATCGAAATCAGCCCGCCCGCCATCAGGCTCAACGCCCCGCACGCCACATGGGCCGTGGCGATGTCCGCCTTTTTCCCCGTCCAGATCGTGGCCGCGCCCAGAAAGATTTGCGCCACGATGAGCCAAAACCAGCCGGAGGCCAGGCGGCTGAGGGGATGTCGCCGGCCCAGTTGCCGCCGGGCCAGCCACGCGCAAGCCCCCACCCAGAGCAGGATGATCCCGGCCATCAGGCGATGGACCATTTGCAGGATGATTTGGAAGGCGGTGATGGGCGCGTAGCCTTCAATCTCCACCGGCTGGTTGTAGCTGAGGATGGCGGCCGGGCTGGTGTCCGGCCAGATTTTGCCGTAGGCGGCGGGAAAATCGGGGATGGCCAATCCGGCATGTTGATGGCGCATGGTGGCGCCGAGCGCCAACTGCCCCAGAATCACCAGCGTTGCCCCCAGAAAAAGGCGCCGCAGCCCCTTTGCGCCGCGCTGGACCTTCTCCGGCAGGTTGCGCCAGAAGGCCGTGTGGAACAAGGCGATGGCGGACATCAGCACGAAAAACAATTGAGCCAGAGTCGCGTGAAAAATCCCCAGCTCATCCTTGAGCAGCGTCACGCGCAATCCGCCCAGGACGCCCTGGGCGACCACCGCAAAAAACGCCAGCACACCCAGCCGGCGCAGCCATTTGGGGGATGCCTCGCATTTTGGCCAGAAGAAGGACGACACGAGAAACATGGCGCCGATGGCAGCCAGCAGGAGGTCCTCCCCCAAGTGGCTGGGACCAGGGGATTGCGGATTGAAGAAGAGCGCCACCAGGCCGGCCAGCAGCAGAACGGCTCCGCCCCAGCGCAGCAGCGGGCGCGATTTGCGGCCAAAGAGCCAGAGCGCGAGGATGGTGGTCAGCAGACCCACGCCCGAAGCGACCAGGCGGTGGACATGTTCAAAAAAAATCCCGCCGAGCCATTTCGAGACCGGAAAGAAGAACAGGTTGTAGCCGTAGGTGTTCGGCCAGTCCGGCACCGCCAGGCCGGCCTCGTGGCTGGTGACCAGTCCGCCCATCCAGACCAGCGCGAAAGTGGCCGCCGCCGTCGCCACGGCAAAACGGCGCAAGGCCGGGTTCTCCGCAGGGGCGCCGGCTGTATCCAGTGACGAACCGTTTCGCAAGGAAAGACTTGCCGCCTTAGGGCGCGGGAGGCGGAACTTCCACCGTGAAGTTGGCGGTGACGGCATTGTTGCCCACCACCTTGATGGCCTGCGAAACTCCCGGAGTCTTGCCGTGGGCCTTCAAATGATAAGCGGTGAGGGTGTAATCTCCGGGCGGCAAATTGGGGATTTTGAAATTGCCATTCTCGTCGGTGACGGCGAAATAAGGGTTACTCACCACGCCGATATAGGCAAACATCCAATTGTGAACGTCGCATTGGAATTTGACCAGAACCTCCGGATGGGTGAACGTCTTGGCATTTTCCTGGCCCGCCGTCTGGGGAATGTTGAAGGCCTCCGCGCCATTGGCGGCCGTGGGCGAGGCATGAACATTGTGCATGCACGTATCGGAGTTTTTGATCTTGAGCGTCTGCCCGACCATCATCCCCATTATGTAGGGCTGGTACATGCATTTGGTTTGATCCAGTTCCACCGCCTCCTTGGGCGCGGGATAGGTTTTCCCTTCACAGCCCTTGGAAATATAGACAAAGACATTTTTCAATCCATTGTCCTTGCCCGCCACATAATGGCGCGTGGTCACGGGCGTGGTGTTCATCGGGCCGCAGGTGTCGGTGAAGGCGATTTCTTTTTCCGGCGGAGGAGTTCCTTTCAGGGTCACTTTTCCGGTTACATCCGCCGCCGGGGCGATTTGCCACGAACCGGCCAGCGCGAAAGCCGCGAGGATCAAAACAGATGTTTTCATAGTTTAAACTTGTATTGACAATAGGCGTTCAGGATAACACGCCCGCCGGCAAGCGCAAGCCCATTGTGCCGGGAAAAAACAGTTTTTTGGGTTTCCCCTCTTAATCTTGCTCGTAATCTTAATCTTAATCTCATCTCCCTCCTGCGTACAGATTAAGAGCAAGATTAAGATTATGATTAAGAAAGAAAACCCAAATAATGGAATGCGTCCACAACAGTTGGGCCTCCCCGGCCATTTCCAAGCCGGTCCGGCTCAAGGTCCGCGTTTGCCCAGGCGGGCCAGTTGGCGCGGGGTCAGGAGCCAGCACAGGCTGGCGCAATCTCCCGGACGCAGGTCCTCCACGCTCAACTTGCACAAGGCGCCCTTCTTCAAATCCATCTTCATTCCCGGCCGGCCGGTCAGCAGAACGGAGATCAAACCGCTCAAAAACGGCTCGTGCCCGACGAGAACGATGTTTTCCAGCGCGCGGAAGTTTTCGTTGATTTCCGCAATGATCTCCCGGGGGGCGGCGTCCGCCGCCAGATGTTGGGTCACGAACAGCTTCTTGGCATCGCGCGCCCCGGCCAGGATTTCCGCCGTGCGCAAGGCCCGCAGATACGGACTGGCCAGAATCAAGTCGAAGGACAACTCCAGCCGGCGGATGCCGGCGGCCGCTTGGCGCATGGCTTTTTCGCCCGCGCGGGTCAGCGGGCGCTTGCTGTCCGGACGGTACTTGGGGCCGCGGGGGCAGGCCTTGGCGTGGCGGAGAAAGAAAAGGTTCATGGGAGGGGCTTGTTGGCTTCGTGGCGGATGTCGCGCGCCTCGCAGAGATAGACGACTTCCTCGGCGATATTGGCGGCGTGGTCGGCGACGCGTTCCAGGCTCTTGGCCACGGTCATGAGGTTCAAACAGCGGCTGATGGTGGAGGGATTTTCCACCATGTAGCTGGACAATTCGCGGTAAAGCTGGCGGTTGAGGGCGTCCACCTCCTTGTCGCGCGGGACGACGGCGCGGGCTTTTTCGGGCTGTTTGTTGACAAAGGCATCCAGGGATTCCCTGAGCAGGGCCAGGGCGATGCCGGCCATGCGCGGGATGTCAATGTAGCTCTTGAGTTGCGGCTCGGTGTTCAATTCCAGGGCGCGCCGGGCGATGGTCGTCGCCTCGTCGCCGATGCGCTCCAGGTTTTGCGAAATCTTCATCGCCACGGTGATCAGCCGCAGGTCCGTGGCCAGCGGCGCCTTGGCCAGCAGGTTGATGGCCATGTCGTCAATGTCTATCTCATACCGGTCCATGATGTCGTCATTGTGCTGCACCAGCTCGGCGAGCTGGTCGTTGCGATCTGTCACCGCCTGGACGGCCTGGCTGACCGAACTCTCCGCGTAACTGCCCATGATGAGCAGGATTTCCTTGAACTTGGCCAGTTCGTCGTCGAAATGTCTTGGCATAAGCAATTCTGGCGAAGGTTCAGCCGAAACGCCCGGTCACATAATCTTCGGTTTGCTTTTGCCTGGGGTTGGTGAAAATCCGGCCCGTCTGGTCAAATTCAACCAGCTCCCCCAGGTAAAAGAAAGCGGTCTGGCCGGATATGCGCGCTGCCTGTTGCATGTTGTGAGTCACGATAACAATAGTGTAGTCCTGTTTCAACTGCAGGATCAATTCTTCGATCTTGGCCGTGGCCAGGGGGTCCAGCGCCGACGCCGGCTCGTCCATGAGCAGAACTTCCGGCTCAATCGCCAGCGCCCGCGCGATGCACAGGCGCTGCTGCTGTCCGCCGGAAAGGCTCAAGGCGTTGGCGTGGAGCCGGTCCTTAACTTCATCCCAGAGCGCGGCCATGCGCAGGGAGCGTTCCATCCGCTCCTGAAGGAGGTCCTTTTGGCGCAGGCCGTTGAGGCGCAGCCCGACCGTGGCATTTTCCGCGATGGACATGGTGGGGAACGGATTGGATTTCTGGAAGACCATCCCCACCCGGCGCCGCACCAGCGTGGCGTCCACATCCCGCGCGTAAAGATCCTGGCCAAACAGGGCAATGCGGCCTTCCACCCGCGCTCCGGGCACCAGGTCGTGCATGCGGTTTAAGGCGCGCAGAAAGGTGGACTTGCCGCAGCCGCTGGGGCCGATGATCGCGGTCACGGCTTTGGGCAGGATTTCCAGCGAGACGCCGCGCAACACATGGTGGCTGCCAAACCAGACGTTGAGCTGCCGCACGTCGAAGGTCACGGCGCTTCCCGCCGGCGGCGCCGGGACGGCGGGCGCGGCGGGAACCGGGGCCGGCGGCGCCGATTGCAACGCGGGCGAATGGATTTCGTTGGTCATGCCATGCTTATTTTGCCAGATGAGGGGTGCGGCCGCGGGTCATCACCCTCACTCCGATGTTAAGCGCCAGGACGAACAGAATCAAGACCAGCGCCCCCGCCCAGGCCTGCCGGTTCCAGTCGCTAAAAGGCGAGCTGGCATAAATGAAGATCTTATGCGGCAGGGCCTCAATCGGGTCGGAAAGGTTGTGGTTCCAGTAATCGTTGCCAAGAGCCGTGAAGAGCAGGGGCGCGGTTTCACCCGCCACGCGCGCCGCCGCCAGCAGGATGCCGGTAATAATTCCCCGGCCGGCCGTTTTGAGGACGATGTGGAGCACGATTTTCCAATGCGGGATGCCCAAAGCAAAGGCCGCTTCCCGGTAGCTGTTGGGCACCATCACCAGCATTTCCTCGGTGGTGCGGAGGATGAGCGGGATCATCATCAATCCGAGCGCCAGTCCGGCCGCGTAAGCCGAATAACGGGTGATCGGCAGCACGACCAGGGCATAAACCACAATGCCCCAGACGATGGAGGGCGTGCCATTGAGGATGTCCGCCGCGAAGCGAACCGCCCAATTCATCCGCAGGGACCCAAACTCGGAAAGATAAATGCCCCCCAGCACCCCGACCGGGATGCCCATCAGCCCGGCCAATCCGAGCAAGGTGGCGCTGCCGACGATGGCATTGGCCATGCCGCCGCCAGATTCCCCGACCGGTTTGGGCAATTGGGTGAAGAAGTGGAGATCCAGCGAACTGGCGCCCTTTTGCAGCAGATTAAAAAGCACCAAGGCCAGCGGGGCGATCACCACCAGCGCGCAAAGGAGGCACAAGGCCGAGACGCAGGAACTTTTGATCTTTCGCCAGTGATAATACCAGGGGTTCATGGCCGCTTAGGTTCCAGGGCGTTGGCGCGCTCCCAGGGCCCCGATCAACAGGTGGGCCAGGATGTTGGTGACCACCGTGACCAGGAGCAACATCAGCCCCAGCTCAAAAAGCGCGCTCAGAGGAATCCCCTTGAGTGTTTCGGCATATTCATTGGCAATTTTACTGGCCAGGGTGTTGCCGGGCGAAAGCAAGGAGGCGGAGATTTTGTCCGAGTTGCCGATCACCATCGTCACCGCCATCGTCTCCCCCAGCGCCCGGCCCAGTCCCAGCATGGCCGCTCCAAAAATCCCGCGCACCGAATAACGCAACACCGCCAGCCGCGTCACCTCCCAGCGGGTCGCGCCCAGGGCAAAGGCCGCTTCCCGCTGCGCGTCGGGCACGGCGCGGAAAACCTCGCGCGCAATGGAGGTGATGATGGGCAGGATCATGATCGCGATGAGCACGGAGGCCGAGAGGATGCAGAATCCGGTGGCGGGACTGCGGAAGAGCGGCAGAAAACCAAAATACTTTAGCAGCAGCGGATACGGGCCGTCCCGCAGCCACGGCACCATGACAAAGATGCCCCAAACCCCCAGCACCACGCTCGGAATGGCGGCCAGCATCTCAATCATCGAGATGGCCGGTTGCCGCACCCAGCCCGGCGCCAGCTCGGTCAGATAAACCGCCGTCCCCAGGCTCAACGGCAGCGCGATGAAGAGCGCGAGCAGGGAGGAGACGAAGGTTCCGTAAATGAACGTCAACGCCCCAAAGTCGCCGTTGACGGGATCCCAGTCGGAATGGACGCAAAAACTCCAGCCGAACTTGGTGAGGGAAAGGGCCGAGCCTCGGCAAAGGGTCCATCCCACCAGCGCCAACAGTGCCAGCACCATCATGGCCATCAGCCAGGTCAGCAGCCGGAAGACCTTATCGCCGGCTTTCCCCGGGGGGGCCAGGGCCAACCCCGCGGGCGATCCGGTTTTGCCTGAAACAATGGCAGCGTTCATAAGCCTTAATTTTTAACTGCGTCGATCTTGGGTGGTAGGGCGCGCACTCCGTGCGCGCCGCGGCGGGCAGCGGAGTGCCCGCCCTACCGTCCCCCCGTGGAACCTGGCAAACCCTAATTTCAATACGTGATCGAATCAATCTCTTTGAGAATACGCCGGGAGAGATCTTCCGGCAACGGGGCATAATTCAGCGCCGGGGCCATGGCCTGGCCCGCGGTTTCCGCCCACTTGAGGAACTCCACCAGCTTCTTTCCTTTGGCCGGGTCGGTTTGCTTCTGGTAAACCAGCAGCCAGGTCGTCCCGGCAATCGGATACGCCTTCTCCCCAGGCGGATTGACCATGGAGAACCGGAAATCCCCGGGAATTTTGGCCGTGGCCAGCGCCGCGGTCACCGATTCAATGGAAGGGACAACATAATTGCCCGCCGCGTTTTGCACACTGGCGAAGGACAGGTTTTGTTGCACAGCATAGACCAATTCCACGTAGCCGATGGAGCCGGGCATCTGTTTGACTTGTTCGGTCACCCCTTCGTTGCCTTTGGCCCCCTGGCCGGCGGGCCACTTGACCGCCGTGCCGCGGCCCACCTGGGTTTCCCATTCCTGGCTGATGCTGCTCAGGTAATCCACAAAAATGAACGTCGTGCCGCTGCCATCCGACCGATGCACCACCGCAATGTCCGTGGCCGGCAATGGGGTCCCCGGATTCTGCGCCGCGATGGCGGCATCGTTCCATTTGGTGATTTTTCCCAGAAAAATGCCGGCGATGGCCGGCCCGTCCAAGCGCAGGGTCGGGTTGCCGGGCAGGTTGTAAGTCACCACGTCCGCCCCGGCCACGGTCGGAATGTGCAGGATTCTTCCCGGCGCCTTGGCCAGGTTTTCGTCGCTCATCGGCCCGTCCGACGCTCCAAAGTCAACCGTCCTGTCCTGAATGGATTTCTGTCCCCCCCCCGAACCGATGGACTGGTAATTGATGCTGACGGTCGGGTCCACTTTCCGGTATTCAAAGGACCACTTGGAATAAATCGGATACGGAAAAGTGGCGCCCGCCCCATTAAGGAGCAGTTGCCCGGACCCCTTTGGGCCGCAGCCGGCCAGAAAGGCGATTCCCAGAATGGCGGCCAGAATTCTCTGTTCGATCATAATCCTCACGGTTTGCCCCGCTGACAGCCAAAATATGCCGCCGGCTTGTTTTTCGTCAATGCAGGCCACTGTGACAATTGAGTGACAGGACCTCCTGTTTTCCGATGGAAAAGAACTAGAATTTCCAGGTCACGTCCACCTGGAGCACCTGGTATTTGGTGATCGGGTTGGGCAAGGGCAAGTCCGCGTTGAAGCCGCCGGTGCCCAGATTCGAGTCAATGCGCTCGGCCCATCCGTAGCGCAACGTGCCGATGATCGCGTCGGAAATGCTGTAGGCAAACGCGGTGTAAAGACCTTCCAGGTTGCCGCGGCCCTCGAAGAAGTCGGAATCCAGCAGGTTGGGGTCCAGCGCGTATTGCTCGACATGCTGCCAGTAGGCGCGCGCTTCCCAGGTCCCCTTTTTCGGAGCGGAGCCGTAGGCCAGGCCGAGATTATTTCCGGTGGCCATGCCAAATTGCCAGGCGTTGTCCTGGCCCCGTTGAACGCCGCCGGGGAAAGCGCCGGGCGCGGCATGGAACGCCGCCGCGGCCCGCTGGTTTCCTTCCAGGTTCACGGCGAAATCGCCGAAGACCCTGGCATCCAGCGAGCCAAGCTTAAAGTTGACTTCCGCGGGCAATTCAAAAATGAACAGGTTGTTGATGCCGGTCTGGTTCAAGGTGGGCAGGGAGCTGCTGGTCGTTGCGTTGCTCGCGTAATTCAGGCCGTTGGTTCCCTGCCCGACAAACACGCCGGAAAACGCCGCGCTGGGTTTCCCGTTCCCCAAATAGTTGTAGAGAACCGGCGCGATTTTGACGGACACATCCTTGTTGATGCGGTAGCTCGCGCCGATCTGCGACGAAAAGAGGTAGGCCCCGTCCGGCGTTCCCGCGAATGCCTGGGCGCCGTCGCTCGGAGTGGTGTCCTGATACACCAGTTGCGCAAAGTTGCCGAACAAATCGGCCCGGCCCGCGGTCCACTTCACTTTTTCCACCGCTCCTTCCGGGGTGTAATCCGAGTCCCACACCATCGGCGTCGTATAGAGCGGCTGCGGCACCCGGCCGATGGAGACATCCAGCCACGGGGCCGGACGCCACCCCAGGTAGGCCAGTCCGACGTACAGGGTGTAGTTATTGGCTTTGCTGAACGGCCCGACATAGGGGGACTGGCCGCTGCCGCCGGCGTTGCCGAACGTGTTCCAGGTGGAGCGCTCATTGGAGGAAGTCTCCAGCCGCAGCCCGTAATAGAAATCATCGGTCAGATCGCCGCGCACTCCGATGCGCAGCGCATAGCGCCAGCGGTCGGCCACATCGTAGCCTTGCCCCGGCCCCAGCTCGCCGGAGCGGTATTCGAAGCGAAACCGCAGATCGCCGTAAAGCTCCATGCTCTTGATGGCGTCGCTGATCTTGAACTTCATGCCTCCCGCGTCATTGGTGGGCGATTCATTCTTGAGCGCCTCCGCCTCGTCTTCTTTCAGAATGCCCCGCTGCACCAATTTGTTCAGCAGCGCGTCCGCCGTCACCTGGGCCGCGCCGGTGCTGGCCAGCGCCAGACTTGCCGCCGTTCCGGCCAAAATGACCGTTAATTGTAAGTTCATGATTTTATGGTTTTTAGATGCTTTGGACGACTTGGTTTCGCCCATTTCTACAGACGTAATGTGACAATCCAAAGGCGGTTCTGTTACAAACGTGTGACAAAAGCGACGCCTCGTGAATTTGTGCGGATGTTCTTTCCACGCTGACCCGGCAGGAAAACCAGAAAGTGGAACCGCGGCCCAAGCTTGTCAGCCGGCGGCGTTTGTTTCGCCCAGCTTCTGCAACTCGCCGCGCACCAGGCGCACCAGCGGCTTGATGGCGCCCCGGGTGAAGTCAAAACGGCAGCCGGCGGCGGCAAAGAGTTCCGGCAACGGACGCGATCCGCCCAGGGCCAGCGCGCGCCGGTATTGATGGAGGGCGCGGCGTTTGTCCTTCCGGGAATTGGCCCAGACTTGCAGCGCGCCCAGTTGCGCAATGCCGTATTCGATGTAGTAAAACGGATGCAGAAAAATATGGAGCTGGCGATGCCACAAATGGGCGCGCGCCTCCTCGCAACCGCTCCAATCCACCTCGCCGCCAAAGCGGTCCATCAAGGCCAGCCAGGCTTGCCGGCGCTCGGCGCGGCTGTGGCCGGGATGGGAATAAATCCAATGTTGAAAGGCATCCACCGTCGCGATCCAGGGGAAAATGGCCACAATCCCCTCCAAATGATCGCGCCGCGCGCGCCGGGCATCGGCCTCCTGGTAAAAAGCCCCGATGAACTCGTTGCCCAGCAGTTCCATGCCCATGGAAGCGACTTCGCAGAATTCGATGGGCGCGCTGCGGTAGGCGTGCAATTCCTCTCCCCGCGCCGCCAGGGCGTGAAAGGCGTGGCCGGCTTCGTGCAGGATCGTTTCCACATCGCGCTGGATGCCCACCGCGTTCATAAAGATGAAGGGCAGGCGCGATTCGGACAGGGTGGATTGGTAGCCGCCCGGGGCCTTGGCTTTGCGATTGTCCAAATCCAGCAGCCGCAGCCGGCGCATCAATTGAAAATCGGCGGCCAGCCTGGAATCGAGCTGGTCAAAAATCTTCTGCGCGCGGGAAACCATCTCCTCCACCTGCTCGAAGGGGCGGAGGGACGGGCGATTCAACGGATCCACGCTCATGTCCCACGGGCGGAGGGACTGGAGGCCAAGCCGGCGGCGGCGTTCGGCCTGCAACTGCCGGACGGCCGGCATGATTTCCTTTTCCACGGCGTCATGAAATTTCCGGCAATCGGCGGGCGTGTAATCGAAACGTCCGCGCGCCTGGAAGGCGTATTGGAGGTAGTTGGGGAAGCCGGCGTTGGCGGCGATCTGCTCGCG
>JBEKIA010000063.1:0-21623 GCA_050011995.1 Verrucomicrobiota bacterium
TTGATTTGACTGGCATTGGCAAAATACCAATGAAAGAAACCCGCCGCGCAGACCACGGTCATGATGAATCCAATCAGAGTCAGCGCCGTTTGGAAATAACCGGCCGGCCGCCCCGCCGCCAGGGAGCCGGAGCCGGGCAGGACGAGATTGGCCGTCACACAACCCCAGGCTTCCGCCCGGCTGAGCGGACGGGGTGTTCGGAGTGTCAACGATAATTTCATGGACGCGCTAGAAATGGAACCCCGGCAGGTTGCGAACGATTCCAAACAGAACCAGAATCACCACCAGCGCCCATCCGAAACAGGGCCGCGTCACCAGGCCGGGCCATTTTTTTCCATACACCTGCCAGACCCCTTCGCGCAAACCGAGCCAACCCGCCACCGGCAGCAAGGCCACCGTCAATGGATTGAGCCGCCAGGCCGCGGCCCAATTTCCATGTGTCAATTGATGGATGGCCCGCAGGGCGCCGCATCCCGGACACTCCCACCCGGTCAGGGTGTGCCAGGGACAAACGGGGTAAATCGCGCAACGGGCCGGATCGAAGAAAAACAACACCGCGGTTCCCGCCGCGGCGGCCGCCATCCCTCCCGCCAGCAGCCAGCGACGCCAGGCCGGAGTTGGGAATGATTGCCGCACAAGATTATCGCAGGGGGAATCCGTTGCGAAATTGGGGAGAGTCGGCGTTCATCAGAACAATCACCCAGAAGACGGTTGCCATGACCAGGGCAATGCAGCCTAAAATGATCCCGGCGGTGGCCAATCCCCGGCCGCCTTGATTGGGATTCTGGTTCATTTGGGAATGAGCCAAGGCCCCCAGCACGATGCTGACGGGCGCCAGAATGGGCAGAAAGCAACAGACCAGCGAAGCGATTCCGGTCCCCAAAGCCCAGCCGGCCAGAGGGTTGTTGGGCGGAGGCGCGCCGGCGGGCGAAGGCGGACGCGGCGCTTGGAGCGAGATGGGCGGCGGCGGCGGCGGCAGGAGGGTGGAAAACTCCGGCATGTCCCGCAACTGTTTCCAAACGCCGGAGCCATCCACTTGAATCTTGCTCTGGCCGTTGAGCCGCCCTTCGGCCACCCACTGGCGGACCTGCTCGGCGTTGATCGGCCCATACTCATTTCCATCCGCTCCGATGATCTTGTACATAACCGTAAATGACCCGAAACGGCCTGGCAGGTCAAGACATGTTCACAGTGGCTCGAATGTTGGCTTCGTGGCGTGTGGGCTGGCTGGTGGGAAGAACGGGAGAAATGGGAGGGATGGGGCGATCAAATGGCCACTCCGGTGTCTTTGTCCCGCACCTGGAGATACTCGATGATGCGGGCCACCGATTCCGCCACGGTCAATTGGTCGGTCCGCAATTCCACTTCCGCCCGATCGGGCGCCTCGTAAGGCGCGGAGATGCCGGTGAAATCCTTGATCTGACGGGCGCGCGCCTGGGCGTAAAGGCCCTTGGGATCCCGCGCCTCGCAGACTTCCAGGGGCGCGTTGACATAGACCTCCACAAACTTGCCCGGCTCCAGAATCTGCCGCACCATGTCGCGGTCGGAGCGATAAGGGGAAATGAACGCCGTGACGCAGATCATCCCCGCCTCGGCGAACAACCGGGCCGTCTCGCCAATGCGCCGGATGTTTTCCTTGCGGTCTTTGGGGGAGAAACCCAGATCGGAGCAAAGCCCGTGGCGCATGTTGTCGCCATCCAGCACATAGACATGCTGGCCGAGATTAAACAGCTCGCGCTCCAAGTCGGTGGCGATGGTGGATTTTCCAGAAGCCGACAAGCCGGTCAGCCAGACGACGCGGCCTTGATGCCCGTTGCGCGCGGCGCGCTGGCCGGCGGTCACTTTGCCCAGGCTCCAGAAAATGTTGTGGCTTTTTTGCAGGCTGTCCGCCGTGCGCCGGGGATAGTTGTCCGCCGCCACGATGCCGCCTCCCGCCACCTCGAATCCGTCCACAATCACAAAACGCCCCGTTGGAATGATTTCCGAATGGACATCGAAGGCGATGGGGCGCTTGGTGCGCAATCGCAACTCGGCCACTTCGTTGCGCCCGACAAACGCTTCCTCGCGCGCAATGGTTTCCAACGTGGACGAATCCACCAGCCGCTCGATGGAATCAATTTCGCAGTCCATCTCCTGCGTGGCCAGCTTGAGCTTGTAGCTGCGGCCTTTGCGAAAGGGGGCGCGGCCCATCCAGAACAAGCGCGCCTTGAAGCGGCTCAACTGATACGGGGGCGCCGTCTCCAGCGCCGCCACCGCGCCGCGCTCGACAAAAATCTGCTCGCTCAAGGTGATGCCGATGGACTCGCCCGCCTCCGCCCGCTCCGCCGCCGGGGCGTTCCAGCGTTCAATAGTCTTGACGGTGCTGACCTTGTTGGACGGCGCGAACACCAGCCGGTCGCCCGTCCGGAGCGCGCCCGACTCGATCCGGCCCGCCAGGATGCGCCGGTCATCGAAACGGTAAATGTCCTGGATGGGCAGGCGCAGCGGCAGATGGGGCGCCGGCTCGGCCAGTTGAAAATCATCCAGCGTTTCCAGCACCGTCGGCCCGCGCCACCACGGCATGTTTGCGCTGGGCGCGGCGAGGTTGTCGCCGTGTTTGGCGGCGATGGGAATGAAGCAACGGGGTTCCACGCCCACGGTCTTGAGAAAGGCGCGGTATTCCGCCTCGATTTGCTCGAAGCGCTCCCGCGAATAGCCTTGCAGGTCCATTTTATTGACAAGCACCGCCATCTGGCGGATGCCCAACAGGTTGAGCAGGTAGCCGTGCCGCCGCGATTGCTCCTGCACGCCCTCGCCGGCGTCAATCAGGAGCAAGGCCGCCTCCGCGCTGGCCGCGCCGGTGATCATGTTCTTGAGAAACTCCTTGTGGCCCGGCGCGTCAATGATGACATACTGCCGTTTGCGGGTGCGGAACCAGATTTGGGCGGTGTCAATGGTGATGTTCTGGTTGCGTTCGGCCTGGAGGGCGTCCATCAGATTGGCCCACTCGAACGGGACGCCGCGCCGGTCGGCGATGGCCTGCAACTGCTCCAGTTTGCCTTCCGGGAGCGAGCCGGTATCGTGAAACAGCCGCCCGACAAAAGTGGACTTGCCATGGTCCACATGGCCGACAATGACAATCTTGAGCTGTTCCAGGGGCGCTGTGGAATCGGTGTTCATATTTGTCCTCACATATACCCGTCGCGGCGGAGTTTTTCGAAGGCGTCTTCGCTCTCCTTGTCCTGGGCGCGGCCGGATCGCTCGGGGGTCCGGGTCAGGCGCAATTCCTCCACGATTTCCCGCACGGTGCGGGCGCTGGATTTGATGGGAAAGGTGCAGGGCGCGCACCCCAAACTGCGGTAACGCTCGCCCTTCTCGTTGGCGAAGTAAAGCGGGATGACGGGAACGTTCTCGCGCTCGATGTACTCCCAGACGTTCAACTCCGTCCAGTGGAGCAGGGGATGAATGCGGATGTGGGTTCCCTTTTCAAAATCGGTCTTGAACTGGTCCCACAACTCGGGCGGCTGGTCTTCCACGTTCCATTCCATGTTTTTGTCGCGCGGGCTGAAGTAGCGCTCCTTGGCCCGGGTCGGCTCCTCGTCGCGCCGCACGCCGACGATGACGCCGGTATAATGATGCTGGTCCAGCACGGCGCGGAGGGCGTCCTTTTTCAAGGCGCCGCAGCATTCCACGCGGGTGGCGCGGCCGTTGGGATAAGTCGCGCCGTTTTGGAGCACAGTTTCGTTCTTGCCCACCACCAGTTGCAGCTTCCATTCGCGCACCAACCGGTCGCGATAGGCGATCATGCTGGGAATCTTGTAGGTCGTGTCCACATGGACCAGAGGGAATGGGACATGGCCGAAAAAGGCCTTGCGCGCCAGCCAGAGCATGACGGTGGAATCTTTGCCGATGCTCCAGAGCATGGCGAGGTTGTCAAATTTGTTGAACGCCTCGCGCAGGATGTAGATGCTTTGGTTTTCCAGCTTTGACAGGTAATCCATGTTGTTTTTAAGGGAAGGACGGAACGCTCATTGTTCCCGAAAGAATCCGCCCTCAGATTTGAAAGTCAACTTTTTTGGGCAGGAAGGTATGGATGCCGCACTCGACCTTCTTGAAGCCGATCCAGCGCCCGGCGCGCTCCTCCTGGCCCTCCGCGGTTTTTCGCGTGCAGGGCATGCAGCCAATCGAGCGGTAGCCCAGATCGTGCAGCGGGTTGTAAGGAATCTTGTGTTTCTGAATATGGGACCATATTTGCTCCCGCGACCAATGGGCCATGGGATTGACTTTGACGATTTCCCGGCCGGTTTCTTCATCCAAATGATAAAGTTCCACGATGTCCACCGCCGCCCGCGCCTGCGATTGTTGCCGCCGCAGTCCGGTCAGCCAGCAAGCCAGCTCCTCCAATTTGCCGCGCAAGGGCAGGACTTTGCGCGCGGTGCAGCACAGGTCCGGGTCGCGCTTCCACAATTCCGGGCCGTGAACATCCGCCTGCTCCTCCACCGTGAGGTCCGGCTCGATGACCTCGATTTTCAATCCGTAAAAATCCTCCAGCCGCCGCTGCAAGGCCAGCGTTTCCGGGAAAAGCAGGCCGGTGTCCAAAGTAAAAACGGGAAACGTCAGGCCGGCCATTTTGGCCAGGTGCAGCATGACCAGACCCGCCCCTTGATAACTGGTCCCGATGGCCGCCCGGTTGCCGAATCGTTCCCAAGCCCAAGCCAGAACCTCCGGGGTGGACTGGCTGGCAAACCGCAGGTTCAACTCCGCCACTTCACGCGCCGGCAACCCCGCCGCGTAATGCGTCGGTCCTCGCTGGCAGGGCGCGCACTCCGTGCGGGGCGCGGCGGGCAGAGGACTGCCCGCCCTACCTTTTCCCCCTCCGTCGCTGACGCAGTACCCCGCCACTTCACGCGCCGGCAGCGGCGGCGGATGTTTGCCGTCCTGGGTGGGGGGAGAGGAGGCCATGCTCAGGCATTCGCCTCCGCCGCCGGCCCGGCGGCGGCCGGGGCCTCCTGGAGCAGCACGCGTTGGGAGAAATCGCCGAAGCGTTCGCCGCCCAGCCGTTCCCTGGCGAAACGCTCGAAGAGGGGGCGCAATTCGCTGACGAAATCCTCATTCTTCACGCTCTCCTTGTAGAGCCGGCCCAGGCGCGTGCCGGCCGTGTTGCCGCCCAGGTAGAGTTGGTATTTTCCCGGCGCCCGGCCCACGAAGGCCAATTCCGCCATCAACGGCCGCGCGCAACCATTGGGGCAGCCGGTCATGCGGATGATAATTTCCTCATCCTTCAACCCCGTCGCGGCCAGCAATTGTTCGATGCGCTTGAGGACATCGGGAATGACGCGCTCGGATTCCGCCAGAGCCAGCCCGCAGGTTGGCAGCGCCGGGCAGGCAATGGAAGCCCGCGCAATGACGGTTCCCTGGCTGGCCACATCCACGCCGTGCTCCGCCAGAGTTTTCGTGATGGCATCCCGGTTTTGCGCCTCGATGTTGACCAGCAATATGTTTTGCCAGGGCGTCAGCCGCAATTCCGGCTGGAACTCCTCCACCACCCGCCGCAACCCGCTCTTGATGCGCTGCGCTCCGTCATCCTTGATCCGCCCATTCTGCACGAACAGCCCCAGAAAGAATCTGCCGTCCAGTTGCTTGTGCCACCCGTAAAGATCGCCTTGCCGGGTAAATTCAAAGGGACGCGCCCGCCCGATTTTGGAACCGAGGCGCCGTTCCATCTCCTCGCGAAACCACGGCACCCCGCGCTCGGCGATGACATACTTGAGGCGGGCATGTTTGCGATTGGTCCGATCCCCAAAATCGCGATGCACCGTCACCACCGCCCGCGCCGCCGCAATCACCTGGTCCGGCGTGACAAACCCGATCACGTCCGCCAGCCGCGCATAAGTCGCGCTGTTCCCGTGGCTCAGTCCCATGCCGCCCCCCGCCGTCAGATTATAGCCCGCCAGCCGGCCATTTTCGACGATGGCAATAAATCCGCAATCGTTGGTCAGCACGTCCACGTCGTTGAGCGGGGGAATGACGAAGGCCACCTTGAATTTCCGCGGCAAATAGGTCTTCCCATAAAGGGGGTCCACAAAATGGGCGTCCGCTTCCGCCAGTTTCAAAAGCGCCCCTTCCACCCAGATTTCGTGATACGCCCGCGTCTTGGGCAGGAGGGCGTCGGACACTAATTTGGCCTGGCGCTGCACTTCATCCACCAACGGGCTGGTGGCGGGGGTCGGCGAGGCCATCACATTGCGGTTGACGTCGCCGCAAGCCGCCAGGGTGGTGGCCATGGCCTCGTTGATGCCCCGCATGAACTTGCCCAGGCTGCCCTTGGTCACGCCATGAAATTGAAATCCCTGCCGGGTGGTGATCCGCAGCGTGTTATTCCCATATTGGCCGCAGAGACGATCCAACGCCAGATAGACCTGCGGCAGCACCGCCCCGCCTGGCAGCCGCCCGCGCACCATGTAAATGTATTGCTTGGCCACCTTGCGTTTGTCGCGGTCATCCTGCTGGTAAATGCCGTGGAACTTCAAAAACTCATAATCATCCTCCGAAAAGCGGTCTTGGGACGCATCGGCCAGAGTTTGGCTGATCGTGCCGCAGAGGGTGGGGCAACCCTCTTTCAATTCCTCATTACGACTCAATTTCGGCGGGGCCGACGGGTTAATCATAAGCTACTTGGTAATAATAGTCATGTTTAATCTAAGCCCACCTATGCCCCAGTGTCAATTTCTTTTTGTCCCGCTGACGGGCGCAGTCCACTTTTTGGGGTGGTTTTTTCCTAATCTTAATCCTAATCTTAATCTTGTTCGGAGAAGGCGGGGCAGGATTAGGATTAAGATTAAGATTACGGGGAAACCCAAAAAACTGAAACGCATTCCCGTTGCCTTGCCGCCTCCATGGCCGCCCCAAATGGAGATGACGTCATTGGGCCGGGTCCGGGCCGTTCCACGAAGCGGAAAAGCGGTCTGGAGTTTCCTGCAAAACCTGGTTCACGGCGCTTTCCAGAGCCGCCCGGATTTCGTCATGTGTGGTGCCATTGCGGCCATTGAAAACGGCCGCAAGGTTGATGCCGTCCGGCCGCCAGACCATGATGGCGGTCGAACCATCGAAGGTGCCATACATCCACATCAAGAAATTGCCGCCGTATCTGGGTCTGCCAGTCATCCAATACTCATCCATGAAGGCGCAGAGATATTTGGCCGACGCATATATCGCCCCGCCGGCACTCAGATTCCACACCGCGCGGTAAGTTTGCTGAACCGGCGTCAGTTCCCGGGGTTGTCCAACCTCCCGGCAGGGACTTTTCTGCAACAGTTTTTCCCGGTAATAAACCCCCGGGGTCACATGGGACTCATACCCCACCACATATCGCAACGTGTCGAATCCGAAGTTGGAGTATTTGTACACCAGGCCCGGCTCATCCTCGAGCGGACGGCACATCACCCGCCCCAACAACGTCGGGATGGTGAACGGCGGGCGCGCTCCCGCCGCCTGTGCCATCTTCTCCAATTCAACGCCAATGTCTCCGCCCCAGCCCGCCTTGTGTTCCAGCACCTCCTCAAACGTGATGTTCGTGACCCGCCCGTCCACGATCTTTCCTGCCGGATGGATGCCGAGCGTTGAAAACAAGGGAGACTCCAGATTCAATTTTCCTTCGGCCGCCAGCTTTCGCACCGCCGCCGCCGTGATCGGCTTTTCGCAACTGGCAATTCCAAAATAGGCATTGGCCGGCGCGGCGATCTTGTGTTGCTGATCCAGCCAGCCATAACCCCGCTCATACAACAACCGCCCCTGCCTGGAAATCGCCAGCGTTCCCGCCGTGCAATTGATTTTCTTCACAAAACCAAGCATCGCCTCATCCAATGACGCGATCGTCAACTGGTTCGTTCCTGATATGGGAATTGGGGGAACAGGCGCGGCGGGAACGGCCGTTCCCGGCAGGCAAAGAGCCGGCAGAAACAAAAAAAAACACCAAATAAGATCGCAAATTCTTCGTCTCACGATTTTCAGGGTCTGGGACATCACCTGTCCGCGCAAAACGATAGTTGACTTTGCCGCTCTCTTTCTCTTCCAGGCCGCCGCATTGGGCGCCCGGCTTGCCGGCCGGACATGGGGCCCGCCGCTCTTCCACGTTGATGTGGAAGTCTTCGGAGCTGAAGCGGTCGTCGCGGATGGGGGCGGCTGGGACGGGGCCAATGATCTCGCGGCCTGGAGCCTGGGCTTGGGCCGGCTTTTGTCCCGAGGCGCAGGCGCTGTCCACTGCAGAGTTCGGCGGGCTGCGAGGCGCGGGCGCTGCCCGGTGGCGGGAAAGGCGGTCACGGCTTTTTGCGCAGGATCTTTTGCAGGGCCTTGAGGCAGCGCCGGTTTTCGCGCGGGGCGCCAATGGAAATGCGCAGCCACTCCGGCAATCCGTAATTCTCCACCGGACGGACAATGATGCCGCGCGCCTGCAATTCGGAAAAAACGCGCCGGGCCTCGCCCACGCGCAACAGGACGAAGTTGGCCGACGAAGGCACAAATTCCACGCCCATTTCGCGCAAGGCGTCTTCCAGGAATTGCCGGCCCTCGGAATTGTTTTGGCGGGTCTTTTGGACATGCGCCTCGTCGTCCAGCGCGGCCAGGCCCGCCGCTTGCGCCATCGAATTGACGTTGAAGGGCTGGCGGACTTTTTCCAGCGCGGCAATGAAATCGGGATGTCCAATGCCGTAACCCAGCCGCAAGCCCGCCAGGCCGTAAATCTTGGAAAAGGTGCGGAGCAAAATCAGGTTCGGCTTTTCCCCGCTCCGGACGAGCGGCAGCAGGTCCTGCGGCTGTTCCAAATACTCGAGGTAAGCCTGGTCCATCACGATCACCACCCGCGGCGGGGTTGAGTCAAGCAGTTGGCGGACCTCCTCCGGCGCGGCCAGCGTGCCGGTGGGATTGTTGGGATTGGCCACGAAAATCGCCGTGGTGCGCGGCGTAACGGCCCGGAGCATGGCGGGCAGGTCGTGCCCGTGGCCGCGGGCCGGCACGATGACCGGGTTGGCCCCGAGCAGGCGGGTGACCAGCGGATACACCAAAAAGCAATACTGCGACATCACCACCTCCGCGCCCGGCCCCATCAAGGCGTGCGCGAGAAATTCCAGGATTTCGTTGGAGCCGTTGCCCAGGATGAGGTGGCGCGTGTCCACGGCCAGTTTGGCGGCCAGTTTTTGTTTGAAATAGTAGGCGTTGCCGTCCGGGTAGAGGTGCAACTGCCGGGCCGCCCCTTTGAGCGCGGCCAGAGCGGCCGGGGAAGGGCCGAGCGGGTTTTCATTGGACGCCATCTTGATGATGCTTGGCGCCGGCAGGCCCAGTTCGCGCGCCACCTCCTCAATGGGGCGGCCGGGTTGATAGACGGGCAGATTCTCCAGATCCGGGTTCAAGGAAAAGGGAAGGTTCATATTATTACACTTTACAAAGCGCGCAAAATTTTGTCCACATCCACATGGGCCGCAATGAGGTCGCGGATGACGGAGATTTTTTCCGTGTCGGCCGCCCGCGTCTTGACGATGAGATTATGCACGGCGGAGGCCACTTCGTAAATGTCCTCCGGGGCGCGGAGCAGCGGGAAAGGGAGCTTTTCAATGATCCGGGTCACCGCCGGCTGGGGCTTGAACTCGCCCGTCAGGATCACGCCGGCCAGTTGTTGGTCCGGGTCCGCCGCCGAGGTGGCCGCCGCCAGCAGGATATCCACCCGGTCGCCGGGGGTGATGACAAGCACGCCGTGCTTGAAGTAGCGGATGGCGTTCTGCACGTCCATCGCTCCCACCATGACGCTGTCCACCACCTCTTGCATCCGCGGCCCGGCGTTCAAACAATCGGCCTTCAATTCCTCGCGGATTAAATCCAGGGTGGGGCGGGAGAGGATGCTGCGGTAGGGCACCACGCCGAGCAGGTCCAGGCCCTTGCGTTTGAAGCCGCGCCGGGCGAAATCGGAGACAAAATCCAGCTTTTCGGGCAGGACTTTGTTCAAGATGACCCCGATGATTTCCACCCCCTCGCGCTCAAACACCGCCTGATTGAGATAGACTTCGTCAATGGGCTTGCCGATGCCGCCCTGGCTGATGATGATGACTTTGGCCCCCAGGATTTTGGCGATCTGGGCGTTGGACAAATCGAAGACCGAGCCGACTCCCGCGTGGCCCGAGCCTTCGCATACCACAAAGTCCTTCTCCCACGCCACCCGGTCAAAAGCCTTGACGATTTTTTTCACCAGCGCCTCGTTGTTGGAGGAGAGCAGATACTTGCGCGTGAAATCCGGCTCCACCGCGATGGGACTCATGTCCACCAGCGGACAGTTGAACTGATAGACCTGGTTCATCAACACCGTGTCTTCATCAATCTTCTGCTCCTCAATTTCCACAAAACGCTGCCCCACCGGTTTGATGTAGCCGATGCGCGGATAGACGCTCTGCAACGCCGCCAGCAGACCCAGGGAGACGGTGGTTTTGCCGTCATTCTGGCGCGTCGCCGCAATATAAACTCGCGGGGTGACGGTGTTCATGGAGTCATTCGATGCTCTTGTTCTTGTAGGCGGCCTGGCCCATTTCCGGATGCAGCACGTCGTAGCGGATGGATTGCACGCCGACGATGGCGGCGACGCCCAGAACATCATGCGCGTTGGAGCCGCGCGACACATCGGCGGCCGGGCGATCCAATCCGAGCAGGATTTGCCCATAGGCATGGGCTTTGGCCACATGTTGCAAGAGCTTGCTTCCGATATTCCCCGCGTTGAGGTCTGGAAAAATCAAGACATTAGCCCGGCCGGCGACCGGGCTGGCCGGCAGTTTGCGCGCCGCAATTTCCGGCACCAGCGCCGCATCCACCTGCAATTCCCCGTCGAAATCCGCGTCCAGGTCCATGGCCCGCGCTTTTTGTTGCGCCAGGGCGGTGGCCGCCTGCACTTTGCCAATGGAAGGATGCGTCGCGCTCCCTTTGGTCGAGTAAGACAGCAGCGCCACGCGCGGCCGGGTCCCCAGGAGCAGGCGGGCCAATTGCGCCGTGGAGAGGGCGATGTCGCACAGTTGTTCGACATTCGGTTCGGGGATGACGCCGCAATCGGCCATGAACAGCACCCCGTCTTGTCCAAAGCGCGTGTCCTCCACCTCCATGACCATGCAACTGGAAGCCGTGGTGGCTTCCGGGGCCACCTTGACGATTTGGAAAAGCGGGCGCAGCACGCTGCCCGAACTTTGATTGGCGCCGGAGACAAATCCGTCGGCCTGGTGCAAGGCGACCATCATGGCGCCGAAATAATTGGGATTGAGCATCGCCTCCCGCGCTTCCTTGCCCTGCACGCCCTTGAGCCGCCGGAGCAACTCATAGCGCCGGATGAACGGCTCCAGGTCTTCGCTTTGCTCCGGGTTGATCATCCGCACCCCTTCCAGCGACACATTCAACTGGGCCGCCGCCTCCTTGATCTTGGCGCGGTCTCCCAGCAAGATCGGCGCGCCCAGCCGCAGGGAATGGTATTGCCGGGCGGCCTGCAACACGCGCGGCTCGGTTCCTTCCGGGAACACCAGCCGTTTGGGGTGCCGCTGCAATTTTTCGATAATGGTCGTGATAAAACGCACGGTCCGGTGGATACGCCTCCCGCGCCCTCCATTCAAGCTTTAAACGCCGGATGTGTCGTCCCGCGCCCCGCACTGTGTGATCCATTTCCTCAAAAATGCCCAAACCGGGGGAAAATGGCATGCTTGCGGCGATGGAATCATACAGCCTACGAAGTGGATAGAGTATGGAATGATTCGAGCAATGATCAGGGGGCGCGCACGGAGCGCGCGCCCTGCCTTCCGTGGCGGACACCTCCCGCAACATGGCCGGGATTTGATGCCGGCCTGGTGGAAAGCCGCCTGAGATAGGCGCTTGCCAACGGGCGGGGGGATTTGATTTACTCTTGCCGTGCTGCATCAACAAACTCTGCGCCAGTCAGCCAGTTTTTCCGGCATCGGCCTGCATGGCGGAAATCGTGTCAACATGACTTTTCTGCCGGCCCCGCCCAACCGTGGCGTCCGTTTTCGGCGGGTGGATTTGGAGGGGGCGCCGGAGGTGGAAGCCAGCATCGAGAACGTCAGCGCCACCACCCGCTCCACGTCCCTCTCGCGCGGCAACGTGAAAATTCAGACCGTCGAGCATGTCCTGGCCGCCTTTGCCGGGCGGGGCATTGACAACGCGCTGGTGGAATTGGACGCCAACGAACCGCCCATCGGCGACGGCAGCGCGCGGCCCTATATGAAAATGATCCAGGCCGCGGGCGTGGCTCCGCAGGACGAGCCGCGCGAGGTTTTCCGGCTGCAAAGCCCCCTTTGCCTGGAGCGCGGCGAGACCACCCTTTCGGTGGTTCCGCACGACGGCTTCAAAATCACCTGCACCAGCGCCGATGTGCGCGGGCGCTACACCCAGTTCTACTCGGTGGAAGTGACGCCGGAAACCTGGGAGCGGGACCTCGGCCATGCGCGCACCTTCTGCTTCTTTGAGGAGATCGAGGCGCTGATCAAAAACGGCTTGATCAAGGGCGGGAGCCTGGAAAACGCCGTCGTCATCCGCGAGGACGCCGTCCTGACCACCGAGCCGCTCCGTTACCCGGAGGAATTTGTGCGGCACAAAATCCTGGATCTGGTCGGCGACCTTTCTTTGGCGGGCGCGCCGCTGGCCGGCCACGTCATCGCCGTCAAGCCGGGGCACGCGGCGAATTGCGAACTGGCGCGCCTGCTCAACCTGGAGATGCGCAAACCGCTGGAGGCGGCCCGGAGTTTCGCGCCGCCGCCGCCCCCGCCCGCCGCCCCGGGCGAAGGGCCCGTGGAATTGAAAGACGGCGAGGCCCTGGACACGGCGCGCCTGCTGAAGATTCTGCCCCATCGCTATCCCTTTTTGATGGTGGACAAAATCACCAAGATCGAGGGGGCCGCCATTATCGGTGTCAAGAATGTGACCGCCAACGAGCCTTATTTCCAGGGTCATTTCCCCGGCCACCCCATCATGCCGGGAGTGCTGCAACTGGAAGCCATCGCCCAGGTCGCCGGGCTGATGATGCTGCGGAAGGCGGAGAATTTCGGCAAACTCGCCTACTTCATGTCCGCCGAAAGCGTGCGCTGGCGCAAGCCCGTGCGGCCCGGGGACACGCTGGTGATTACGGTGGAGTTGACCAAGTCCCGCGGCAAGATCGGCAGGGCCAGGGGCGTCTGCTCGGTGGACGGCGAGACGGTGAGCGAGGCGGAGGTCACGTTTATGTTGTTTGACAGACCGCAATCCGCAACGCCATGATCCACCCCAACGCCAAAATCGGTTCCGGCTGCGTCATCGGGCCTTTTTGCGTCATCGGCGAGCATGTGGTGCTGGGGAATAATTGCCGGCTGCATTCCCACGTTGTGATTGACGGCCACACCGAGTTGGGCGAGGGGAACGAGATTTTTCCCTTCGCCTGCATCGGACTCAAAACGCAGGACTTGAAATGGAAGGGCGGAATTACCCGCACCCGGATCGGCGGCCACAACACCTTCCGGGAATACGTCACCATCCACAGCGCCACGGGCGATGGGGAAGCCACCACCGTCGGCTCGCACAACCATATTCTGGCCTATAGCCACATCGCCCACAACGTCACGCTGGGCGATCATATCATCATGTCCAACGTCGCCACCCTGGCGGGCCATATCCGCGTGGAAGATTATGCGGTGATTGGGGGCCTGGCGGCGGTGCATCAGTTTTGCCGGATTGGAACCATGTCCATCATCGGCGGTTGTTCCAAAGTGGTGCAGGACGTGCCCCCTTACATGCTGGCCGACGGCAATCCGGCCCAAACCCGCACGGTCAACAAAGTGGGCCTGGAACGGCATGGCGTTGGGGAAGAGGCGCAGGCGGCGCTCAAACAGAGCTATAGAATTCTGTTTCGCGAGGGCCTGACCATTCCCAACGCGCTGGCCCGCATCGAGGCGGAACTGCCGGCCCTGCCGGAAGTGCGCCACCTGGTGGAATTCATCCGCGCCAGCGAACGGGGCATCAGCAAGTGAGGGGACCGCCCTCCAGCCGTGTGGAGGGGCGCCTTTCCCATCTATTAAGATTACGAACCGGCAACCGCCTCCCCCAAAAATCACCGGCAGCCCGTGTGGCTCGCCGCCCTACCGGGTCGTCCCGTCCTTGAGATTTTTGTTTTCCTTGAACACCAGCGAGGCGGAGTTCAGGCAGAAACGAAGGCCGGTCGGAGGCGGGCCATCCTGGAACACATGCCCCAAGTGCGCGTCACAGCGCGCGCAGAGGATTTCGGTGCGCTCCATCCCGTAGCTGTGGTCTGCCTGGGTCACGACGTTTTCCCGGGCGACCGGCTGGAAAAAACTCGGCCAGCCCGTGCCGGAATCATATTTCGCTTCCGAGGTGAACAAGGGCAGCCCGCAGCAGACACACTCGTAAACGCCCGGTTTGTGCTGGTCGAAAAATGCGCCGCAGAAGGCGGGTTCGGTGCCCTTGCCGCGCGCGATGGCATACTCGTTGGTGGTCAGTTGTTTCTTCCATTCGGCGTCCGTTTTCACCACCTTGGGCGTGGAGGTCAGCGGGCCGGGCATTCCTTTTTCATCCAAAAAGCGCGCTTGAATCATGGCGGGTTGGCGGGGGGTTGAAGTGGCGGCATCCCCGGCGGCTTCGCCCCGGGTGCAGCCCGACTGGGCCGCCGCCAGGAGAGCCGCCGCGACAACGGTTCTCATGTTGAACATCTGCATTGACTTCCATTATACGCCATTGGCGGGAATCTTCAAGCCGGGCGGCGAAAGGCAGCCGCCGCGTTCGCCATCATTTCGCCTCCCGGCGCCCGGGCAACGAGAAACCGTCTGCGGATCGTGCCCGAAGGGAGGCCTGGCTGGGGCGCCGGAGTTGATGGACTGACGGGTGCAAAGCCAGGTCTCTGGCCTCGGCCTCGGAATAGCCGAGCTCCAGCGCCACGGCATGCCTCAAATATCCCGACATCGTCATGCCCAAAGCCACCGCCCGCCGCCGTGCATGCCGCAATAAGTCCTTCGGCGCGCTGAACGCTTCGACCGCTTGAGTGTCAGATCTCTGCTTGCCCACAAGCGTAATTTTCCACACCGCCGCAAAAAAACAACACAAAAAAGAATAAAAACTTGACTCCGGCGTATTACGGCGTATAACGACTCGCAGAAACAGATGGCCAACAGAAATCGCCGATCCTGCAATGCCGCCCCCGCCTGCCAGCGAGGCTCTCCCCGAGCGCGTGGAAGACAGCGCGGCCCTGCCGCCGTTGGTTCGGGAAGCCTGTTCGCCGGAAGCTTCTCCGCAGCGTCCGCGCCCGCCCCGGGCGGGGATTGAGGCTGCCGCGGAGAATCAATATTAACTTAACATTAAAATTAGTGTCCTTAATCGTTTTCCATTTGCGCGGGACGGTGGGGTGGCGTATATTGGAACATGAGAGCAGTTGAAGCCTCGCAACGCAGCACAGCACAGTTGAGAAAGAAGTTATGAAAAGGCATCCACGAATCTCTCCCGCCGAATGGCAGGTGATGAAGGTCATTTGGGCCGGGTCCCCGGTCCTGGCCTCCGAGGTCATCGCCAGACTCTGCGCCGGCCAAAAATGGCATTCCAAAACCATCCGCACGCTCCTGGCGCGGCTGGTCAAAAAGCGCGCCATCGGTTTTCAAAAGCAAGGCCGCGCCTACCTCTACCGGCCCCTGGTCAAGAAGGCCGATTGCGTCCGGGCCGAAGGCCAGTTGTTTTTGGACCGGATCTTTGGGGGCGCGCTCGTCCCGATGCTCGCCCATTTCCTCGAAGACCGGGAAATTTCAGACTCGGAAAAGCGCGAACTCAGACTTTTGCTCGGCGAAAAATAAGCCGCCGGGCGCAAGTTTGGGCTTGGAACCTGGAAGCTTAAGCGTTAAAGATATGGCTCATTAAACATTTTGAACGCTTATGATGAAAAGTCCAATTCATGTTGCGGTCACCGGCGCGGCCGGGGCCATCGGCTATTCCATCCTGTTCCGGCTCGCTTCCGGCGAAGTCTTCGGCCAGGACCAACCCCTGGCGCTGCACTTGGTTGACATTGAGCCGGCGATGCCGGTGATGGGCGGGGTCATCCTCGAACTGGAGGATTGCGACTCGCCCGTGCTGCAGAAGGTGACGGCGACGGCCGATCCGCTGGAAGGATTCCGCGGCGCCAACTGGGCGCTGCTGATCGGCAGCGTGCCGCGCAAGCCGGGCATGGAACGGCGCGATCTGCTGGCCATCAACGGAACGATCTTCACCGCACAGGGCCGGGCTTTGCAGAAAAGCGCGGCCCCGGATGTCCGCATCCTGGTGGTCGGCAATCCTTGCAACACCAACTGCCTCATCGGCATGAACAGCGCGCCGGGAATCCCGCGGGACCGCTGGTTCGCCATGACGCGGCTGGACGAAAACCGCGCCAAGGCGCAACTGGCCATCAAGTCCGGCGCGGGCGCCGCCTCCGTTTCCAATCTGGCCGTCTGGGGCAACCACAGCCCCACCATGTTCCCTGATTTCTATCACGCCAAAATCCGCGGCCGGCCGGCGACCGAAGTCATCCGGGATGAAAACTGGCTGAAAACGGAATTTGTCGGCACGGTGGCGCAGCGCGGGGCCGCCGTGTTGAACGCGCGCAAACTGAGCAGCGCGGCCAGCGCGGCCCACGCCGCCATTGATGCTGTCAAGTCTATTATCACCCCCACTCCCGCCGGGGACTGGCACAGCGCCAGTGTTTGTTCGGACGGCAGCTACGGGATCGAAAAGGGCCTGATCTGTTCCTTCCCCGTTCGCGCGGATGGCGGGACGGTGCAAATTGTGCCGGGGCTTTCGCTCAATGATTACAGCCGCGCCAAGATCACCGCCAGCGTGGACGAATTGCAAGCGGAGAAAGCCGCCGCCACCGAGCTGGGGCTTTTAAAATAAAGCGGAATTCCTTCCCAGACCTGAGGAAGGTTGATTGCCCACAAGGGGCATTCAGGCCTGACCAGACTGATTGTGGGTTTTGAGGACGATCTGACGTCGGCGAAAAGTTTCCTGTGAGCACTCACATTTATATCGAGACGACGATTCCAAGTTTCTACCACGAAACGCGAAAAGATATTGAAAGCCTTTCCCGCCATCACTGGACGCGAAAGTGGTGGGACGAGGATCGCCTGAACTACGAACTTTTCACCAGTTACGCCGTCTTGCAGGAACTGAGCAGTCCCGCCTATCCTTCCTGCCGCAAAGCCCCACCGGCGACGCGCTTCATCTTGCCCTGGCCTCCGTCCACGGCTGCGATTTTCTGCTCACTTGGAACTGCGTCCACCTTGCCAATCCCAACAAATTCGACCATATTAGACACATCAACCAGCGGCTCGGCCTGCCGACGCCGATGCTGTTGACGCCGGTGGAATTACTTGGAACAAGAATATGAAAAAACACGCCGACCGTGGAATTGACGAGGTGCGCGCCGCACGCATGGAAGTCTCTGAGCGCTACGGCCACGATATTGACAGGATGCTCGCCGACCACATAAAACAGCAGGAACATTACGCCAACCGTTTGGTTACGCTCACGCCAGGCCAAGGTCGTCGTAAATCATCCGGTCGCGCCACGAAGAAGCGCGCCGCTCTCGCTGCTTGACGCTATCCGCGACGTGATTTTTTGATATGCGACCTTCAACGCGAGCGGAATCAGACAGTCGTGAGCAAGAAGAAAAAGCGCGCGTCCTCTCTTGACTGTGAAGTTTGCGGGTTTTCTTTCGATCGCGCTTACGGCAGTGCCGCCAGCCAATACTGCGAGGTTCACCATTTACTGCCATTGTCCGAAGTTGCGCACACCGTCCGAACGCGAATGGAAGACCTTGCCATTCTTTGCGCCAACTGCCACCGCGTCGTTCATTTGCGCAATCCGCCTTACACACTCGACGAGGTCAGGAGTATGTTCACCCAATGCAGCGGCGGTCGGTGACCGCCGCAAGTGACACTGAATCGTCTGACAGCGGCCATCATAGAGCGCCGCCTGCACCCCCTCAAGCGGCCGGCTTGGGGGTGCGGCTGGCCAGGCCGCGCTCGGTTTGTTTGCGGCGGAACTCTTCGTAGGCGGCGCGATGCCGGGGATATTTGTTGCCCAGAATGGCGGCCGCCAGCAGGGCGGCGTTGACCGCGCCGGGCTTGCCAATGGCCAGGGTCCCGACCGGAACGCCCCCAGGCATCTGCACCATGGACAGCAGGGAATCCATCCCGTGCAGCGACTTTGACTCCATGGGCACGCCCAGCACCGGCAGGCAGGTCTTGGCGGCCGTCACCCCGGCCAGATGGGCCGCGCCGCCCGCGGCGGCGATAATGACTTCCAGGCCGCGAGCGGCGGCGCCGGAGGCGTATTCGGCCAGGAGATCGGGGGTGCGATGGGCCGAGATGACCTGGGTTTCGTAGGGCACGCGCAGTTCGTCCAATTGCAGGGCGGCGTGCTGCATCGTTTCCCAATCCGACTGGCTTCCCATGATGATGCCCACCAGGGGCGGGTTGTTTTCGTTTGACATCTGCCTCAAGGCTAAGGTTTCCGGCACGAGATTTAAAGGGAAAAATCTACTTCGCCGCCTGATCGAGCGCGTTGAGGACAATGGCGGGCGTCAGGATGGCCGGGAGCACCTGCGGTTGGCGGCTGAGGTCCTTGGAATAAACCAGGACCAACGGCACGCCGGCCGAGCCTTTCCATCGCGCCAATTCCCGCGCCATCCCCGGGTCTTCATCCGTGAAATCGGCCTCAAAACACTCGGCGCCGATTTCCCGGAGCCTGGCCCGCGTCTGCGCAATCTCCAAACTGGAAGCTTTGTTGACGATGCAATTGAGGCAGGTCTTGGCGGTGAAATCCACCAGCACCGGATGACCCTCCTTGCGCGCTTGTTCAACCGCCGGCAGGCTCCATGTTTTCCAATCTATGGCGGCGGTTTTCATGGCGGCGTCCGGCAGGAGAGCGAAGGCATCCGCCGCCACCAGCAAAAGGCACGCGGCTGCGGCCAGACCTTTCCGGCGTGTTCCGCGTTGCACGAACCGCCCCCAGATCCAAGCCGCCAGCGCCAGCACCGCCAGAAAGAATTCCAGCAAAAGCATGTCCGCCTGGTTTCGGGTTGACCCATACGCCAGCCACATCGCGGTCGCCAGCATGGGAAAGCCCATGGCGATTTTGAATTGTTCCATCCAGGCGCCGGGCTTGGGCAGCGCCTGGAGCAGGCGCGGTTGCGAGCAAACCAACACAAAGGGAAACGCCAACCCCGTCCCGATGGCCAGGAACACCAGCAGCGTGACCGGCGGCGGTTGCGTCAGGGCGAACGCCAGCGCCCCGGCCAGAAACGGGGCCGTGCAGGGCGTGGCCAAAATCGTGGCCAGAATGCCGTTGCAAAACGCCCCGCCATAGCCCCGCCGTGACGCCAGGCCGGCGGCTGATCCCATCACGCCCGCGCCCAGAGTGACTTCAAACAGGCCGAAAAGGTTGAGGGCGATCAAGGTCATCAAGACCGTCAAGCCCACCCGGAATTGCGGGTGGCGCAGCGCATCACCCCAACCGGCCGCCCCGCCCGCCTGTTGCGTGCCAATGGCCAGCCCGGCCAGCGCCAGAAATGAAACCAACACTCCGGCCCCATAGACCCATCCCAGACGGCGCACCCGCCCCGGCTCTTCCCTGGATTGACTGACAAAACCGAGCGCCTTGAGCGCAATCACCGGCAGCACGCACGGCATGACGTTCAAAATCAGCCCGGCCAGGAACGCAATCAGCAATTCCACCACAAGCGGCCCCGGCGCAGTTGCGCCCGCCGCCGGCTTCTGCAACGGCAGGTTTTCCTCCACGGCGGCCGGCTGTTGCATTTCATTCCTGTACACCACGATTCCGGCCAGCCGTTCCGGCCAGGGGCCTTCGCTTTTCTTGACCATCTTGCGGATGCGAATATGGTTCGGTTCGCCTGGCAAAATAACTGTTGCCCCCTGGACGTCGGCCCCCTGGTTTTCGTATGGGTAGAAATCGAAGGGCATGGTCCCGGCTGCCCAGTCAATGATAACGGCGCGGGGGCTGCCCGGCGCGGCGCTTTCCCATCGCGCCGTCACCGGCGCGGCTAAAGCGACTGGGATGGGCTGGGGCAGCCGCAGGCGCCACTGTTTGATGAGGTCAAAGTTGGCCGAGGGTTTGTCCTCGCTTCCCACAGTCAAGCTGGCGCTGGCCTTTGCCGTGTAACGATTGCAGGTATCCTTGCATTCCATCCACGCCACCTCCGCGCTCAACTGCGCCGGGCCGGGGCGCAAATCCGCGGCCAGCTTGATGGGAACCAGCAAGACCACCTGGTCCTCGTAGCCGTAAGTGTAGAGGGGCGTGTCGCCGGCGGGCGTCACCGTTTTTTCGGGGATTGGCCAGTTGATTTCGCCCGCGCTGACGCCGGGAGGAAGCGTCCAAGTCATCGTGGTGGGGAGGCCCGCATCGCCGGGGTTGCGCCAATAGGTATGCCAGCCGGGGGCCATTTTCAGTTCCACTCCGGCCCAAACGGTTTCCCCCGGTTGGGCCGACTCGGCCGAAAGGAGCAAACGTGTTTGCGTGGCTGGCCCGCCAAAAACCGCCCCATCGCCGCGGGCCAAGACGGGAAGCGCCAGGAAAACCGCCAAAATCGAGAGAGACAAACGCTTCATCCGCGCACACAATAACCGAGGAAAGGCTGATCCCGCAAGGCGGGAACAAGATCGCAAATCATGAACGCAGGAAACGGAGTGTGGGAGCGGTGGAGTGTTGGGAGACGGTCTGCCCATGACGCCATTACTCCATCACTCCACCACTCCACCGCCCATGCCTGATCCCATCGCCATTGACCCAGCCCGCGGGATGGATTTCCAGTGGCTGCATACCGGCGCCGAGGCGCTGGCCGAAATGCTCGCCGCCATCGCCGCCGCCCGGCGCTCGGTTCGGCTGGAGATGTACATGTTCGATCCCAGTCCGGTGGCGGACCATTTTCGCGAAGCCCTCGGCGCTGCCTGCCGCCGCGGGGCCAGTGTGCAAGTCCTCGTTGACGCCTTCGGCTCGATGTCCTTGCCCGACGGCTATTGGGAAACGCTTCGCGCCGCCGGCGCGCAGGTTCGCCGATTCAATCCCAACGGCCTCAAGCGCTTTGGCATTCGTGACCATCGCAAAATTCTGGTGTGCGACGAGGACCTGGCCATCATCGGAGGGGCCAACATTGCCGCCCAATATCACGGCGACGGGGTGGTGTCGGGCTGGCGCGATTTGGGCCTGAAAATCCGCGGCCCGCTGGCCGCCGAACTGGCCGCCGCCTCCGACGAAATGTTTGCCAGGGCCGATGTCCGGCACAAACCCTTTTCCCGCTTGCGCAAATCGGCCCGGCACAAGACCGTCCCCTTTGCCGGAGGGAGAATCCTCCTCACCGGCCCGGGGCGCAACAATCCGATCAAACTGGCGTTGAGCCATGACCTCAAAAGAGCGCGGCAGGCGGCCATTATTTGCGCCTACTTTTTGCCGCCCAGCCGCATCCTGCGCCAATTGGCGCGCCTGGCGCGGCGCGGCGCCAAAGTCCAATTGATCCTGCCGGGCAAGTCCGATGTGTTCCTCTCGCGCCTGGCCGCGCAGAGTTTTTATCGCCGCCTCCTGCGGGCGGGGGTCGA
>JBEKIA010000064.1:0-17517 GCA_050011995.1 Verrucomicrobiota bacterium
AACAACGCCAGCACGGGGTGAACGAGTGCGACGAGGGTGACCCGCGCCTCCTGGCCGCGGTGGACGAAGCGGTTGCGAAAGCCGACGCGACCCCTGGCCAAGGACATCCAGCGAGCGAGGTCCGCGCACGGTTGAACCAATGGACTACAGGGTAATTTTCAAAGGCACCTTTCTGGCCGACCTTGAAGGATTGTCAGGTCTGTTGCCTCTCATAATCCGTCCGCCGCGCGCAAGTTGGGTGGCCTGATTATTCAAAGCGGTGAAAGCCTCTGTTTCTTTCCAGAGCGTCACCCCAAAATTCGTCAACGCCCGGGAGTCAGGCGATTTATCGTAAAGAAACACTTCAAGGTGTTTTACCGGGTGCAACCTGATTCACGAATCGTGGAAGTGCTCCGTTGTTGGGATGGCCGGCGGGGATCCGATCCTTTCTTGTAGTCGGCGGGAAAGCGTTACATCGCGAAAAAGGAGGTAATGCCGTTGGTGGAACAAAAGCCGGGCCGGTATTGGGGCCTCATTGGCCGGCAACACCTGCCCCTTGCGAAGCGGAAAGATCGGGAAGTGAGCCCGCGTGGCCTGTTGCAACCAAAGGCATTGGACCACGGATTTCACGGATTTCACGGATTAGAAAGGGCTGAAAAAACTGAGGGAAGATGTCGGAGGTCAAGCCAAACGTTTCATCATCGGGATGGTTTGGCCGCCGGCGGGTTTTTCTTCGCTTTGGCTGCGCGAAGAAGCATGGCCGCCAAACCCATCACCATGCCGGCATACAATCCGACATGCGTCCACCAAACCTGCCGAAACCGGCTGATACTTTCCGAGTCAATCAGAATGTCCAGCTTCTCGGAGAACCGCGCGGGATCCCATTTGGAAAACCCCAGCGGCAAGGCCAGGCCGCAGAGAATCGCTCCGGCGACAGGCATCCAGAGCATCCGAAGAAGGCGCGAAAACGGGACGGGCGGATGCGCTGATTTTCTCCGGCTGGCATACAGGCAAACGGCGCCTCCAATGACTCCGGCGGAGAATCCAGCCCGCAGTCCGAACAGCGCCGCCTGCATTCGCAAATCCGGGCCTTCCTCCAGACCTTTGCCCAAAGTGAAATACTCCGGTGAAATGCCCGAGGTGATCCAATCATTGAAAAAACCGGCCACGGCTCCCACCGCCCCGGTGAGGAGGATAAAACCATATTCACGAAACTTCACCGCCCGGGCGCCTTTCCGATAAAAATCCACCAATGACACCACCAGCATCAGGCCCACCAGCAAGGCGACTCGACCCGAAAATGAAAAATGATTGGGCATACGAAAAGCCGCGCGAAATGCTTGCGGCGGGCTGCAGCATCAGATGGTGCATTACAGGTTGAACACAGTTTGATTGCCAGGTTTGATTTTCCAACGACCGTGCTGAGTTCTGTCAGCAATGTTTTCCAAGACATTGAGGATTGTCTGCTGTTCCGGGGTGTCTCCATTTTTCAAGAGCGGCATTATGTGCAGGACTATTTCATCGAAAGTCGGTTGCTCGCCGCGCAATTCCATCCTGCGGAGGTAGGATAAAATGAAATAACGGACTCGCAGGTCCAAAGCAATGAGGGCCTTGAACTTGCCTTCTCTTTTAATGTGATACTTCTTCGATTTGGAATCATAATCAAACCATTCCTGAAGAATAGGTGTGATGCTCTTATACTCTTTCGCAAGCACATCCAGGAAGCCCATTTCCAAACCACTGATCACAAGCCGGTCGTTAATTTGTTCCACGGTAGCCCCGTCGTTCTCGGCGATCGCGCTTTCGATCGTGTTGGTGATGATGTCGGACACCTTGGCGCCCAAAGACATTTTCATCATGGTTTTCGGATTCCGGACCTTCTTGAAATTAATTATCAGTGTACCCTGTAAAGTGGTGAACGGATTCTGGCGCTTTTTGAAACTGGTCTTGTCGGTGTCCTGTTTCGTCACTCCCACATATTCAAAGCCCGCCGCCTCCGCCGCATTAATGATGGCGTGCCAGTAGGCAGGCTCGTCATGCGCGAAAACAAAGGACATCCAGCGGTCGAATTTCAGGACCCTGCCCATCTCCGCGATGGATTTTGAAAGGAGGTCAAAATAGCTGGCTTTGGATTTCTTCGCTTCCCCGCCTTCTATAATTTCCGATTGGAGATCGGCTTTGGTTACCTTTAACCCAAGCCACGAAGTCCACATCACGGAGAGGTCCAGGTAAGGAATTTTAGAGCCGTAAGGCGGGTCGGTGTAAATATAATCAACAGATTCTGGCGGAATCCACGAGAGATCCGCGGCGTCGCCTTTGACGATTTGCGCGTTCTCAAGGGCGTGCCTCGTAATAATGGGGGCCAACTCGCGCTTGGCCTTGATCACTTTCCTCAAGCGGCTGTTCATGACGTCTATGACTTGAAGGACACCCGGCTTTGGAGCGATTCTGTAGCGATAGTATTTAAAAATGGCGCTGTCGCCCCTGCCGGAAGAGCGACCCGCAGAAGCGTGGTAGGTCAAATTCAGTTTGTTCAGCGCCCCAGAGAACATGAGCAGCAATACGCCTCGAATAGGTTTGTCTCTGACACTCATTATCAAATGCTTGAGGTAGGCCAACTGCGCAAGGTGGATGGCGCTAAAAAGCTCCTCGACATAATCCACGTCGGAATTGGATGGCAGTTTGTATCCCTTCGGGTAGGGGTATCTTTTGAGGGCGATTTTGATTTCTTCTTTGGTTTTAGGAGCGTTCCTGAGGAAAATAGCCCGGAGTTTTTCGTATGTGTGGGCAAAATCTGAAAGGTTCACGGGTGAAACCAGGTTCTCGACAAGAAAAATGGAATGGGGATTGATGTCGACGTGTATCGCCGCCCTGCCCACCATAAGCGCTTCCACCAGGGTAACTCCACTGCCTCCGAAAGGGTCGAGAACCAGGTCGCCCGGCTGGGTGAAGTTTCGTATGTATTCCTGAACTATATTCCAGGCCTGCTTCGTGAAATAGCCATGGACGCCATAATGTCTGGACGCGTCCTGGCGCTTCACCGAGGTAATCTCCGATGGCAGCTTGCAAGCCATATAATCAAAAGTCACCCGGTTTGGCGGCGCCAGCAGGGCGGGATCCCTCGGCACCGTGGGTCCAAGAAGCTCGACGAGTTTAGTCCAGTAGTTCTCCATATCTTGCAGGTGAAAGGCCAGAACGGGCGACTGTTGGTTTGCCTGGAAGACAACAAACTCCCTTCCGTTGCAAAGTGCAAAGCAGGTCGCACGGATTTCGGGATGGATGGCATAACTGTACACTTGTTCTGGATGTGTGCCGCTTCTGATTTCCTCACTCGGGGACTTGGCGTCTAAGACCCATAGTGGTTTCCCATGCGTCTCCAGCAGATAATCAGGGGTGATCTTGACCTCGCGGTCTGTCGAGCCAATCTTCACAAACGGGTGTTTTAGCGTGCGGCTTCGAATAATTTGGTTCGGCCCTTTGGATTTGTATCCGAGAGCTTCGAGGATCGGAAGGATCAGAATTTCGCGCACGGAATCCTCCTTGAAATCAGGCGAATCGAGCTGCCCAAAGTCGAAATTCTTAAATAAATTCATAAAACTGCGGGAATGATAATTCGGGCGTCTCGGGTGGCAACCAAAATACTAACACCTGCCTCGTGCCATCGGATGCTCCACCGAATCGGCGGCCGGGGGCGATGGTGGGTTTGTTGCTGAGTGCCAATCTGGTTTCATTGCATCCCTGGGACGGATTGACAGCCGCCGGGTTTTTCCTCTGCCTGGCCGCACGCGAAAAGGTGCGCGATAAAGCGTTGTCGTCAGCGGTGAATTGAATTAAGATCATAGAAATTATATGCGCCTCGTCAGCATCCAAACAATTTCATCCTTGCCCGGCCTGGCCCTTCTCGCGCCGGTTGCCATCCCGTCGGGACGCGCCATAGAGATCGTCACCGGCCGCCAGCCTCCGCGAGTTGTTGTCATGGCGATGGCCAAATTCAATTCCTCGCGGACGCGGCGATTCCGTGGAAATAACTCTCCGGCGGGCCGAGATAACTCGGCTTCAAGCCGCCCAAATCCACCACCAGTTTCTGCAGGACAACGCCCGGATCCACCATCCAAAGTTTCAGGGTGTGATAGCCGGGGCCGGCCAGCGTGAACTTCGTCTTGACTGCGCGCGCGTTGTCCTTGACCGATTCCTCCCAGTCGCGGTTGCCGTTCTGCGCGCTGTAGTTGGCCTGAACGAGAGTCACCGTCCGCGGCGGAGCGTCGTCAAAGGAAATGGCGAAACGAAGCCCGCGTCCGGGGACGAAGTTCAAGGTTGGGCCAGCAATGGCCGTCACCTCCGCATCCCCCGCGCGGAACAAATACATCCGGTATTCCAGGCAGGGCGAATCCTTGCCGGGCGCGGCCTCCGGCGCGTCCACCGGGCCGGTCGCCCTCATCCCGGACAGGGTGCGGCCGTAATCCTCGATCTTGATCCAGCGGCCGGCCGCGGAGTCAATTATTCTGGTGCAGTGTTCGGGTTCGATGGAAACAATGCCTTCGCCTTCGACGAAGCCCTGCAAGGAATCGCGCGTCACCTCCGCGGGGTTGAAGGCCGCCACTTCCACATTGAAATTGGTGTCAAGGCCCGCCACCCGCACCGTGCCGGCGGACGCGCCCCGGGGAGCCTGGCTCCAATCCACGCTGACCCAAAGGCGTTTGTCCTTTTCGACCGTGCCCCCGGTTTCGCTGAGGGTGATCCAGGGATCGCTGGCGGCGGCGGTGAAGGCAAAGGGCGTTTTCCCCTTGTTGAAAACGTCCAGGTAATGGCGCCGCCGGCTCAAGGCGTCGAATTGCGGGAGGGCGCCGCCGGCCCCTTCCACCGCCAGGCCCATCCCGGCTGCTTCCGGCGCCGCCGCCTCGATGAGCCTGATGGCGTCCATGTTATTGCCCCGCGGCGGCTCGGCCCAGCTTGTGTAGCCGATGAACGGCTGGTCCATGAAGTGATCCCATTTGCCGCCGGCAAAGGTGTGGTTGAAATAAGCCATCAAATTCGTTTCCGACTGGAAAAGCGCGCGGCACTCGGCGGCTTTGTCATTGGCGCTGGCGCGGCCCTGGCGCGCGTAGGCGGCGTTTTGGTTTGCGGCAAGGTAAAGCTCATTCAACTGCGCGCCGGCTTTGACCGGGAACAACACCAGCTCGTAGAAGGCGTCCTGCCTTTCCGGCGGCAGTTGGCGGAAAATCTCCTCCGCCCTGGCGCGGATGGCCTGGAAGTCCGCCACGACGCGCTCGGCTTCCTGGTAGTGATCGAGGCTGTAGGTGCCGGCCTCCAGCAACTCGGGTTTGCGGCGGCCATTGTATTTGGTGCATTTCTCCACAATGTCCGCGATGTCCGCGGCGGGGCCGGGGCCGAATTCGCGCGCGGCCCAGAGGCGGGTGAACTCGTCCAGATTGGTGTTGGTCCACCGGCTTGTGTCCCAAGCCAGGTCCAGGAAGAATTCCAGCGGCAATTCGCAGCCTTTGAGGTGGCCGACATTGACCATCCAAATCCGGTCGGCGCCGTATTGTTTGGCCAGCGACATTTGGTCCCAGATTTTGGGAATCGGACTGGTGTTGATCCACTGGTAGCTGCGCGGTCCGCCGTGGTAGTCGAAGTGATAATAAATTCCCGCGCCGCCGGGGCGTTGGCGTTCTGCGGCGGTGGGCAGGCGGCGGAGGTTGCCCCAGTTGTCCTCGGCCCAGAGAAGGGTGACATCATCGGGAACGTGCAGGCCCTGGTTGTAATAATCCTGCACTTCTTTGTAGAGGCACCACAGTTGCGGCACGCGGGTCAAATCCGGGTTGACTTCTTCGGCGAGAATGTTGCGCTGCACATTGACGATCTCCCCGGTCAGGTCCCTGCCAATGGGCGCGCCGCTGTCATTCTCCGCGCGCAGGCCCAGGGTAAAGAGGCTTTCAAAGTTCTTGTTGCGCCGGACCCCTTCCCGCCAGAATTGCTGGAGGGCGGGTTGTTGCGGAGACGCGGAATAATTCCAGTTGCCAAAGGTTCTGCCGTAATTGGCTCCCCAGTCCCACTCCTTTTGCGCCCGGAGCATCGGCTCCTGGTGGGAGGTGCCCATGACGATGCCGTACTCGTCGGCCAGCCGGGGGTTTTCCGGATCGTCCTCGTTGAAACGGTTGTTCCACATGGCCGGCCAGAGGAGGTTGCCCTTGAGGCGCAGAATCAGCTCGAACAGATTGGTGTAAAAACCCCGGCCGTAATTGGCCGCCGGCGCGCCGCCGGCCACCGGCACAGCGCCATACTTCTCCCGCACCCATCCGGTCAGGTCGGGACTCTCGTCATTCAAAAACAGGCCCCGATATTTGACAGACGGCGGCCCCTCCGCATGGCGGCCCGTTTTGACAAAGAGAGCGTCCTTGTGTTCCACCGGCGCGTCCGCCCACCAATGCCACGGCGAGACGCCGATTTGCTCCGAGAGGTCATAAATGCCGTAGATGGTTCCCCGCTTGTCGCTTCCGGCGATGACCAGGGCGCCGGCCATGCCGGGGACGGGGTCCGGCACCACCTGGATGAGAAACGATTCCCACCGGCCGGCAATGGCGGTGACATCCAATTTGCCGTCGCGAATCAGACTGTCAATTATAGGACTTTTGCCAATGGTTCCAATGATAACGGGGTTCGGCCCGGGGGCGGTTCCGGCTTGGGCCATCGCCGGCGTCCGGCCCGTGACGCGGGCGACATCCTTCCGCAGGTCGCCGGCCGCGCGCAGGACGCCGGGGAAATCGCCGGCATCCACCCAGAGGTCCGCGGCGAGGCCGTCCTGCACGATGGCGAAACTGTCTTTGGTTTTGACAGTCTCGACATAAGAAGCGTGGCCGAGGGCGGCAGCCCTGGGAAGAAAAGTGAAAATGCACAGTCCGATCAGCGGGAGGCTAAGGCGGGTTTTCATTTTCGGGGGAGGGATCGGTGGAGAAACCGCGGGCCATCTCATGCGCCCGGCTCATTCCTGGTCAATCCATTTCAAGGCGGCGCGCATAAAGCCCATGGCAAAGGCCATGCCGGCGTGCCAGGGCGCGCCGCACGTCATTTGCGGAGTATGATCGGGAATCAGCACCCCGTCGTATTGGTTCTTCTTGAGGATGCGCAACACGCGCAACATATCCACGTCGCCGTCATCCAGGAACGTTTCGCGATAAAAGGGCACTTTGCCCGTGACATTGCGAAAATGGACGTAGGCGATGCGCCCTTGCCGGCTGCAGGATTCCACCGTTTCGTAAAGGCCGCCTTCCGTCATTTCCGCCAGCGAGCCGAGACAGAACTCCAGCGCGTTGGCCGGGCTGGGCGACAGATCGAGCAAACGCTGATACAGCCGCGGCTGATAGACCAGCCGCGGCTGGCCCCGCATCGCGGGCATGGGGGGATCGTCGGGATGCGCCGCCAGCCGGACGCCGGACTCCTCCGCCACGGGGATGATTTCGCGCAAAAACTCGGCGAACCTCCGCCAGAGTTCCTCGTGGCTGACGGCCGGCTCGCAGCCCTCGGGCGCGGCGGGATCATAAACCATGTTCCAAACCATCCCCTTGGGCATCGGCGTCTCCAGCGGGCCTTCCATGCCGACGGATTCCGCCCCGCCCCGCGCGTAAGGAGCGCGCGCGCGTCCGCAAACCCCGGCGATGCTGAAATTGTAGCCCATGACCGGGATGCCGGCCTGGCCGAGCCGCCGGATAATAGTCTTGACGTTCTCTATATGTTGCTTCTTCTTCGGGCCGTCCAGCAGAATGTCGTGCCAGTGGGCGGGGTCGAAATTCTCGATGGCTTCCAGTTCCAGGCCGGCGGCGTTGATTTCCCGGCGCAACCCCGCCAGTTCCTCCAGCGGCCAGAGGCGGTTGGGGTCGCCGGCCGGCCCCCAGCCCTGTTCGGCGCCGGTGGGCTGGTTATCGCGCGGATTTTGCGCCCCGCCTTTGAAGTAATCCACCAGATGGGCCACGATGTGCGTGGCCCCCGCCTGGCGCGCGAACTGGAAATTATCGCGGGTGAGCGCATGACGGTATAAGCCGAGGCCGAGTTTCATTCGATTCCAAAATAGAGTGATCCAAAACGATGGTGGCGGACAACTCGCGGTCATTTCAAGAAATAACCGGCAGATGGATGGAATTATGTGGAATTATGTTGTAATATGTTCCTGGATCGGCTATTGAATCTTCTCATGGCAAAACGAAACACCGGTTGCGTTTTATGGGGCGGGCTGGGAAACGCCCGGACGGCGGGGTGGATGCCGGCGCTGCTGGCTCTGCTTTTTGCGGGTGATATTCTGCGCGCGGCTGATTCTATCTGAATACTTGAATTCCAATGAAGAATAACCCGTCTCAACCTTATGAACCTTAAATTATTCCTGGCCGGAATGCTGCTCGCCGGCAGCGCGCTCGCGCAACCCGAGCAATGGCTGGCATACCACACCGGCAGCCAGGCCGGCGCCCTCCACCTTGTGGCGCTGACCACCCATCCGCCGCCCGGCGTCGCCCTGCCCAAGCTCAACGCCGCGCCCTTTTTCGCGCGCTGGCTCACGCCGATGGACCCCGGCGGCGGGCGCTGGCTTTGCCTGGACCGCACGCGCAAGTCCGGGCCTTATGACCGGCTGTTCATTGACAGTAACGGCAATGGCCGGCTGGACGACAAAACGCCGATCCTGGCGCGGATCGAGTCCTACTTCTCCTATTTTCCGCCGGCCCGTCTTGTCTTCAAGGGCGAGGACGGGCCGGTCACATACCATCTCGTGTTGGAATTTTATCAATACGAACCCAATCCCCCGGAATTGCTGGCCGCGGCCGGCGGCTGGTATGAGGGAATGGTGAATTTCGACGGCGTGAAAAAACGCCTGAAACTCATGGACGGCAACGTCAACGGCACCTTCAACGACGTGGGGCAGGACCCGTATGACGGCGACCGGGTCCAGATCGAAGGGGACAAGACCAGCGAACGCTACCTGGGCCGGTTGCTGGAAGTGGACGGGAAGTTTTTCCGGATCGAAGCGGCCCGCGACGGCTCGTTCGTCAAAGTGCAAAAGATCCAGAACGTCACGCTCGGCCAGGTGCGGGTGCCGGAAGGCATTTCCGAAGTCTCCGTGTTCGGCGAGAACGGCCATTTCGTGCGTCAGCCGGTCAACGGCCAGTTCACCTTGCCGGCGGGGCATTATCGGCCCGTCGAATGGACGATCCGCCGCAAGGATGACAAAGGCGCGGCGTGGACGCTGATGGGCTACAGTTTTCCCAAGACCGCCGGCTTCGAGGCCGCCGCCGGCCAAACCGCGGCGCTGGAAATCGGCGAGCCGGTGCAAGCCGTGCTCGGGGCCACGGAGGGCGCCAATCGTCAGGTGGAATTCAGCCTGCGCTTCGAGGGCCGGCAAAAGGAGTCCATCCAGATGCTGCGCGGCGGGGAGCGCCCGGCCGGGCCGAAATTGGTGCTGGCCAAGCCCGACGGGACGTTGTGTTACACCAACACGTTCGAGTTTGGGTGAGGCGGCGTTTGTTCGCTCTCATGGCGGGAGCCTAATAATGTGCAGCGTCCGTTGGTTGGCAGCATCAAAATCGCCAGCCCTTTCCAGGTGCAGGCCAGTCCGTTGACGCTCGAAGCAAGGAAATAACTTCCACATCACATGACAACAGCACGGCAGTTCCTTCTGGTTTCTGCCGCCGCGGCGGTTTTGGGCGTTGGCGCGCGCGCCCAAACGCCGGAGCGGGCGGCGGTTCAACAAACGGCGGAGGCGGGCACGAACGCCGTCGCGCCGCCCTTCAATTGCGCCGGAACGGTCACCGACGCCGCCGGCCTTCCCCTGGCCGGCGCGACGGTCGAGTATTGGCGCTACGAGGGAAATCCGTTTCTGGCGAATGTTCTGGAATTGAAAAGTCAATTCACCACCGAAAGCAACGGCGCTTTTCAATTCCAGATCTCGCGCGCGACGGGAATTTTGCTGGCGCGGAAGCCGGGACTGGCCCCGGCGTGGAAAAGCCTGAACCAGCCGTACGGTTCCATCCCCGACACGGAAGAACATTTGGCGCTGACGCCGCCGGGGACGGTGGCAGGCGTGGTGGTGGACGAGGCGGACAAACCGGTCGCCAACGCCGGGGTTTCGGCGGCCGCGGCCAGGTGCGACATTTTAATGGAAGACGGATCGCACCGTTTTCATTATCTCCTGGGCAAATCCGCGCGCGATTGCTTTGCCGCCCGCACGGATGCCGCCGGCCGTTTTCGCATCGAGAATTTCCCGTCCAATGCCGTGGCCGCACTGACGGTTCAGACGCCGGGAAAAGTCCTGCGCCAATCCCCGGAAGATTCTTTCAACTTGAACACGCTGCCCTGGCGCGCGGGCCAGGAAGACATCAAATTGGTCGTGGAACCCGCCGGCGGCGTCGAAGGCACAATTATCGTCGAAGGGAGCAATCAACCGCCGCCGGTCGCGCGGCTGGCGTTGCGGCCCGAGGGACGGGCGTCGTTCGCTTTCGGCGGGCTTGACCCCGTGCCATCCGGCGCGGACGGCGCGTTTCACCTCAGCGACGTGCCCGCCGGCTCCTACCAAATCCATGCCGTCTTTGGCGCCAACCCCGTTCCGGATTGGGTCGCGGACGTGGCGCCGGTTTCGGTGGAATCCGGACAAGTCACGCGCGGCGTGCAGGTGACTGCGGCGCGCGGCGGCTTGCTGGAAGTTGCCGTCTTGGGAGAAAATGATCGCAAGCCGCTGGCCCAAGTCATGGTCAATGCCTACAAGATTGAATTTCAATCCGCCGCCAGTACCGACAGCAACGGCATCGCCCTCCTGCGGCTGCTGCCGGGTGATTATCAGATTACGGCGTCCCGCGAATCCATCTACCCGAGCCAGACTTCCGCCAGCGTGGAAGCCGGCCAAACGAACCGCGTGGAGATCGAAATCGCCCCGCCGAAGAAGATTACCGGCATTGTCCGCCAACCGGACGGCCAGCCGGCGGCGGGGTTGCTGGTGAGATTGGTGGCGGTCTTTGGCCCTTCGCCGGGCGAGGTCAAGACTGATGCCGGCGGCAAGTTTGAGTTGGAATGGAACCAGCGCCAGGTCCCACAAAGCATTCGGCTAAACAACACGACCCCCTGCCTGCTGGTCCGCGACGTGGAACACAATCTGGCCGTGGCGCAGGACCTGGACGAAGACGCCGGCCCGCTGGACCTGAAACTCGCGCCGACGCTGACGTTGGAGGGCCGGGCGGAATGCGACGGCCAGCCTGTCACCAACGCGACCGCTTCGCTGATCTTCTGGACCGGCAACTCCGGCATGTACCTCACAGGCTTAAGCCGCGCCACCAACACGCCGGGCCGGTTTGAAATTCCCGCCATGCCACCCGGACGCAAATACGGCATCGTCGTCTCGGCTCCGGGTTACGGACAGAAGGTCATTAACGATGTGGGCGCTTCCGCCGAAGCCGGGCGCATGGAACTGGATGCGGTTGATCTCAAACCCGCCAACCTCAAGCTCGCCGGCCAGGTCCTCGACGCGGACGACAAACCGGTCAGCAGCGCCAATGTGAATCTTTCCGGCGAAGGCCAGCCCATGACGAACCTGATCACGGACCGCCAGGGACGATTCCGCTTCGAGCAGGTCTGCGAAGGCACGGTTCAAGTCTCGGCCAACGACCGGGGAACTTTTGGCAACATTTCGGCGGAAGGCGGCGACACAAATGTCGTGGTGCGGCTCGGTCAAACCTACAGGACCGGTGCGGGTTCCACCGCGCACAAACTCAAAGGCACGGTGACGGACGCCAACGGCAAACCCGCCGCCGGCGCGCAGGTGGCGGTCTTTCCGTCCACTGGTTCGGGCTGGACAAAGACCGCGGCCAATGGCGCCTTCGGCCTCACTTGGTCGCTCCAGCCTTTTCAAATGCAGTCAGGCAGCGCGCTGCTGGTGGCCCGCGACCCAGCCCGCAATCTGGCGGCCATCGAGGAGTTGCCGGAAGATGCCACAAACCTCGACGTGAAATTGAAACCGGCCCTGACCGTGGCCGGGCTGGTCAGAAACGTGGACGACTCTCCGATTGCCGGCGCGCAGGCCGGTGTTTGGCTCAAGGCGGGCAACGCCTACGACCAGTTGAACGACCAACTGGCTGCCGCCGACGCGCAAGGCCGCTACGAAATCAAGTGCCTGCCGCCGGACGCGCAATACATGGTTTTCGCCACAGCCAAAAGCCACGGTCGAAGCCAGCAGCAAGTCCAAGGCGATTCCGAAACAAACCGCCTGGAACTCCCGCCGTTCGTCCTCAAGCTCGCCGACCGTCTTCTGGCCGGCCAGGTGCTCAATGAAAATGACAAGCCGGTTTCCGGGGTGAATGTGACATTGAATGGCGCAGACCAGCCGGAAGGCAATACGACCACCGACAGCAAGGGCCGGTTTCATTTCCAGGTTTGCGAAGGGAGGGTTCAACTCTTCGCCAATTCCCAAGCCACTTTCGCGCAGGCCGTCGCCGAGGCGGGCGAAACCAACGTCGTGATGACCTTGAGGTCTTCCCAGATGGGCAATCCCCTCCAGACGCCGAGACGCGCCTCGCTCAAAGGCAGTCCGCTGCCCGATTTGGCGGGAGTGAATCTTGCCGGCGACGCCGCGCCCGCCAGCCGGCCGGTGTTGTTGTGCCTGTTCGATGCGGGCCAGCGTTCCTCGCGGCATGTTGTCCAGCAGTTGGGCGAGCAGGCCGCCGCGCTCCGCCAGCAGGGCGTCACCGTGCTGGGCGTTCAAGCCGCCGTCACCACCGAGGAAACCATCGCCGAATGGCAAAGCGCCAGCCCCGTTTCCTTTCCCATCGGGCGCGTGACCGAGAATTCCGCGAAATCAAAATGGGCCTCCTCCGTTCCGGAGTTGCCGTGGCTGATCCTGGCCGACGCCGGCCATCGCATCGTCGCCGAAGGCTTCCCCCTCGACGAGTTGGACGCCCAGATCAAGAAGCTGGCCAAGTAATCACACGGTTGTCGTACTGGGTCAGTGACCGCGGGTAACGGTAGGGCGAGACTCTGTCGAGCCGAAACTCGATTTCCGGGGAAGAAGTCACGGCTCGACAGAGTCTCGCCCTACCGTCCACGATTGACACATTCCCGGTTGTCCTACTTGGCCGGTTCAGCGGCGGGCGGGGTTGCGGTGGAGGCCCCTCTGACCAGCGCCTCGGCAATCGTCGGCCAAGTCCAGGTCACCGGGTCCGCGCGCCTGTTCAGTATGCCAAAGTCGCCTCCGCCGTTATCCCACCATATCGTCGCCATTCCTCTTGACAGCGCTTGCTGGGCGTAATACTCCGCATGGGCAACCCGGGAGGCCAAATCCACGCGTCTGGTGGAACCCCATTCGCCAATGACAGCGGCCCCGCTGCCTTTCGCGGCCACGTCCCTTGCTTCCCGGTCGAGTTCCCTCCTCATGGCCGCCTTGTCCTCCTCGGTTCCCCAACTGCCTTGACCGGGAAAGGCCAGGCGATTGGGGTAGTAGGTGTGGATGGAGACAATGACCCTCGGATCGTCGTTCGGAATCACCAAATCCCGGATGGCGGGATCGGACGGAGTCGCGGCATGAGTGGCGCACATGATAATCCTTTTGGCGTTGTTTCCGCCGGTGGCCCTGATGGCGTTGACGGAGGCCAGATGATACGCGTTGAGAATGGCGCGCGCCTCGGGGGTTCCGCCGCTGTATTGATTTTGCCTTCCCTTGGGTTCGTTAAATGTTTCCAGAATCAGATAATCACTGTAATCCCGGAAGCGGGTGGCAATCTGCGCCCAAACCTTGGCCGCCTCGTTGGTTCCTGCAGTCTGGCCTTCGGCTGTCAGTCTGATCCATCCATCATGGTGCGTGTTGACGATGGCGTACATGCCGTCCTTGAGGACGTAGTTGGCGATTTCCTCCACCCTGTCAAGCCAGGCCTTGTCAATGGTGTAGTCGGGCGCGGGGCCGAGATGGCCCTGCCAGGTCACGGGGATTCTGACGGTTTTGAATCCCATTGCTTTTACCGCATCCATCATGGCCTGGGTTGTCTTGGGATTTCCCCAGCCGGTTTCTCCCGGGCTGGCTTCCATGGTGTTGCCCAAATTCCAGCCGATTTTCATGTCATAAACAATCTGCTTCGGGGTCAGGTCGCGCATGACGCCCGGCGCGCCTTGCGCATGCAGGTTGTAACCGCCGGGCAGCACGACGGCCAGAAAGACCAATGGCAGCCATTTTCTTTTTCTTCCCGCAACGATGCTCTTAATCATGAATCTCTCCTTTCATCCAATGGATGCTTGTCAACTCTTTATTGTTGCCTTGTAGTCCCACTCCTTTCGGCAGGGCGTGTCCACAAAGCCGTTGGCCTGCTCGTCGTTGGTGAACCGCATGGCCTTGGAGTCCCAGGTGAGGACCTTGGAACTTCGGTAATAGACTTCTCCTGTGCGAACGCCTGCCTGGGGGCGCATCCCGGCGACGTGGATATGGCCGTCGCCTGTGGCCTCAACCCACACCACGGCGGAGTCCGACCGGCCGGATCCACCCCAACCTAATCCGGGGGTCGTCCCCGGCGGGGGCGCGGTGTACCGGCGCAACGTCGCGCTGCCGAGCAAGGCGAACTCCGTCAGATCGCAGGCGAACTCGATGGGCATAATGGACTTCTTGCCGGCTTTGCACGCCTGGATCCACTCTTTGTAATGATCCGCTCTTTCGCACCGCGGCAAGGACGGGTCGGGCTGCTTGAAGTCCCTGAACTTGGCCTCCGGCAGGAGCCAGCCGCCGGGAAGGCCTTGAATCCGCTGGCCCGGCCGGGGTGAAGTATGGTCCTGCACCGACGGAGTGCCGCCATAGAAGGCGGAAACCTGCACGCCGTTCTCGCCGACGAACATCACCCCCCGGCCCGGCATGCCCATCGAGGCGGGCATGCTCAACGGCCGCGGCGGCTGCAGGCCGCCATCGTAGTAGTAAGCCATCATCTCCGGGTGTTTGCCCCGCGCCGGAAAGTGCCACTGCACGTAGTTGCAGATGCTCGCGCACTCGTAGTTCCCAACACTGCCCATCGCCGAAAAGGCCTGGCAGGCGTCGGCCGCGACCCAGTCCGGCGCTCCCATCTCCAGTTCCTCAAAGTAGGTATGCAGCGTGTGGCAGGCGACGTCGCCCAGGTTGCCCGTGCCAAAATCCCACCACGGACGCCAGTTGCCGTAATGGTAGAGCTTGTGATACGGGCGGGCCGGAGACGGGCCGCACCACTGGTCCCAATTCATCCCCGCCGGCGGCTCCTGGACCTCCGCCGGCCGTTTCAAGCCGCTGGGGCTGTGAGTGCCGGTCCAGAAATGCACTTCCCGCACCGGCCCGATGGCTCCGCTCAACAGCAACTCCGTGGTGGCCCGGGAGTGGGAACTGCGCGAATCCTGGATGCTCGCCTTGGTGGTCATCTTGGAGGCCAGCGCCGCCGCCTTGACCTTTCGCGCCTCGGCGATCGAGTGCGTCATCGGCTTGGCGCAATAAATGTGCTTGTTCATCGCCAGGCCCGCCAGCACCAGATGGGAATGCCAGTGGTCCGGCGTGGCCACGATCAGCGCGTCGAAATTCTTCTCCTCCTTGTCGAACATCTCCCGGAAGTCTTTGTAAAGTTTGGCTTTCGGGTGTTGCGCAAACACCGGCGCGGAATACTCGTGATCGAGGTCGCAAAGCGCGACGATCTCTTCGCTGTTGCAGCCGGTCAAATAATCCTCGCCCACCCCGCCGACGCCCACGCAGGCGATCCGGAGTTTGTCGCTGGGCGCCTGGTAGCCGGCGCCTCCCAGCACATGGCGCGGCACCACCAGCGGCGCCACGCCCGCCGCGACAATAAAGGCGCGCCGGGACATTTGCAGCGGGTTCTTGGACGGGATTGGGCTGGCGTGGGGGGCGCCCGCCTGCGGCGGCGGCTGCGCGGTCATCGTATCGTTTTGTTGCAATGATTTCATACTGTGTTGTGTTCTTTCTGACTTGTATTGACTGCTGCTGATTACTTGTTGCGGTTGGGACTCAGTTGTCCATCGGAACCATGGAGGCGCGGAAGCCCAGATGGGAGCCATGATGGTCGGCCTCTATTCTGCCGTGGTTCGCCGACCGGGCGCTTCGCGCCGGACTGGCCCAGGAGCCGCCGTGACTGACGCGCTCCGTGCCTGTGGCAGGCCCCGCGGGATCGTCTGTGGGCGAATGCGCATAGTAGGCGGGATCATACCAATCCAGGACCCACTGCCAGATGCTGCCGTTCATGTCGTATAGGCCCCAGGCATTCGGCTTTTTTTCACCGACCGGGTGCGACTTGCCGCCCGAGTTTTTGTCGTACCACCCGTAGTCGTCCAGCCCGGACTCCTCGTTCCCAAAGCAGTATATCGTCGTGCTCCCCGCGCGGCAGGCGTATTCCCACTGGGCTTCGGTGGGGAACTGCCACTTCCCTCCGCCCGCCTTCTCGTTGAGCCGCCTGAGAAACCGCAGGCAATCCTCCCAACTGACCCATTCCACCGGGTTCTTCGCACCCTTGAAGTGGCTCGGGTTGTCGCCCATCACGGCCGTCCACTGCTCCTGCGTCACCGGATACTTGCCCATGTAGAACGGCTGGGTGATCCGAACCCGGTGCTGCGGCTTCTCGTCATTCGCCGCGCCCCGTTCCGAATCGGGCGATCCCATCAGGAACTCGCCCGCAGGAATCAGGACCATCTCCAGCTTCACGCCTCCGCCCAGGTCCGCCGTATATTCCTTCGGCAGGCTTTTCGTGTTGCCGCCCGCCGGTGTGGATTGCTGGGCGGTTGCGAGGGTGACACTGCCGAGTGCCGCCAAAACCACCGACGCGACTGTGCATAAATTTCGGATCATAGGTCAAAACTCCGCGATTGATTTTTTGATAAGTTATGAGAATGAAATGCCTAACGCAATGCGTCAATCTCGGACGGCAGGGCGAGACTCTGGCGAGCCGTGACTTTTCCCCAGGAAATCGAGTTTCGACTCGACAGAGTCTCGCCCTGCCTTAACCCACCGTCGCTGACGCATTAAACATGTGGATCGGGCGCGGCCTAAACCTTGAAGTCCCACTCCTTGCGGTAGGGCGTGTCCACCAGGCTGTTGGCCAACTCGTCGTTGGTGAATTTCATCGCCTTCGAGTCCCACAGCAGCACCTTGGCCGACCCTCCGCCGCGCCCTCCGCCGCCGCCTCTCCCGCCCCCGCCAGAGGGCATCTTGTACCGGCGCTGCGCCAGGGTCCCCCCGCCAGAGGGCATCTTGTACCGGCGCTGCGCCAGGGTCCCGAGCAGGGCGAATTCCGTCAGCCCGCAGGCAAACTCCACCGGCGTAATGGATTTCTTGCCGGCTTTGCACATCCGCACCCATTCCAGGTAATGATCCGGCTTCTCGCATCGTGGCAAGTACGGATCGGGCTGCTTGAAGTCCTTGAAACGGGCCTCCGGCAGAAGCCAGCCGCCAGGCAGTCCCCGCACCTGCTGGCCCGGCTGGGGTTGGGCGCCGAACTGCAGCCAGGGGTTGCCGCCGTAATACGCGGAAATCTGAACGCCCTGGTCCCCCACGAACATGATCCCGCTGCCCGG
>JBEKIA010000065.1:0-17720 GCA_050011995.1 Verrucomicrobiota bacterium
ACGGGCTGGGGAGCGGCGGCGATCGGCGCCTGCAACGCGCGGCCCCGGCCAAAAACACTCGTGACACTTTCCGGCACGGCGACCCTTTTTTGCGCGGGCCGGCGGGCCAGGAGCGCGGGATCCATCGCGGCCAGGATTTGCGGCAAGGGCAGGCTCACCAGAGACCCGTCCTGGGTGGCATTGTCATAAAACGTGCCGGGCGGCGATCCTTGCCGCAATTCGCCAAAAGCAATCCGGACCGCGCCCGAGGCCAATTGCGCCAAAGCCGTCTTGACGGGAAGCGAAAATGTCCCGCTGCCCGGCGACGCGGCCAGCGCCGCCAGATTCGGCGGCAGCGACGCGAGAAGCGGGGCCAGCGGCAGAGTGATGACTCCCTCCGGGGGGCCTGCGGCTGCCGTTCCCGCCGGCGGCGAATGGGGCGCGGACTGCGCCGGGACGGGGGGCGTGGCGGGTTGCGGCGTCGTCGTTGGAGTGGAAGGCTGCACCGGCGCGGCCGGTTTCGAGAAGAATCGTTTTAAGAGGCCGAACATGGCTTACGCTCGATTAAAACACTGCCACACATATCGGCATAAGTCGAGCGGAACTTGACCTCACTGGTGATGCGTCCGTGAACAGTAGTCAAACTCCTGTTTCCAGTTGGTTTGAGGAGCAAGGCTCGACATCGGACCGGCGGTGTCTTATCTTCTGCCGCAGAATTGGGGCAGTAGAACCGATATGCGATTATGAGCAACGCTGACAAATCATCTGCAGCACCCGACCCTGAACGCACAACTCCACGCCAGCCCGCGCAAGGCTCCGCGCCGGCGCCCACACCGGCAGCCCCCTCCAACAAGCCGCCGCCGGAATTAACGGCTCGAGAGAGTCTTGCCCAGCCGTCAGGCGCGCCCGGGCCTGGGCGCCCGCTGCCGCCCCGGCTGCGGCGATGGTGCGCCCTGGGCCTGGGGACGCTGGCGGCGCTGACGGCGGCCTTCTATTTGGAAGAAAACTGGCGGGGCGCCAGCGCCTGGGAAACCGCCAAGACAAAACTGGAGAGCCTTCAGGAAAAATTGGATTGGGCCGCCTACATTCCACCGGCGGCGCCCGACGATCAGAATTTCTTCAAAGCGCCCCAAATGCAGGATTGGTTCGCGGGCAAGGGGAGCAATGAACTCACGGCCCGGCTTTCCCTGGACACCTTCCCCGCGCTGGCCTCCTACCGCACCAATGGCAACGCCTCGGTCATCGTAACGGAGTTGATCCTTCGTTCGCCCGGCACCGGCGAAGCGCCGCCTGGCGCGGCCGTTCCGCCGGCGGAGGTTGTCCCCGTCATCTCCCTGGACACGGCTTCCTTGAGCGAGGCGATCCAGCAGTTGGCAAAGCAGGCAAACTTGAAGGTGGATATGGATCCGCAGGTGATTTCCGGACGGCCCGGAACGGATGGAAAACCCGGTCCGCCGGTCCGCGTCACGGGTCAATGGACCAATGTCACCGCGTTGTCCGTCTTGATGACACTGATGTGCGACAATGATCTTCGCTGGGTGGAGGATGCCAAGACCGGGCTGCCGCTCATCCGAAAGGCCGATGGGGCCGGCCCGCCCGGCGGAGTCGAATCGGCCAATCGCGGCTATGTGCTGGTAATGATCCGCGAGGCCATCGGCTTGGTGGGAGAGATCGCCGATCGTTTCCCCCTTTCGGGCAACGACTTGCGGCAGAATCCGCCCCTGCGTTTATCCATCGCGCCGGACAGTGTTCCCACCCGGAGCCAATTGGCCCTGTTTTCCCCCGGCGCGCCCGGGTTTCGAGTGGAACCGGCCGGCAATTCCTTGCGGGTGATCTTGAATCTTGTGCCGGTGGCGGCGGCGGATTATCTGGCCTGGAGCGACCAGTTTTCGCCCGAATTTGACAAGATTCGCCAAGCCGTCAAACGCCCCGCCGCGCGGCTGGACGGCGACTATGCGCAGCTTTACCGCGCTCCCGCTCCCAATTTGACCGCCATTGACACCGTCGCCTCCCGGCTGGCGAGCCGGGCCAAGGCCTGCCTGATGCGCGGCCAGCCGGAAGAGGCCTTGCGCGAATTGACGCTGTTGCATGACCTGCGCGGCTGCCTGGAAGGCAAGCCGGCCGGCAAACTGATGACGCTGGCCGGCGCGATGGCCGATGCCGCCATCAGCGGACTGTACGCCGAAACGGCGGATTACGGTTTGCGCCTGCAGGTCTGGAGCGATGCGGATTTGGCCGCTCTCCAGGAGCAACTCGGCGGGATGGATCTGGTTGGGCCGGTCTGGAGCGCCATGGAGTCGGAACGGGCGGGAAACTGCCGCTTGTTGGAAACCGGCACTCGCGCCGAAGCGGCCCGGGCGTGCGGGATCAGCGCCGGCGCCACCCATTTTTGGCGGCAAATCGCCAGCCCCTCCGCCCTGGCTTTGAAGTTCATGCCGCGGGGCTGGGTCTGCCAGAACATGGCGCGCCTGGCGGTCCTGGACCAAAAAATGATTGACTCTGTTGACTGCCTGCAGGGGATGATTCGTCCTCACGAGGTGGACGACGCGGACCGGCAGATCAACCAGGACCTCCTTCTTCATCACCGCTCCTTTTCCTGGTTCCTGGCCAAGCGCATGATTCCCGCCATGAGAGCGCGCCTGATGACAACCGCGCTCGCCCAAACCGCCGTCAACCAGGCCCTCGTCGTCTGCGCTTTGGAACGCTGCCGCCTGGCCACCGGCAGCTATCCCGCCGCGCTCCGCGATCTCGCCCCGCAATTCATCCGCCTCCTGCCGTCGGATCCCGTCAACGGCCAGCCCTTCAAGTACCGCCTCACCGCGCCGGGACGCTTCCTGCTGTATTCGATTGGCTGGGACGAAAAGGACGACAACGGGGCCCCCCTGGACGCGGAGGGCAAAGGCGATTGGGTCTGGGGCAGGCTGTGAGAATTCACCTTCGCGCGCCGCCAGCCGCCCCGGATAAAAATCCATCCGCGAGATTCCGAGCTTGCGCTTCGCGCCCTTTTGGCATAAGCAATGGAGGCATGAAATTAGGAGCAGGATTAGGATTGCTATTAGGACAAACTTGCGGCTCGAGCCGTTTTGGCATAAGCAGGAGCCATTGATATGCTGACCTCTCACGAACTTTTCGGCTTCATGTCGCCGCCCCTCGCGCTGCGCATCCTGGAACACGCCCACGAAAAAAACAAGGAACTCTACCGCGCCACCCTGGCCGCCGTGGCGGAGGCGCGCAAATTGCGGCCCGCCTTTTTCGAGCGCCGGCCGCGCGCGGCGCGCCACGCGGAAATGACCGCCATGCTCTCGCGTCCCCGGCTGGAATTGGCGGCCGCCAACCTGTTGCGGGAATGGCTGATGAAACAGGAAACCCCGATGCTGGCCGACTTTCTGGACAAGCTCGCCATCGCCCACAAGGACGGCGTGGTGGACAACCTGCCCGCCACCGTGGAGGACGCCAACCTCAAGGCCGCCGCGGAACTTCTTCTTTCCAAGTATCCGGCGGAGGAAGTCTCCGTCTATTTGAACGCCTTCTACACCATGAACGACGTGCGCTGGCCCAATCTGGAAGCGATGCTCAAGGAAGATCCGCGCCTGCAATTCGGCGGTTGAGCCGGGGGAGGGGTGGGGTGGCACGGGCGACTCGCCCGTCCCGCCGGGCCACTGGCCCGGCGGAAGGCCCAGTGCGACTCTTGGCAAAGGCGCTGCGTCACGACTAAAGTCTCTCTCCCGGTTCCGGTCGGCGAGTCGCCGACCGGCACAGGCGGGTCGCCTGTGCCACCCAACCAAGGCGGCGCCAAGCAGGAAATATCCGGGTCAACGGTCCGCGGACTTTTCCAGGAGGAAAACGGTGGAGGATTTTCTGCCCAGGGCCGACTCGACCTGGAGAAGGGCCGAATAGTCGCGCGGACTGATGATGGCGGGCGAGAGTTCAAAATCGTCAGTCAAAACTATTTTATCGGCGCTTGCCGCGCAAGCAATGCGGGCGGTTCCCCCCCCGTCCGGCTCGGAGAGATTTTCACTCCCGGGGGCGATGACCACGCGGCGGAATGCCGCCGGCAACTCGATCTCCGTGCGGACGGTGTTTTCGCTGCGCGAGGAGATATACACCGGCAAGGCCCGCCGGTCCGCTCCCGCCGGGAATAGGGAAGGCGTGAAGGGCAGATCGAAGTAAAGATACCGGCCGTCCACCACGCTGTAATTGTCAATTTCAACCGTGTATTGCTCCAGGCCGGGATAGGTGTCGAATTGGGTAATCAAATCGCCGACGGGCCGCGCCCCCTGGGCCATGCCGGAAACAATTTCCTGATAGTAACGCCGCCTCTCCTCCGGCGGCAGCTCGGAGAAGTAGCGGTTCTTCCCCCCGTAGCCGCCGCCGTAATAATGCCGCGTGACGCCGATCCGCGTCTGGCCGCTGTCGGAGACGGTGAGGGTGTAGGCGGTGTCCGTTTTGTCCTCGCAATTCTTGGCGGCTTTGATGAGTTCGCAGGCCTGGGTGGAAAGAACGAAGCCCAGGCGGCCATCGTAGGAAGTGGAACCGAGCCGGGCGTATTGGTCGGTGTCATTGAGGTAATAGTTTTCGCCCTCCAACTGGATCCTGACCAAAGGCGCCGCATAAGAATCAGGCATGGGAAAGGAGAGCGCCACATTGGTGATCCCGGCGATGGGCGGATAGATGGAAGCCTCGACAAACTCCGGCTGGAATCCCGCCGCGGCCAGCATGGCATGCAACAAAATCGCCCGGTCCGCCGCGTGTCCGTAACCCTCCGCCAGGGTGGTGTCGGCGCCGGAAAGCTCCGCGAGCGGCAAATCGGTGAAGGAAGGCCCCGCCAGACGGATGGATTTGGCCACAAAATCGCGGATGGCCTGGACGGCTTCCAGGCGCGACTTGGCTGTTTTTGTCAACTGTAAGGCCGTTTCCGCCGCCTGGGTTCGCTTTTGCGAGCGATCCAGCATGGCGTCGTTCAGGTCCTTGAGATAGGTGTGCAGGCCGCCGACGTAATAAAGGACGCAAGGACTGTAAACCCAGGGGGGCGGAAGCTGTGATTCCGCAGGCAAGGCCCTGGCATTTTCCCCGCGCCACTGCCATGTCCCGGACCCCCCGCTGGTGTCCAGTGATTCCTTGACAAGGCCCGCTTCGCCGCTATGCAGGGTCTGGATTTTAACCGAATCCGGGGCCGTCAATACGAATGATTTCCTCTCCATTTCGTCGGGCAACTGGAACGATTCCAGCCCCGAGAGGAACGGCTTGCCCTTGGTGGTGATCTCATACTCGACCTCGATGGTGGAACCGATGTCCACGCCCGGCAGGTTGGCCACCAGAATCTTGCCGCCGGTGTAGCGTTTGGCCGAGGCGTTCCAGCCGGCGTCCATGACGTTGATTTCGTTGGTGGAAATTTCCTGGCGCCGGCCGGTTTGGGAAGTGACCGCGCCGCGAAGGAATTTGGCCTCCTGGCAGGACGGATTGAAGTCAATCTTCACCTCGGCCTCCCGGATTTTGCCGGCGTAAGTGAGAATGAGCTTGGAGTACTTGACATTGTAAACCGCGCTGTGCGCGTCCTTGACAACCAGTTGCTTGTGGACATCCAAAATCCTGGCGTTGGATTCGACGGGCGAATTCATCGCCGTATCCACCTTCTCCCCGACATTGGCCGTGACGGTTCCCGAGGTGGCCAGCACCGGGACTTTCCGCTCATCGTACTGCATCGCCTTCAACGTCTGTTTGAGCGTCAAGTATTGGGCGGGTGTGAACTCGACCACTTTCAGCTTCATCTCCCGCGAACCATGGAGCGCGCCATTGGCGAACCGGCAGCTTTCCCGGTAGCTCACGCAGGGGTCGTCCACCGGCGGACAGGAAGGCATGGAAACCGCGCTGGCATAATCCGCGGCCATTTGGATGGAAACATCCTCTTCCAGGCCGCAAGTCACCTCGGTCCGCATGGGGTATTTCCTCTTGTCCAGCCCGGCGCCGCCGAGGATAAAATTGACCACCCCCAGACTCTTGCCAATCCACGGCAGGCTGACCACCGATTTTCCGCCGCCGGCGGCCGTCATGCTGTCCGCCGAAAACTCCAGTTCGGCCCGCAGCGGAACCGACACATCCAGCATGTCCTCCGGGGTGATTTTCAAAGACTTGAGCCGCGCGCCCGGCATGGCGGCTTTCAAGTCGCGTTCAAAAAAGCGCCGCATTTCATCCGGCTTCATGTGCGAAAACGCGTTCCGGTAGGCGTCGTCGTTGACCCCCTCGAAGGCCAGTTCCGACTTCGCCTCCAGCGCGCCCGGCGCGCTCAAAATGCCCGTCGTCGTTATGCGCATCATGTGATCTTCGGGTGGTGGCACGGGGCTGACTTTGAGGTCTTCGCCTTCGGGCCGGCAGACCAGGTAACTCTGGTCGCAATCCTCTGCCGGCAACAAATCGCGGGTGTGCTCATCAGTCGGGTCCATCAAAACATACTCCCCCTTTTTGAGTTCGGCGCAGACGATGGCATGGTTGAAATCCGGATCGGGCGCCTCCGGGTCGCGCTTGACGCCGACGCTGATCAACACCGGATAAGCCTGCAACCCCGCCGCGCGCAACATCGCCACCAGCAAAGCCGCCTTGTCGCGGCAAACTCCGTACTTCTTGTCGAACGTCAGCTTCACATCATGCGGTTCAAAGCCGGGCCGGTCCTTCTCCGGCGTCAGCCCCATGTAACGAATATTTTTGGAGACGTAATAGAACACCGCCTGGATTTTCTCCAGGTCGGACTTCGCCCCCGCCGCCAGTTCCTGCGCCTTTTTCGCCAATTCCGGGTCCGTCGCCTCCAGATGCGGCTTGCTCAATTCCCAATACCATCGGGACACCGCCTGCCAATCCGGCGTGGTGCTGACCAGCAGGCGCTGCAAAACCATTTCTCCGGGCGGCATGGACGGCTCGGGGAACATGCGCGGCACGTTGCTGACCTCCCAGCGCTGGATGGTCGAGCCGCCGTCACCCGGCTGGGTCCAATGCCGCACCGTGCCGGGAATTTCATCGCGCAAGGCGATGCGCCGCAAAGGGCGCTCCGCGGGCGCATGAACCTCGTAGGACAAATGGCGCAAATAGCCTTCTCCTTCAAAAACGTTTTCGTCGGCGAATTCGCCCGGAATGATCGGACGCTCGGTGGTCTGGCGCGTGATGGAGTGGACGACGTCGCCGATTTCCACCTTGGGAATGCTCAGGCGCAGGACGCGGCAGTTGGGATCGGAGATATTCTCGCTCATCTGGCTGTCGTCAATCTGCTCCTTGGAATTGGCCGCCACGTCCACCGCGACGGCCGCGCCGTCCGGCTTGAGGACCTCCACCTGGACCACTTCCACCGTGGTGTAGGGCAGCATGAAATCCAGCGAGAGGGTCCGGTTGTTGCGCTTGCCTTTTTCCGTGAGCACCTTGACAAAGGCCTCATCCTGGCTTTCGCCCGTGCCGTCGGGGCGGTAGAGCCGCACCATTTTCTTCTCCACGGTGGCCTCGTCGCAATCGGGGTATTTCGCCGGGGTAATTTCATGGGCCGCCGCCAGGGCCTGCCGGGTGTCCAGGAACGCCCAGGTTTCCCCTGTGTAACGGTTGGTTTCCCCAAAGACCGGCCGGGAGAAACCCAGCAGCGCGATGAGCATGAAACCGCGAATGTTACGCATAAAATTGATTTTCATAGCATTGACAACACTGAACCAACATGCCGCATCCATCCGGCGCGCGCAAGCCGCTTCTTGGGCACTGTCATAGTTTGGTGTAGCGTCGAGCCTCAGGCTCGAAATCAGCGCGCAGAAACGGAACAACCGAGTGGCGGGCCCTGGAAGCGGGCTGGCGGTATTACAACAATGAAATTCAGGCAGTGCCGGCTCTTGGGCCCCCCGGTGGGGCGGAGGTGGAAATAAGTGGAAATAGGTGGAAACAAGTGGAATTAAGTGGAATTAAGTGGAATCGAAGTGCAACTGCGCCAAGCTGGATTGGCCGGAAAACTGTGCTGGCGGAGCGGCCGATGGCAGGATCGTGGCGGACCGCATCGTCGCTTCCGCCGCCCGCCCAGTGGCAGGGTTCCGTCCTGCGCTGGTTCTGCGGCTTGCGCATCGCCCGGTCTTCAAAACCGCGCCAACCGCGTTCCGGCCTTCGACTGTCCCTTCCCGTCTCACGCGGAGGAGGCAACCATAGTGAGTAAGCTGTGTCAAGCCATTTTTAGAAGAATCTTGCAGTGATTCTCAAGAAAGGGCGGTGGGCGGTTTGTCTCCGAGGCGTTTCGCCCGCCATCGCTTGAAGTTGACCACCGTTGGATCCAGATACACGGAGCCATCGCGCAGTTTCGTGGTGCCGACGAGATTCGTGTTGTAGGTCTCGGTCCGCCTGCTGCCGGTCTGGGCGTTGACCTTGCTGCCCACGTAAGTCCAATCCGGTTGCGCCTGCGCGTGACCGTTCAAAACAGCCAGCATGACATGTACGAACTGAATGTTGAATCTCTCCCGATCAATTCGATAGCAAGCCACCATGTGCCAGCCCGAATGTCCGTTGTGGCTTTCGCCTCCTTTGCCAATTTGAATGGTCGTTTTAACCTCCAACCCGACGGGTTTGCCGGCTTCCTCCACTTCGGGATTGACTAGGTCCGGATAAGCCTGATGCGAATTGTGTTTGTAAGGGGAGCGGCCGTTCAGCGCGTCGCAGAGAATGTTCGAGACCAAACCGCTGAAATTATTCCCCTGAATATAATCGTACAGTGGCTTCGCCCCTGTCGAAACCAGGTTGCTGTTGATTCCTGCCAATACCCGTTGAGCCGCGTTCATGGACTGTTCGAGGTGGACTAATTTGAGCTTCGGCGGCAACGGGGCTCCTTGGCGGAAATAATCTCTATTGACCGTTGGAATCGGAGCCATGCTCTCCTCTGCGAATGCACCGGAAACCAATTGCGGCAGCGGACATTCCAGCGCCTTTCCCAAGGCATCAAGAACGTCTATGGAGAAATTCTCGCGCCCGTTTTCCAAGCCGGAAAGGTACTGGTAGGTGATCCCGGATTTCTCGGCTAATTGTTCCTGAGTCAGGCCGGCCTGTTCGCGCAGTTTGCGGATAAACCTGCCCAGAGTGGTTTTGGCGTCCATTTCGCCTTTAGTTGTTACACATTTTTCGCTTGCTTGTCTTTCACCTATAGTTGAAATTAGCCGCCGTGTTTCGGATTGAACAAATTGACTGCTTTGCCTGGCTGCGGCAACGTCCTCCCCGCTCGCTCCACGCCGTTTGCACCGATCCGCCCTACGGCATTTTAGAGTTCACTGAAAAGGAGGTGGCCAAGCTGCGGGCTGGACGCGGGGGGATCTGGCGGTTGCCTCCGAAAATGGGCGGCAGCCATCGTGATCCGTTGCCCCGCTTTACCATCCTCACCGAGGACCAGAAACAAAATCTGCGGGATTATTTTCGCGACTGGGGCAAACTCCTCCTGCCGGTCCTGGTTCCCGGAGCGCACGTTTGCGTGGCCGGGCATCCGGTTCTTCAACACCATGTGCAGGGCGCCTTGGCCGAGGCCGGCTTCGAGGTGCGCCCGGCCATCATGCGCCTTTACTACAGCTTTCGCGGCGGCGACCGGCCCAAGAACGCGGAGGCGGAATTCCCCGAAGTCTGCGTCAGCCCCAAAGGCGCGTACGAGCCGTGGATGCTCTTTCGCAAGCCCATTGAAACCAATACCGTCGCCGAAAACTTGCGGCGCTGGAAAACAGGCGCTTTGCGCCGGCTTGCCACGGACAAGCCTCTGCCTGACGCCATTCCCAGCGGCCGGACTCCCAAGCGTGAAGAAATCATTTCCGACCATCCCTGCCTCAAACCGCAGCACTTCATGCGCATCATTGTCCGCGCCCTCCTGCCGTTGGGTGAAGGGACGATTCTCGATCCTTTCATGGGATCGGGCGCCACCATCGCCGCCGCCGAGGCCATCGGCTACACCTCCATTGGCTTGGAAATTGACGCCGCTTATTTCCGCCTCGCCGAAAAAGCAATTCCCCGTCTCGCCAGCCTCTACCCTCAATTCCATGGTCAGCAGATGGAGGTCGAACTGAACGGAATGGCGCAACCAAAGGAGTTCGACGAGCAGATGCCCCTGATCTTGGCGGAACCCGCGACACCATTCGGCCAGCCCCGTGCCCGCCTTCCCATTTCAAAACTGCGGAAAAAGGCCGGATGAGCCATGAAATGCCTCGGCATCCCGACTGGTGAAAAAAGTGCCGTGCCGCCTGAAAAGTCCCGTCAGGACGAACGGCCAGGAAGGGCACAATCGGAGTTATGAGCGAACGCAAAGACTGGCTCGATCCCGTTCATCCCGGCGACGTGCTGCGCGAGGATTTTATGAAGCCGCTGGGTCTGTCAGCCTGCGCCGTGGCCAAAGCCATTGGCGCCACGCCGATCGCCATCAGCCAGATCATTCGGCGCAAGCGCGCTGTAAGCGCTGAAATGGCTCTCAAGCTCGGTCGCTTGTTCAACGTCTCGCCCGAGCTTTGGATGGGCATCCAGGCGGACTACGATCTGGAAATTGCCCGCCATCGGAGTGAAGCCGAGATTTTCCGCCGGGTGCATCCGCTCAAGCTGACCGAACCTGTTCCCGCTTGAAGGTGGCTTTGCGGAGCAACTATTTTACGGCCTATGGACACCAAAACCCTTCAAACGGACTCGTGATTGATTATGAAAAGCAAATTGCTGGCCAACATAACGCCAGGCGAAATCCTGTATGGAGAATTCCTCAAGCCCATGGCCCTGACGGAATACCGGCTGGCCAAGGACATCGGCGTGCCCGCGCGGCGCATTAACGAAATTGTCCGCGGCCAGCGCGCCATCACGGCGGACACCGCTTTGCGGTTGGGGCGCTATTTTGGCATGTCGCCGGAGTTTTGGCTCAATTTGCAATCTCACTACGACTTGGAGCGGCAGGAGGAACGATTGGCCGGCCGGCTTGACAAGGAGGTCAAGGTGCCGGCAACGGCGTGAAACCGGGACCCATTCTTGTGGGTCTGTTTGGACGCAAGGTTGCGTTTGTCATGGGGGCGGAATTTTGGCAGGGTTGGGGTATGTGGAAGATGAAATGGCGCGGGGTCGCGGCGGCCGGGCTGGCTTGGCTGGCCGCGGCCAGTGCGCTCCCTGCCCAGGAGGAGCCGAAATCGGTTTCGCTGCCGGCCGGGGCGACGCTGGTCTTCGACGCGGAAACCAAGGATTACCACGCCACCGCGGAGGAGCAGAGCGCGCGGTTCACGTTTTACGCCACCAATGTTTGGACCAACACCATCGTGATCCAGGAGGCCTATGCTTCGTGCCATTGCGCGGCGGCCACGATGCCGGCCCATCCGTGGATTCTGGCGCCCGGCGAAAGCGGCGCGGTCACGGCCACGGTGGAGCTGGGAGGCAAAGAGGAGGAGGAACTGATCCGGACGCTCACGTTTTTTACTTCGGTGGGGGAGCGGGTTTTGACGCTGAAGGTTTCAGTGGCCGCCCCGTCGCGCCGGGCCAACACGCCGCTGACGGAGGCGGAGCGGAAGGCGGCGGTGGCGCAGGCGGCGGCGGACGCCCGGGCGATTTTCAAGGGGGATTGCGCGGCCTGCCATGCGGACAAGGCGCGGGGGTTGCTGGGGAAGGAGTTGTATGCGGCGGCGTGCGGGATTTGCCATGACTCGACGCAACGGGCCGCTTTTGTGCCCGATCTGCGCGGGTTGAAACAGCGGGCGGATTTGGATTACTGGAAGGCGATCATTGCCCGGGGCAAGCCGCATACCATGATGCCGGGATTCGCCGGCGCGGAGGGAGGGCCGTTGACGGAGTTGCAGGTGACCTCGCTGGCGGCGTATCTGGAGAAGACGATGGGGCATCCGCCGCCGGCCCCGTGAAATAAGGGGTCATGGGGCGGGGCGGTCGAGTTCGGAGAGGGCCTGCCGGGCGGCCGGGTAGTCGGGCTGAAGGCGGAGGGCGGCTTGGAAATGGGTTTTGGCTTCATCGCGGCGGTTTTGATGGACGAAGGAAAGGCCGAGGTTGAATTCGGCCAGGTAATCGCGGGGGTTGAGTTGCAGAGCCTTCTGGAAGGCGGAGACGGCCTCGTCGTATTTGCCCTCCAATCCCAGGGCGTTGCCCAGGTTGTCATAGGCGCCGGGGTACGCGGGCGCCATCTGGATCACGCTCCTGAAGAGGCGGGCGGCATCTTCCATTTTTCCCTGTCTGGCGTAACAGAGGCCCTGGCTGTTGAAAGATTCGACGCGGGCGGGGTTGAGGCGGGCGGCGGTCTGGTATTGAGCGATGGCTTCATCCAGGCGGCCCACCTTGGCCAGGGAATTGGCCAGGCTGAAATGGGCGATTTCCAAGTCCGGTTTTGCGAGGACGGCGGCTTGGAATTCGGAGATGGCCAGGATGTCCTGGTTCTGGTCCTGCCAGGCCATGCCGAAATTGTTGTGGGTGGCGAAGGAGCCGGGGTCCAGTTGCAAGGATTGCTGATAGGCGCGGACGGATTGGGCGAAGAGGTTGGTGTCGCCGCGCGCGCGGGCGGCGTCGGCGAAAGTGTTGGCGAGGTTGAACCAGGCGGTGGCGGTGGGCTGGAGGCGGGCGGCCTCCTGGTAGTGCTGGATGGCTTGGTCGTACTGCCTGAGGTCCAGGAATACCTCGGCGAGGTTGTTGTGGGCGTCGGCATAGCCGGGCAACGCGGCCAGGGCCAGTTGGTATTGCGCGATGGCCAGATCGGATTTTCCCTGGCGGGAGTAGAAGTTGCCCAGGTTGTAATGGGCCATGAAGTTTTTGTTGGAGACGTCAATCATCTTTTTGAAGAGGGTTTCGCTGTCCTTCCAGCAGGGGATCTGACGGGCGGTCAAAAGAAGGCAGGCGGCCAGGGCCAGGACGGCGGCCAGGCCGGGGAGAAACTTGGGCGGACGAAATCGGGCCGCCAGATCGGCCCCGCCCCAGGCCAGGATGATGAACAGGCCGGCCAGGGGAAGATAGGTGTAGCGATCGGCCATGGTTTGCATGCCCACTTGCACCAGCCCGATGACGGGCACCAGCATGCCCGCGTACCAAAACCAGCCCACGGCCAGCCAGGGCCGCGTCCGCGCCTGCGCCACTATCCCGGCGGTGACGCCCGCCAGCAGGATCACCGCGCCGGCCACCTGCCAGGGCCGCCAATCGCCGGTTCGAATATAAAGGGCGGAAAGGTTTTCGGGCCAAAACATTTTGGCGGGATAGCGGACGTAGGAGACGAAGGCGTTGGCAATGCGGGAGGCGATGGGCAGATTGGCCGCGTCCATCATGGCGCCGCCGCCTTGTTGCACGAGGAAGGTTTTGCAGCACAACGCGGCGCTGATGGCGAAGAAGGGGATTTTTTCCAGCAGCAGACGCCAGGGCGCCGGGAAGTTCGCGGCGGGCCTGGCGGCCGGCGGCCCGGGGCGGGATTTGGCCCGGCCATCCCTGGCGGGCGGCGGCGCGGCGCGGAGTTGGAAGCGGCCCAGCGGCCAGAAATCCAGGAGCAGGAGGACAAACGGGAGGGTGACGACCATGGGCTTGGACATCGCGGCCAGCCCGTAGAGGAGAACCGCCAGGGCGTAAAATAGTTTTGACTTTGAACCGGGATTTTTCCAGGCCGCGGCATAGCCGAGCCAGGCCCAGAGGGTGAGCCACCAGAAGAGCGCGCTGAGAACGTCCTTCCGTTCGGCAATCCAGGCGACCGATTCCACATGGAGGGGATGCCAGGCGAAGAGGGCGGCGACCAGGGCGCTGCGCCAGAGCGCGGCGGTCATGCGCTGGAGCAGGAGGAAGAGCAGGAGGCTGTTGGCGATGTGCAAGAGGAGGCTGGTCAAATGATGCCCGCCGGCGCGCAGGCCGAAGAGCTGGCAATCGAGCATGTGGCTGAACACGGTGACGGGATGCCAGTTGCGGGCGACCTCGGCGCGCAGGGCGTAGCGGAGACCGCCGGCGGTCACGCCGGCCTGGATGATGGGATTGCCGGTGATGAAGTCGGTGTCGTCGTAATTGACGAATTGGGAGCGGGTGACAGGCCAATAGAGGACGAGGGTGACCGCGGCCAAAAGAAGGCAAATCCACAGGGTCTGGCGGCGGGAGGGCGGAGCTGGCGCTGGGGAGGGAGGGGTCACGATCTGTGGACGTACATCTGGATTCTATGGACGGTATCCTGGATCGGCCCAATGACGCCCCATTGGACGAGCGCCACGATCAGGAGGGTGTAAAGAACAGAGATCGCCAGGTCCCGGCACAAACATTTCCGCCCATAAGGCGTGTCCTCCTCGCTGAGGATTTTGGCGCCGCCCTTTTGCATGAGGACAAAACCCAGGAGGTTGGTGAGCCAATAACCCAGGACCAGGCTGGCGGTGAAGGCAGGCTGGCAGAACCAGCCGACGACCCAGGCGAAAACCAGAGCCAGCGGCCAATTGACGAAGAGGTCGTTCCACCAGGAAAGCGGGGAGAGCATATAGCCGATGAAGGCCAGAGTGCCGCCGGAGACTTTGCGTTTTGTCAGCGCCAGATTTGCCATGTGCGGGCAGGTGCTAACGGATATTGTTGGCTTTGCATTGTGATCGGGCACGCCAATAGCAATCTAACCTTCCGGTTGTAGCGGCTGCTGGAAATAACCGCCGCGGGACGGCGTCCGGCCTGTTCATGGCCCGCCTGCGGAGTAAAATCCAGCCAGATCAAATCGCCTCGTTTTGGAACGCAGGCGGTTTTCACCAGACTTCTCCCCCCTTCGGCCCGCCCCACTCGGTTTCCGAATGCGCGTTGGTTTTCCGCGCCAGGGCCAGGAGTTCCGTCAAGCGGTAGTGGTTCTTGCTCGCGCGGCTGATGACCAACATGCCCGATTGCAACCGAAGATCCACCTCCGTGCCGCTTCCCAGCTGGGTCTCCCGGGCGAAGGCGCGTGGAATGCGGACCGCCAGGCTGTTGCCCCATCTTTGCACAGCAGTTTTCATGCCCATGTATATACTAGGAATATACGGCATCGGCAAACAAAAAGAACGTGCGGACACAAAATGCAGTGCCCAAACGTTTAATGGCGCATTTGATCAACGCCCGGATCCCTTCCGGGGGCAATCAGGCGATGTTCGACGGCCACACGGAGTGGCGGCCTTTCGCGCAGATGATCCCGCGCGCCGGCGCGGGCAGTCCGGTTTTTTGTTGGCAAGGATTACCGGCCAATCACGATAAGATCCAAAAGGCCCGGACCGCCGCGTCCGCCGCCGCCGCGCCCGCCGCGTCCGCCGCGCCGGCCGCCAGCCTGGTCGTCGCCCCGGGGAGGAGTTGCGGGAGCCGCCGCATCGGCCGCCGCGGGCGCCGCCTCGATGGCGGTCACAAGAATGTGGCCTGTCTTGGCGTCGAGCGTGCAGCATTTGGCGCCCGACTTGGTTTGGACGTTCTGCTCGACTTCAAAGCTGGTCGGGCTGTTTTCCTTGATGATGGTCAGGAGGCCGGTGCCGTTGGCGTTGCCCGTCGAACTGAAAGCTTCCATGGTGTTGGGATTGAAGCCGCCGCCATCGCTGCCGCCGCCCAGAGGCAGAGTGGTGATGATTTTTCCATCGTCAGCACTGAGAATAACACACGTTGCCGGACGGCACATGGCAAAAAGGATGTGATTTTTCGCATCAATAGCCAGGCCGGCCGGGCTGCTGGCCTTGCCTTCCAGCGAGTAAGTCCCCGTCAACTTCAGGGTGTTGGCGTCCACGACGGCAATGCTGGCCTTGTCTTCAAGGCAAACATAGACATGGCCCTTCAAATCGCTGACGGCCTGCTCCGCTTGGCCTCCAATGTCAACGGAGCCGACGACGGTGCCATCCTTGGGGTCAATCACCGTGATTTGGGGGGTGCCGTGGCTGAGAATATAGACTCGTTCGGTCGCCGGTTCAAAGAGGATGCCATCCGGGCTGCTTTGCGTGGTGATTTTCTTGATCGCCTGCATCGTCATGGAGTCAAACATGGAGACGGGATTACTGCTGCTGAAACCGTGGTGCGTCTTTGGATCCACCACCACGCCATGCCCTCCGGTGTCGGGGATGGCGCCGATGCACTTGTAGGTGTCGAGGTCAAAAACCATGATCACGTTGGCCGGGCTCATGCGCGGAACATAAACGCGGCGGCCTTCGCTGTCCGCAATGACATAATCAATCCCGCCGGTTCCGTTGGTCTGGGTGATGTTGAGGATTTTGTACGGCCCCGCGGCCGGGGCGGTTTGGGCAGGAGCGCCGGATGTCAACAATCCGATTCCGGCGGCCATCAAAACAAATGAGATATAATTTTGGGGTTTCATAGGGGGAAAACTGCGCCCGGCGGCCCGGAGAAACAATCCCCAAAACATGACAGTTTTGTAATCTGTCCGGGAAGCGGCAGATTCGTGAAAACCCGCTTGCCACCGGGCCGCCGCGAAGGCATGATTGTAGTGTGAGAACGATCCATGCAGTGTTTCAAAGTGACGGCAAATGGTTCATTGCGCGTTGCCTGGACGTGCCGGTGACGACCCAAGGCCGCACGCTGGTGGCCGCCCGGCAAAACCTGCGCGAAGCCGTTGAGCTTTACCTGGAGACGTGGGGCCAGCCCAAGCCCCGGTAGGGCGGCGCTGCCGCGCCGCCCATTCTTGCCGTCGCGACAAAGCGCGTCGAAAACTCGTGAGAGGGCTTGCCTCAATGCAATCGGCCCTTATCCGGAATTCTTGGATTACAAAACATTCCTGAAATCACGCGCCGAAAGCGAATCATAATTATGAACCGAATTGAAGACGCACGGAAGGCTTTATCTAAATAGGGTTCGACAGAGTCTCACCCTGCCGAGATGATTTATGACGTTATGAAATGCGTGGTGACCGCCGGGCCGACTTATGAAGAACTGGACGAGGTGCGCAGACTGACCAACTTCTCCACCGGCGCCCTGGGTTCCGGCTTGGCCGATTATCTGGCCGGCCTCGGACACGAGGTCGAACTGTTGATCGGATATTATTCCACTTGTCCCCCGGCTGCCAAAGCACAACGCCGGCAAACCTTCACCACCACGGCGGATTTGCGCCGGCGCCTGGCCGCTTTGGCCTCGCCGGACGTGGGAGCCGTCTTCCACGCGGCGGCGGTGAGCGATTTCACTTTTGGCAAAATATGGGAGCGCGCGGCGGCGGGCGAATTGCGCGAAATCAAGGCGGCGAAGATTCCGACGCGCGCCGACGCGCGTGGAAGGGCTGCTGGCGGAATTGAAACCAACCCCGAAAATCATCCGGGAATTGCGGGGCTGGTTTCCGAGGGCATTCCTGGCGGGTTGGAAATATGAGTTGGAACCAGAGGCGGAGGGCGGGGCCGTGGCCCGAGGGTCGGACCAGATGAAGGAAAGCCGGACGGACGCCTGCGTCCTCAATGGCCGGGGATTCTCCAGCGCGGGATTTGGCCTGCTGCGCAAAGACCTGACGTTGATCCGGTTGCCGGACAAAGCGGCGCTGTTCGCCGCGCTGGGAGCCTGTTTGGAACAACGCGGCGCGGCCTGACTTGAAGAATATCCAGGTTTGGGCCGGACTTTCCTTGACGGGGAAGCGGGCTCGAGGGCAAATGGAATGATGTTCCGGCAATGTTTGCAGCGCGTTAGCATCTTCGCTCTGGCCCTGGCCCTGGGCCTGATGGCGGCGGGGTGCGCTTCGACGCCGGGGAAGCTTTTGCGGCGGCGCGGGGATGAGATCGTGGTGGCCGGACAGTTGTTTCACACCGGGACACGGGTGGTGCTCTGGACCGATCCGGGCGGCTTCGACGCTTATCGGG
>JBEKIA010000066.1:0-17058 GCA_050011995.1 Verrucomicrobiota bacterium
ACTCCAGATAAGCCGCGCTCCTGCTCCCCTTTTCCGGCAAGCATGGAATTCTCACCCCAAAAAACTGAGGAGGAACCCACAAGTTGCGGATCGCCCCACATTCCAGCATTGCATTCGGCGGCGATTTCGTGAACGATGGTGCTTGCCAAACGCGCCCGCGGCCCTAAAGTGATTGGCTCGCTTTGGATATTATGAATTTACATGGTTTGAAGTTTTTGCCGGCGGACCTGGCCCCGACACCCCAAACGGTGCCGGATCCCCGCGCCCAGATGCTTAATACCATTCTGCTCTTTGGCGGCATTGGGCTGATGATGTGGCTCATGCTCTTCCGGCCCCAGCAAAAACGGGCCAGGGAGTTGGAAACCATGCTCAAAAACTTGCGCGCCGGCGACAAAATCGTCACCAACAGCGGCATCGTCGCGGTGGTGTTGTCGCTCAAAGACAAGACCATTTCCATCCGCTCCAACGACACCAAACTGGAAATCCTGAAATCCGCCGTGGCCGAGGTTACCGAGCACAGCGGCGACAGCGGCTCCTCCTGATCCCCACCCACCTGCATGAACATTGTCACCCGCCATCCTAAATTCTTCTGGGCCTTGATCACCTTTCTGGTCCTGGGGTCCCTCTGGGAAATGTACCCGCTGAACAACCAAAGCCTGATCCAGGAATTCCAGGACCAGGCGGACCGCGGCGCCCAGGACGCGGCCTTCCGCAACATCGTCAGCAATGCTCAGGCGTTGCAAGCGGCCAAGCCGGACCTGACGCGCGAATTCACCGATTTGCAGACGGCCATCGGCACCAATGACATCCAGCGCTATTTCCCTTACAACAACGTCCGGGGCCAGGAAAACCCCACCTACACCCTGCTCAATATCCTTCAGAGAAAAGCCGCCGGCAGAATCCATCTGGGGCTGGACTTGCAGGGCGGCACGGAATTCCGGGTGAGCCTGGACACCAACCATGTTTCCGCCACCGACACCAACCACAACGCCCTCAACGCCACCGAGGAACGCCAGCGCCTGGTCTCCCAGGCCATCACCATTCTGCGCAGCCGGGTGGATTCCATGGGCGTGACCGAGCCGATCATCACCCCGGCGGGAGAGAATTCGATTCTCATCCAGTTGCCGGGTCTTTCCCAGGCCGCGCAGGACGAAGCCAGGACGAAAATACAAAAGGCGGCCTTTTTGGAGTTCCGCGTCGTGGATCCGCACAACCTGGAGGATTTGAATTCGGGGGTAAATCCACCCGGATACGAGATCTTGAAGATGAAGCGCAAGGACGACGCCGGCAATGTCACCTTCAAGCAATACTTGGTGGAAAGGAAACCGTCCCAAGGGCTGACGGGAAAATATATCAAAAGCGCCTACGCCAGCCGCGACACCTCCGGGATGCCGGAAGTCAATATCGAGTTCAATGAGGAGGGAAAGACCAAATTCGGCAAGCTGACCACGGACAATAACGACGGCTACATGGCCATCGTGCTGGACGGCGAGATCCAAACCGCCCCGCACATCGAAGAGCCAATCACGGGCGGACGTTGCCGAATCAGCGGCGGCATGATGGATATTGCGGAGGCCATCTCCACCGCGAACATGCTGGAAAACCCGCTGGAAACCCCGGTGCATATTGACGCCATGAACCAGGTCAGTCCCACTCTGGGCGCGGATGCCATTCATAGCGGGATATGGTCCGCCGTCATCGGCACGCTGGCGGTGGTGGTGTTCATGGCTGTTTATTATCATCGCTGCGGGCTGATTGCCGATTTCGCCATGCTGCTCAACCTGGTCATCACCCTGGGCATCATGTGTTCCATCGGAACGACCCTTTCCCTGCCGGGCATCGCCGGCATCGTGCTCACCGTCGGCATGGCGGTGGACGCCAACGTGCTCATCTACGAGCGGTTGCGCGAGGAAATGGCGCTGGGCAAATCCATGAAGGGGGCGATTGCCGCCGCTTACAGCCGCGCCTTTGCCACCATTTTCGATTCCCACACCACCACACTTATTTCCGCCATCATCCTGATCTGGATGGGAACAGGGCCGGTCAAGGGATTCGGCGTCACTCTCACCATCGGCGTCGCCTTGAGCCTGTTCACCGCCCTGGTGGTCACCCGCCTGATTTTTGATGCCCTCCTCAACCGCGGCTGGCTGAACAAAATCGGCATGTTGCACATCATCAAGAATCCGGAATGGGATTTCATGAAATGGACCAAGGTGGCTTACCTCGGCTCTGCCGCGCTCATCGTGGCCGGAATCGGATACGGCATTTATCGCGGCGGCAACGTCCTGGGGCCTGAATTTGCCGGCGGCGATGAAGTCACACTCAGTTTTACCAACAAAATCGCCCTGGACAAATTGCGCCAGGCCCTGGTTCCCAAGGTGGGCCAGACGGAAATCCAGTATGAAAAAGCCGCCGGATCGGAAACGTTGAAAATCGTCGCGCCGTTTGGCAAGGCGGGCGTCGTGACCAACACCCTGGCCGGATTTCCCGACGCCGGTTTCACCGTCGGCGCCATTTCCACCGTCGGGCCTTCTGTGGGGGAGGACATCACCCGGTCGGCCGTCTTCGCCTCATTTTTGTCGCTCTTTGGCATCTTGTTTTACGTGGCCTTTCGCTATGAGTTTTCCTTCTCCATCGGCGCGGTGGTGGCCGTCGTCCACGACGTCTTTCTTACCCTGGGCATTTTCTTCATTTCCGGGCGGCAACTCAGCGCGCCGATGGTGGCGGCGGTTTTGACCATCATCGGCTTCTCCCTCAACGACAAGGTGGTCATTTTCGACCGCATCCGGGAGGATTTAAAACTGGCCATGCGCGGCACGTTCCGCGAAATCATCAACAAGGCGATCAACCAGACGTTGAGCCGCACCATCATCACTTCCGGCACGGTGTTTCTTTCCACCATGTCGCTCTATTGGTTCGGCGGCGGGGTGATTAACGATTTTGCCTTCACCTTTCTGGTCGGCATCATCAGCGGCACCTATTCCAGCATCTTTATCGCCTGCGCGCTGGTTCTGTGGTGGCACAAAGGCGAGCGCCCCAAGACCGCCGTCCGCGCCGCCGCCGAGTCCTCCGCCGCCACCGCTTCCACCCCCGGCGCCGCTGCCGCCCGCGCCCGCGCCTGATGCCAGGGGCGCGCCGCCCCTCTCCCGCCGAGGTGGAAGTGGTGATCATGCTGGATTAGCGCCCTGAATGGGACGGCTTTGGAGTGCGGCGGCTTGCCGCCGCTGTGGGAATCAAATGAAATATCGCTGGTCATTGCCCCAAGCGCCGCCCTCCGGCCTGGCCGCCTCACTCGCCGCCGCCGTGGGGGTCTCTCCCCTGCTGGCCCAATGCCTGGTCAACCGCGGTATCCTCGAGCCGGACCAAGCCGCCCGCTTTTTGCGGCCGCGCCTGAAGGACTTGTCGGACCCGCTTCTGCTCCCCAACATGGCGGCGGCGGCGCAACGCCTCCTGCTGGCCCGCCGGCGCGGCGAACCGCTGGTCCTCTTTGGCGATTACGACGTGGATGGCGTCACCTCCACCGCGCTGCTCCTGGAAACGCTCCGCGCGCTCGGCTGGACCGTCAACTATTATTTGCCGCGTCGCATGGAGGAGGGCTACGGCCTGAGCCGCGAGGCGGCGGAGCATTGCCTGCAAAAACATCCCGCCCCGCTGCTGCTGGCCGTGGATTGCGGCTCGACCGCCGCCGACACCATCGCCTGGCTCGGCGAAAAGGGAACCGGGGTCATTGTGCTCGATCACCACCAGGTTTCCGCGCCGCCGCCCCCGGCCGTGGCGCTGGTCAATCCGCGCTTAGCCGATCCGCCCGGGTCGGAGTACTGCTCGGCGGGTCTGGCGTTCAAACTGGCCCACGCCCTGGTCAAACAGCTCCGAGAAGCCGGAGACCCGGTCGCTGTCAAATATGATGTGCGCCAGCACCTGGATTTGGTGGCGCTGGGCACGATTGCGGACCTGGTTCCGCTGACGGGGGAAAACCGCATTCTCGCCGGCGCGGGACTGGAACGTCTCACCCTGACCCGGCGACCCGGCCTGATGGCGCTGAAATCGGCGGCTCAATGCCCTTCGCCCATCGGCAGCTACGAGGTTGGTTTTCAACTCGCCCCGCGCCTCAACGCCGCCGGACGCCTGGAAGACGCCGAGGAAGCCTTGCGCCTCCTCTTGGCCGGCGGGTCCGCCGAGGCCGAACCGCTCGCCCGCAGCCTCGAGGCCCGCAACCGCCGGCGCCAGCAAATCGAACGCGACATGGCGGACGAGGTCATCACCACCGTCCACGCCCGCTTCAACCGGGAAAAGGATTTTGTCATCGTGGAAGGACGCGACTCCTGGCATATCGGCGTGGTGGGCATTGTGGCGTCGCGGGTGGTCAACCGGTTTTATCGCCCGGCCATCATTCTTGGGGGCGACGGCGCGCTCTGGCGCGGGTCGGGCCGCAGCATCGAAGGATTTGATCTGGCGGCGGCGCTGCGCAGTTGCGATGCCTTGCTCACGCGGCACGGCGGCCACAGCATGGCGGCGGGAGTCACTCTCCAGCCGGCGCAAGTGGACTTGTTCCGGGCGCGCCTGAACGAGTTGGCGCGGCTGGCCTTGAAACCGGAACAGCTCGAGCCTTCCCTGAAGCTGGACGCGGAAGTTGCCGGGTCCGACTTGACCGTGGACTTGGTGGAGCAATTGGCCGCGCTGGCCCCGACCGGCCAGGGCAACCCGCCGGTGCAATGGATGATCCGCGGCCTGACCCACCGGCAACCGCCGCAACGGATGGGCCGGGAAAACCAGCATGTGAAATGGCGCTTGACCGACGGCCAGGCCGCCCTGGAAGCCGTCTGGTGGAACGGCGGCGAAGCCCCCGCGCCGACCGGCCGTTTCGACCTCGCCTTCATCCCAACCCTCAACGATTACCAGGGCCGCCGCTCCGTGCAACTGCGCGTTTTGGACTGGAGGCCATATAATTGACTCCCTGATCCAGCCTGTCCGCGCCGGATCCCGCGCCTTCGAGTGGCGCAGCATGCTCAACCCTTATATATTTCGTGAGTTCCGACGATCAAAGACATGATTGTTTCCCCGTCAAGGCAAAAAAGCAGCCGCAAATTGTCTTTGATTGTCACCGCGTAAATGGTCCTGCCATAGCGGGCTGAAAGACGGTGGATCTTATGTGCGCGCAAACGCAAGTCAAATGGATTTTCCTTGAAGATTTGCCAGGCTTTCCGGCAGGATTCCTTTTGCGGCGGGGCAAGTCGGTAAAAGCTGGTCCAAAATCTCCCGGTCGCGCGGTAGCGATATTTCATTGCAGATGCGCGGGCGGCTTCTGAAATAATGCCGTTTCCATGTCCACACAACGCCCCTCTTCGGCATCTTTCATCGCTTCCTTGAATTCGTCAGGAATCCAGGAATCATCCTGCTCGACAACAAATCTGGCCACCGCGGCCCGTTCCAGTGGAGGCAGCGATTTAATTTGTTCGATGACTTCTTGTGCGCTCATACTTTTCACGAGCATACCCCATAATTGTTGGCCAAGCAAGGGCTGATCACAGGCCCGGCAAACCTGCATTCTGATATCCCCGCACTTTCACAATTCAGAATTCAACATTCAAAATTCCATCAAATCCGCGCTCTACACGATCATTCCCGGCCCGCCGCGGCGATGAACGGTTTCAATTCCTCCATCAGTCTGGCAAAGCCGTCCAGGGTCAATTGCTGCCCCCCGTCGCTCCAGGCCTCGGCGGGATTGGGATGCACTTCGATCAACAGCCCGTCCGCGCCCATCGCCACCGCCCCTTTGCACATTGCCGCCACCAAGTCCGCCCGCCCCACCCCCTGGCTCGGGTCAATAATAATCGGACAATGCGATTCCTGTTTGATAATGGGGACGGTGGAGAGGTCCAGAGTGTTGCGGGTGTAGGTTTCAAAGGTGCGGATGCCCCGCTCGCAGAACATGAGATTGGGATTGTTGTTGGACAAAACATATTCGCCCGCCAGCAGCCATTCTTCGATCCTCATGGAAAGTCCACGTTTGAGCAGAATGGGTTTTCCCGTTTTCGCCGCGGCGATCAACAACTGAAAGTTCTGCGAGTTCCTCGCGCCGATTTGAATGATGTCCGCGTATTCCGCCACCAGGCCGGCGCTTTGCTCGGAAAGCAGTTCGGTAATGACGGCCAAGCCGGTTTCGCGCCGCGCCTTGGCCAGCAATTTCAGCGCTTTGCGGCCCAGCCCCTGGAATTCATACGGGGAAGTGCGCGGTTTGTAAGCGCCCCCGCGCAGGAAAGTGGCGCCGGCCTTCCGGACCGCGTGGGCGGTGTCGAGCAACTGTCTCTCATCCTCCACCGAGCACGGGCCGGCCATGACCTGAATCTTTTTGCCCCCGATGACATTGCCGCGCGCCGTGATGGTGGAAGTTTTTTTGTGAGCTTCGCGGCTGACGAGCTTGTAGCGTTTCTGCACCGGCATGACCTGCTCGACCTGCGGCCAGGAGGCCAGGGTTTCCAGGCTGGGGTGGGTGCGTTCGTCCCCGATGGCCCCGACGACCGTCCGTTCCACCCCGCGCATGACGTGAGGCCGGTAGCCGAGCTTTCTGATCTCCCGCAGAACGACCGTCTCGTCCTTCTTCGACAATCCAGGTTTGAGGACAATAATCATAATTTTGAGGCTCCAGTTTAGGCATTTTGCCGCAATCCGCAACCTTGAGAAGGATGAATTGTGAATAAAGAATTGTGAAATGAAGAAATCCCGCTTTCCCAATTCAAAATTCAACATTCAAAATTCCGTAGAATCCGCCACGGCCCCAATTGCCTCTTGACTTCCCGGACCGCCTGCCTAAACTCGCGCCACGCTGATGAAACAGATGAAAGGCTTTTGTATTGTTGCGGCCAGCGCGCTCTTGGCCGGCGCCTGCGCCGCCCAACCCAACGGTTTTTTGGACGGCATCCTCGTGGTCGTGAACAGTTCGGTCATCACCTATCTCCAGGTGGAGGATGGGATTTATTCGCAAGTCCAGTCCCTGCGGAGCAGGTATCCCAACGACCCGACCAACTTTTTCGCCCATAAGAAGGAGTTCGAGGAGGCGCAAATGGAGTCCTTGGAGGAGAGCAAGCTGATCCTCGATGATTATGCCAAGGGCCAGTACAGCACCAACTGGGTGGATGACGAGTTCGAGAAAGCCATCAAGCAGGACCTCAAGAAAACTTACGGCGGGAGCCAGACCCGGTTGATCAGCACTCTGCAGGCCATGGGGATGACGAAAGAAGCTTACCGCAAGCAGATACGGGAGAGCGTCATCGTGGGGGGGCTGGCCGGCCTTCACAGCACCGGCAAGATCATCATCTCGCCCGCCGCGATTGAAAAGTACTACAACGATCACGCGGACGAATTCAAGGTGGAGGACCAGATCAAGCTGCGGATGATTAAAATCGCCCAGCCGCCCGGCAGCCCTCCCGGCGCCTCCAAGCAATTGGCCGCCGAAATCCTCCGCAAAATTGACGGCGGCGTTCCTTTCGCCGAAATGGCCAAAGAGTTTTCCTCCGACGAACAACATCGGGCCGCGGGCGGCGACTGGGGCTGGGTGCCGCGCACCGAACTGGTCGCCCCGCTCGCCGAGGCCGCTTTTTCCCTCAAGCCCGGTCAGCGCGGTCCGATGGTGGAATTGCCCGGGGAAGGGACTGGAGACACCATCTGTTATCTCCTGATGGTGGATGATGTCCGGCCGGCCCACGTCAGTCCCTTGTCCGAAGTTCAAGGCGCCATCGAACGGACGCTTCAGGACCAAAAAGGCAAAGTCCTCCTGGACCAATATATCCAGCGCCTCAAAGCCAAATCGCACATCGAGATGTTTTAGCCTTTGGCCAGATGACCGGCTGGATTGCCATTTCACTGGGCGATGCCACGGGCGTCGGCCCTGAAGTCACCCTCAAGGCCCTTGCGGCCGAGGCCTCGCCGGACCCATTCCGATACCTCCTGATCGGCGACGCCCCCTCCACCGAGCGCCTGAATCAGGCGCTTGGCCTGAACCTGCCGCTGGAGCGATTTGCCGGCCACGCCGCCACCGGCCGCTTTTTTCTGCACGACCCCTTGCCCGAACCGCTCGCCGCCGGTCTGGCCCCCGGTTCCCCCTCCGCCGCGCGCGCCGCCCTGGCTTGCCTGACCGATGGCGCCAACCGTTGCTTGCTCCATGAAATGGACGCGCTGGTCACCGCGCCCCTCAGCAAGGAATCCATTCTGCGCACCGGCCGGCCCTTCATCGGCCAGACTGAATTTCTTTCCCAGTTGGCCGGCGCGGAACGAACCGCCATGATGTTGCTGGGGCAGGACGACCGCCAGCGCTGGTTGCGCGTGGCCCTGGCCACCACCCATCTTCCCCTCAAACTGGTCACCGGACAATTGCGCGCGGAGTCCGTCGAAAAAGCCATTGTGCTCGCCGCCCAGGCTTGCCGGGATCTGGACCTGCCGCGCTGCCGCATCGCCGTTTGCGGCCTCAACCCTCACGCCGGCGAAGGCGGCAAAATGGGCGACGAAGAAATCACCGTCATCAAGCCCGCGGTGGAAGCCGCCCAAAAATGCGGCTTCGATGTCACCGGCCCCCTCGCTGCCGACACGTTGTTTTACCACGCCTACCGCGGCGATTACGACGCCGTCGTCGCCATGTATCATGACCAGGGATTGGTTCCCCTAAAAATGGTGGCCTTTGAGAACGGCGTCAATTGGACGCTCGGCCTGCCCTTTATTCGCACCTCGCCCGATCACGGCACCGCCTACGACATCGCCGGCCAGGGCAAAGCCGATCCTTCCAGCATGCGCGCCGCCCTGCGCCTGGCCAGGCGCCTGGCGGCCAACCGCGACCGCAAGAGGCCGGCTGCGGGGCCTGGCGCATAGCAGGACAAGAAGGATTGCTAATTGGCGCCGTGAGGGGCCAGAGCCTCCGTGATGGCCCGGTCAATGGCCGGGCCGCGCAGATCGCGCGCCAGGATCTTGCCGTCGGGACCGATGAGGAAAACCGCCGGGATTCCGTCCACGCCGTAGAGGTCCGGCACCGGGGATTTTTCCGATTCACCCAGGAAGCCCTGGACCCAGTGGAGGCCGTTCTTTTGGGCAAAGGCCAGGGGCTGGGCGGCTTGCGCGTCCACGCTCAAGCTGATCATGGCGAAGCGGGGGTCTTTGCCATGCTTGTCGAAGGCGGCTTTGAGATTCGGCACCTCGGCCACGCAAGGGGCGCACCAAGTCGCCCAGAAATCCAGCAAGACAACCTTGCCGCGGAAGTCCGCCAGGCTCAAGGGATGGCCGCCGGCCGTCACGGTCTGGAAGAGAGGGGCGGTGTCGCCGATGCGCAGAGGCAGGGTCTGCCGGAGGGCAATGACGCCGAGATCCAGCCGCGGCTCATCGGTGGCGGCCAAGGCCGCGTCATGGATAGTATTGACAGTAATGTTGCTGGACAAGGCGGCGAGCTTGCCGCCGCCCAGTTCGGGCGCTTCCCGCAATTGGACGCGTAGTTGGTATTTTCCGGGCGGGACATCCTCGAAGGCGAAGGAGCCGTCCGGTTTGGCGGCGGCGGTGAAGGCGCGCTGCTCCCGCTGCCAGACCTTGCCTTGGGCGGAATTCAAAAAGCGGCTCATCCATCTTTGCCGGGCGGCCGGATCGGCAAAATCGGGCATGTCGGGTTCTGGAACCGTAGCGGTCAGCACAATGGCCTGGCCGGCCTGCCAATTGATTTGTTCGCCATAGCCGGGAACGGTCAAACGACCGCTGACGCGGGAGGAAATGCCTTTTTCCAATTGGACATCCTCGCGCTGGTCGCCGTCGCCGGGAGATTTGGCCTCCGTGCTGGCCGTCAGGTAGCCGGGTTGGCGAAACTCCAAGCTGAAGGAGGTGACTTTTTGGTCCACCTCGACCAGGTAATCGCCGGTGGGGCTGGAAACCGATTTGTCCGCGTGGGTGGTGCCTTGATCGGTGGTGATATAGACGGTGATGGTGAATTCTTCGATGGGCGCATGGGTGGCGGCATCGGTGACCGTTCCATCCACGTCGGTCTTGCCGTTGGTTTTGCGGAGGGTGATGGTTTTTTCCGAGCCGTCGGCGGCCAGCGCCGGTTCGGAGCGGAGGCAGTAGCCGCCGGCGGTGATCAGATAGGGATGCTCGCCGGACGGGGCTGAATCCCACTGGAAACGGCCCTGGCTGTCGGTGGTGGCGCTCCAATCAAATTCGGGCGGTTCCAAATTGACGCGGTCCAGTTGGACACCGGCCCCGGCCACCGGCTGGCCTGATTCGTCCACCACCCTGCCCCTGAAGATTCTGCCGGGCAACATCTGGACTTTCAGTTCGGGCATTGGATTGGTGATGGCGAGGTCCAGGGATTGCGGCTCCAGCCCCTTGGCCTGGACGGTCAGGGCCAGGCTGCCGGGCAGGAGGTTGGCGATTTTGAAGCGGCCGTCGGGGCCGCTCTGGAGGACCGCCTCCGGATTGCGCCAGTCATGGTTGCGGGTGATGACGGCATCGGGGACGGGTTTGCCGCTTGTGTCAACAATAATCCCAGACACGGTTGCGCCCTGCGCCATCACCATGACCGCCTTGCCGGCCAGAAAGTCCGCGGCGGGCAGGCGCGCCACCTCCTCCCCGCCGGCGGCGGAACCTTCGCAGCCGAAGGCGGCGGGGGGAAAACCGGGCTGGACGACGCGGAAAACGAGGTTGGAAAAATCCCGGGGGACATGATTGCACTGCCAGCGGCCATTTTCATCGGTTCGCTCGTTATGGAAATTCGGGGCGACCAGGGTGCGCTCGCGGTCGGACGGGCCGGCGGGGTTGACGCCGGAGAACCGGATGATGGCGCCGGCCAGCGGCCGGCCGTCAGAACTTTTGAGCACGCCGCCGATGGTGGCGGCCTTCTCCATCCGCGCGGTGTATTGGGCGGGAATGTCCTCGAACTTGTCGAGGAGGGAGGTTGCCCAAGTGATGGTTTTGGACACGTACCCGTCCCTGGCGATGGTGATGACACAGGTGAAATCGCCGGCGGCGGGCGCCGGCATGGCAAAAGAACAACTGCCCGTGGCGTCGGTCACGAGACTGTTTCTGAGCCATTTGGCGCTGAGTCGGACGCCCGGGATGGGCGCGGCCGTGAGGGAATCGAGCACGCGAAAGCGCATGGGGGCGCTGTTGGTTTCGGCGGCGGTGGCCGGCGCCGCCGCCGAGTCTGGCGGGGTCTGGGCGGCTGCGCCGTGGCGCGCCGCAAAGACAAAGGCCGCGGCCAGGAAGGCCGGGGCGGCCGATTTGCCGAGTTTCAGTAAGGCATTCATAAGCGACGCAGGCCTGGTGGCAAAGATGCCCTTTTACCGGCGGCTTGCAACCGGGAAAAGCGAGCGGGTAAAATGAGAAACGGCCAATTCATCAAGGTCACTCATGTTGACTCGAATTTGGGCTGCTTTTGGACCGCGACATACGAAAACACGACCGGGTTGGTGGAATATTGGCCTGATGGAGTGGCGGTATTGTGGTTCAGATAATTTCTTGATTAGGCTTGATTAGGGTTGATTGAGCTTTATTTGAAAAGCTTAGTTTTACTTGTAAATTGTTCATGGAAAGCCACTTAGGTTTATGTTCCTCAAAAATTGCCAAACTGGCCGAAAAAGGCGCACTTGAAGCGACGGAATCATAAAGCATACTAAGTTAATAGGGTATTAAATGATTGTAGGCCGGGAGCAGGTTTCCGCCGCCGTTGAAGCCTCCCCCGTCGCGTTCCGGCCCAATCCTCCCCCTTCGGCGCACAGAAAGAGAACAACAGATTAACTGGCCCGCGAAGCGGGCTGCCGACACTCCATGTAGCGTTGCGCCTCCGGCGCAATCGGCACTCCGAAATTCTGGCGCGCCCGACATGGTCCCGTTCCCGTCTTCCCATGCCTTTCTTACCATCACTCGGAAAGATTAGCACATAAGTTAGGATTGTCAATGGAAAAATGCTGGAAACTGCGTTGAAAAGACGTTTGGACAGGCTGAACAGGATTTACAGGATTCAGAATGGAGTCAGAAAGGCAATCACCCGTCTTCATCCTGTCCATCCTGAATTGGACGAAGTGATTGCGACCTTTCCGCCGGAAAGGCGGTTTTGAGTTCAAGTCTGCTTTGTCGCGGGTTTCTCATGCCGCCAGGCGGACGCCGATTGGGAAATCGGCGGCACAGCAGTTTTGGAAAACTGGGCTACCAAGGGCACATCCATCTACGTGGATGGGTCTTGGTTGATGCGGGGGGCGATCACTCCCCGCGAAAATGGCAGATCAGCGGGGCGGAGCGGGGAGGTCTTTTGGGGCGGCCTTCAACTCGATGTGGAGGTCGCGGAGTTGTTTGGGTTCGACCGGAGCCGGCGAGTCGGTCATCAGGTCGGTTCCCTTGGCGGTCTTGGGGAAGGCAATGACGTCGCGGATGCTGGAGGCGCCACACAGCATGGCCACCATGCGGTCGAATCCCAGGGCTATGCCGCCGTGGGGCGGAGCGCCATACTTGAAGGCTTGGAGCATGTAGCCGAATCGGGCCTTGACCACGTCGGGCGGGATTTGGAGGAGTTGCTCGAAGATGAGTTTCTGAACTTCGGGCTGGTGGATGCGGATGGAGCCGCCACCCAATTCCACGCCGTTGACGACGATGTCGTAGTGCTGGCCGCGCACTTTTTTGGGGTCCCCGGCCAGGAGGGGAATGTCTTCGGCGACGGGGGCGGTGAAGGGATGATGGCTGGAATACCAGCGGTTTTGTTCGCGGTCGAAACCGAGCAGGGGAAATTCGATGACCCAAAGGAAGTTGAACTGGCCGTCGGGAATGGCGAGTTGGCCCTGGGTTTTGAGAATTTCGCCGCAATAGAGGCGGATTTTGCCGAGGATTTCGCAGGCGTTGAGCCATTGGTCGGCGGCAAACAGAATCAAATCGCCCTCCTCGATTTTGAGTTTTTGGGCCAGGGCGTCTTTCTCGGCGGGGTTGAAGAACTTGACGATGGGGGATTTCCATTCGCCGTTTTCGACTTTGATATAGGCCAGGCCGCGCGCGCCGAAGCTCTTGGCGTAGTCGGTCATGGTTTCGATCTGGCCCTGGGTGGCGGCGGCCATGCCCTTGGCGTTGAGGGCCTTGACGACGCCGCCGGCGGCGATGGCGCCGCTGAAGACTTTGAATTTGCCGGCGCGAAATTCTTCGGTGAAATCGGCCAGTTCCATGCCGAAGCGGGTGTCGGGTTTGTCGCTGCCCCACCGGTTGAGGGCGTCGGCGAAGGGAATGCGCGGGAAGGGGGTGGGGAGGTCCACGTTGAGGGCGAGTTTCCAGAGGCGCTGGAGGAGGCCTTCGATGAGGGCGTAGATGTCCTGGCGCTCGATGAAGCTCATTTCCAGGTCGAGCTGGGTGAATTCGAGCTGGCGGTCGGCGCGCTGGTCTTCGTCGCGGAAGCAGCGGGCGATTTGGTAGTAGCGTTCGACGCCGGCGACCATGAGCATTTGTTTGAATTGCTGCGGGGATTGAGGGAGGGCGTAAAAAGTGCCCGGGTCGCGGCGGTTGGGAACGAGGAATTCGCGGGCGCCTTCGGGGGTGGATTTGAAAAGGATGGGTGTCTCGACTTCGACGAATCCCTGCTCGTCCATGAAGAGGCGCGTGGCGGCGGCGACCTGGCTGCGAAGACGCAGGTTGCGGGCCATTTCCGGCCGGCGCAGATCCAGGTAGCGATATTGGAGGCGGAGTTCTTCGTTAACGGAACGGGCGATTTCCGGGTCGTCCACGGGAAAGGGGAGGACCTCGGCCATGTTCAGGACTTCGAGAGCGGAGGCGGCGACCTCGATTTCGCCGGTGGCGATTTTGGGATTGTTGGTGCCGGCGGGGCGGGCGCGGACTTTGCCGGAGACGGTGATGACGCATTCGCTGCGGAGGGAGGCGGCGCGGTCGAAAAGCCCGGCGGGCAAATCGGAGGGATCGAACACGGTTTGGGTGCGCCCTTCGCGGTCGCGGATGTCAATAAAGATCAGGCCGCCCAGGTCGCGGCGGGAATGGACCCAGCCGGAGAGGACGACGGATTGCCCGGCGTGAGCGGGCCGCAGTTGGTTGCAGTGGTGGGTGCGTCTCATAGATGACTGGCGGTGCAATGGAATGGGTGGATGCGGGCCGCCAGACGCGGCCCGCGGCGCGCGGGGAAGGGCGCGCGCCCGCCGGAAGCCTGGAGCATCAGGCGGCCAGCGCGCCTTCAGACCTCGAAATCAAAGATGAGAATGTTGTCCAACAGGGGGAGCGCGCTGGCTTTGAAGCGTTCGTGTTCCGGATGGACGAGATAGGCGTCGCGCGCGGCGGCGTCGGCAAAGGTCATGATGAACCCGTGCGTCAGGCCCTGGCTTCGGCCTTCGGCGCTGCAGTTGGCGCCGGAAACGTAGTCGTCAATGCCCGGCACGGATTCCGACAGGTCCAGAACCTCCTCGAAGAACTTGTTGGTCTGTTCTTCGGTGGTTCCTTCTTTGAACTTGAGCAGGACAATGTGTTTAACCTTAGACATGGGGTTAGAGTAGTTTTTTTTGGGTTTGGCTCAAGCTTTATATTTTGGGGTATTGGCATCCAGGGCCGGGCGGGGGCGCGGGAAAGAAAAAGGCCCGGGATTTCTCCCGGGCCTTTTGCGGTGTCCTGATCCGCGGGGATCAAGACAGAAGGGTTGCCTTATGGCAGGCTGTGGGTGGTGGGCATGATGTTGCAGACCGGCTTGGTGCCCACGTTGTTCGGGGTGTAGCTGGTGGCAAAGGTCTGGGCGGAGTCAATCGGGCAGGTGGGCAATTCGCCGGCGGAGCCGCGGCCCATGTACGGCTGGATATCCGTGCCAGCCGGAGTGTCGGTGTTCTGCTTGTGGTTTTCCAAAGCCCACTGGGCCTTGGCGCTGTCAATGATGCGGAGGTTGCTGATGCAGGCATTGGCCTGGGAAGTGGTGCGGGCGCGAACGAAGTTCGGAATCGCGATGGCGGCGAGGAGGCCGATAATGGCGACCACGATCATAATTTCCACCAGGGTGAAACCGGCTTTGCGGGTGACTTTGTTATTCATATTACTTGCGTAACCTTTCTGATGCGGCGTGAACCCAGCAAAAGGCGGGTTTAGTTATTAATACAATCAGGTTCACCGATTGCCTTTTGCAACCGCAAAGATGAATTTAGCAGTCATCATGCCAATAGCAAGCTTTTTTTTGAGTTTTTCTTCGATTTTACGCCAGGCCGGGGGAGCGGGGGGGGCAGGGCCTGGCGCAGGAGATCAAGCGCGCGCTGGGAAACGGCGAATTTGAAGGTCTCGCGATCCACCGGACTGTGCTGAAGCAGGACAGCGGTTCCCTTGTTTTGAGACAAAGCGATGAAGGCGGTGCCGGCCGGTTTATCCGGGGTGCCGCCGCCAGGCCCGGCAAGGCCGGTGACGGCCAGCGCGCAGTCGGCGCGGAGAAGGCGGCGGGCGCCCTCGGCCATGGCCCGCGCCACGGGTTCGCTGACCGCGCCGTGCCGGCGCAGGGTCTCGGCGCTGACCCCCAGGAGGTCTTGTTTGACCTGGTTGCTGTAGGCGACGACGCCGCCAAGAAAGACGGCGCTGGATCCGGGGACGTTGGTAAGGCGATGGGCCAGGAAGCCGCCCGTGCAGGATTCGGCCACGGCGAGGGTTTTCTGACGCGCGATGAGGAGGCGGATGAGGACCGATTCCAGCGAGTCGTCGCCGGTCCCGAAGATCACGGGGCCAAGCAGGCGCCGGACCCGGCGGATGCCCTGGGCGAGCAGGGAGGCGGCTTTTTCGCCGCGCGCGGCGAGGCGGACGTCCACTTCTCCGACGCGGGCGCAGTAGGCCAGTTGGAGACCGTTGCGGACCAGGGGTTGCAACGCGGGGGCAATCTTTTCTTCGACGATGGATTCGCCCAGGCCGGTGGTTTTGAAGGTATGGCAGAGAAAGGGCGAGGCGAGGGGAAATTTCCGGCGGAGCAACGGGACGACGGATTTGAGGAACAGGGGCCGCAGTTCCCGCGGCGGGCCGGGCAGGAGAATGAGACATTGTTTGCCGGCAATCGTTTGCAGGGCCAGGCCGGGGGCTGTGCCGTTGCAATTGACCAATACCATTGCGCCCTCAGGGATCATGGCCTGGACTTGAACGCCGGCGGGCATTGGGCGATGGCGCGCGGCAAAGAAATGTCTGATGCGGGAGAGGGTGGCCGGGTGGCGGACCAGCTTTCGGCGGAGGACTTGCGCGACAACATCGCGGGTGAGGTCGTCGCTGGTGGGGCCGAGACCGCCGGTGATGATGACCAGTTCCGACCGTGCCAGGGACTCGCGGAGAGCGTCCCGGATTTGCAGGGCGTCGTCCGGGACACAAACCTGGCGGGAAACTTCGCGGCCCAGGTCGGCAAGCTGGCGGCAAAGCCATTGCTGGTGGGTGTTGAGGACGCGCCCGACCAGGAGTTCGGCGCCGGTGTTGATCAGTTCGATGCGCATAACAGTGGATAGTGAATTCAGAATAATGAATTCAGTATTTCATCAACTTGACCTTCACCAAGGCGCCGGTCTCCGGCAGGTTGACCAGCGGCCCCGTGTAGTCGCCTTGCGCCGTCTGGCCCTGCGCGGTGGTCTTCCAGACGCCGTTCTCGTACAGGCCCTGCTCGTTGGAAACCAGTTGCGCGGCCGTGTAGTCCGTTCCCTGCGCCGGCCGGAATTCCACGGAGGAGCCGAATCCCAGGACGAGGAACTCATCCGGCCCCAGTTCGGCGACGAGCGCGCGGCCGGAAGGCTCCGCCGACGTGGCCAGAAAAGGTCCGGCGTTGACCGATGCAATCGCCTGCCGGCCGGGCGGGTGGAAACGCACGAGCACATCGTAGTTGGTGAAGATCAGGTTCCGCGCGCCCGTGCCGCGCTCCTCGACCGCCGCCTTGAGCTTGTCGGTCCCCTGCCATTCGGTGATGACCGGGAGGGCGTCTTGAAAGAGCCGGAAGTCCGCGCCGACCGGGGCCATGTCGGCCCCCTTGGTTTCCGCCATCCAATCGCCGCCCATGTAACCGTAGCCGATGGCGGCATAATTGGCGATGACGTAGAAGACGCCGCGCGCCGCAATGGGGCCGCC